>JANXMB010000048.1 GCA_025354865.1 Acetobacteraceae bacterium | reverse complement strand
CCGCCCAACCGATCCGACAGCACCCCCGCCAGCAGCGGCCCGACGATCTGCCCGGCCCCGAATGCACCTGTCATCGCCGCCATCGCCCGCCGTGGGTCGCCCGTCGCCAATTCCCGTGCTCGGGTCAGGCCCAGCGCGGTCAGCCCCATGAAGGTACCGCCCAACAGCACCGCGCCCAGCGACACCGATAACGCGCCGGCCGAGGCAACGCTGGCGAGGACACCAATGGCCTCAACGATTGCCGCTGCGGCGAAGGCTTGTGCCGTACCGATTCGGCGTCCGAGCAGCCCCCACAGCCAGACGGAGGGCGCGGCGCCGAGACCGACCATCGTCCAGATCGACGACTCCATGCTGGGAACCTCCGCTCGGACGATCGCCACCAGGAATGTCGCGGTAATCGAATAGCCGAAGCCGAACAGGCCGTAAGCGACAGTTGTGCGCCATAGCCTGATGTCGCGGGTCGTCGCGGCGGCTGGTGGGCGGGCCTGCGATCGGTCCGATTCGGATGGGAGGAGTATGGCGCACAGGATCAGTCCAATGACCGAAATGGCACCGCTCGCGCGCCACATCGTCTGCCACCCCGACACCGACGCGACCAGCACGGCGGAGACCGCGATGCCCAGGCCCACGCCGGCGAAGTGCAGCGCCCCGAGGCCGGGCCGACCGGCTGCCGCCAGACGATCCATCGTCAGGGCCGATGCCAGGATCAGCACGAGTGCGCTGGCCATGCCGCCGAGAAAGCGCAGCGCCAGCATCCAGGGCACGCCGAAATCCAGACCCATGGCGCCGGTCGTTGCCGCGCTGAACGCCATTGCACCCAGCAACCACACCCGTTTGGACCCCGGCAACGGGAGACGAGCAGCGCCGAGGGCGCCGAGCATGTAGCCGAGGAAATTGGCGGAGGCGATCGAACCGGCCATGGCCTTGCTCAGGCCCAAAGCCGCGATCATCGGCGGTAGGATGGGCGTGTAGACGAAGCGGCCGATGCCGATCCCGACCGCCATTGCGATCATGCCGCCAAATGCGGCCGTAACGGCCCGTGTGTTTTGGTTTGCCATGGCGGCGGATTACCAGCCTCTTGCGATAGGATCGAACGATTAGATACGATCGAACCCATCGTTCGGAGAGATAGCACCCATGGATTCGGCCGAGCTCCGGATTTTTGAGGCAGTGGCCCGTGTCGGCGGTATGAAGCGTGCCGCCGATGAACTGCATACTGTTCAGTCCAATGTCACCGCGCGCGTCAAAGCGCTGGAGGACGAGTTGGGCTGCCCGCTGTTCGAACGCCACTCCCGCGGCGTCGCTCTGACCCATGCCGGCGCCCGCCTGCTTCCCTACGCCCGCCGCGTCGCATGGTTGCTTGCCGACGCCAAACGCGCCGCGCGGGACGAAGGCACGCCGGGCGGTCCCTTGACCATCGGCTCCCTGGAAACGACCGCTGCGCTGCGACTTTCGCCGCTCCTGGCCAGCTACGCCGCTGCTTGCCCGGAAGTCGATATTGCGCTGCGCCCCGGCACCACGGCGGAACTGATCGAAGCGGTCCTGGATCGCACGCTGGAAGGGGCGTTCGTCTGCGGTCCGGTCGCCCACCCCTCGTTGACGGAACGACCGATGTTCCAGGAGGAACTCGCGATCCTCGCCGCACCCGGCATCGCGTCGATCGAAGCCGCGACCCAGGGCGGGATCGCCCGCATCGTGGTGCTGCGGCGCGGCTGTTCGTACCGGCAACGGTTGGAAGGCTTGCTGGCACAGCGCGGCATCGCGGTGCCTCGGGTCATGGAATTCGGCACGCTGGAGGCGATTTTCGGCTGTGTCGCCGCCGGCCTCGGCATCAGCCTGCTGCCGCGCGCGTTGATCGGCCCGGTCTGGCAGCAAGGTCGCGTCAGCCTCCATCCCCTGCCGCCGGCCGAGGCGCTGGTCGGCACCGTGTTCATCCACCGACGCGAAGCCTATTTATCCAGCGCGTTGCGGGCCTTCCTGGACCATGTGCATCTGGGTGCGGCTTAACGATATACTGCGACCCGCGAATGGAGGACCAAGCGATGGAAGCAGGATATCTCGGCGTCGGCTCGATGGGACAGCCGATGGCCACCAAGCTGCTGGAGGGCGGGCATCGCCTGGCCATCCTCGACACCAATCCGGCGGCAATGCAGCCGCTGCTCGATCGTCAGGCGCAGCAGGTCGGCTCCCCAAAGGAAATGGCCGATCGGTGCGAGGTGGTGTTCGTATCGCTCCCGACCCTCGGTGCCTTCCGCGCCGTCGTGTTCGGGGAGAACGGGCTGCTGCAAGGCAGCAAGATGAAAATCCTGGTGAACACCTGCACCGTCGGCCAGAAATTCCTGCGGGAGGTCGAAGAAGCGATGACCCCGCGCGGCGTGACGATCGTCGATTGCCCGATTTCCGGTGGCCCATCGGGCGCGGCCGCCGGCACTTTGTCGGTCATGGTATCGGGCGACCCGGCGACGGTGGAGCGGTTGATGCCGATGCTCTCGCTCTGGGGTCCGACGGTTACCATCGCAGGCGATAAACCCGGCGCGGCGCAGGTGCTGAAACTGACCAACAATGCGTTGTTCATCGTGTCCCTGGTCGCCTCGTCGGAGGCTTTGGTCATGGGCGCGAAAGGCGGGGTGAACCCGGAAATCCTGATGAAGGCGATCTCGGTCGGCACCGGGGACAATGGCGCACTGAAAAAAGTGGTGCCGCAAGCCGTGCTGACCCGCAGCTTCGCCTTCGGTGCCACGCTGCAAATCCTGAAGAAGGACATGGACCTTGCGGTGGAGCAGGGGGAAGATATTGGCGTTCCCATGTGGCTGTGTCAGACCGCGCGGATGATGATTCATCACGCGATCCTGGCGGGATCGCCGAACGACGACATTTCGACGATGTTCCGATTCGTCGAGCGCGGCGCCGGTTTCGAAATGCCGAAAACCCGATAACCCGAAGGAAACAACGACATGATTACCCTCTATGGCATGGGTAGCCCGAACGTCGTCAAAGTCTATATCGCGTTGGAAGAACTCGGCTTGGCCTACACGGTCGCGCCGGTCGATGTCTTTACCGGCAAGCAATTCGACGCCGCGTTTCTGCGCTTGAATCCGAACGCCAAAGTGCCGGTCATTGTCGATTCCGACGGCCCTGGCGGCAAGCCCTATACCTGTTTCGAATCCGGCGCGATCCTGCTGTATTTGGCGGAGAAAACCGGCAAGCTGCTGCCCACCGAAACCGCTGCGAAATACGATGCAATCCAGTGGCTGATGACCCAGATGTCCACAGTCGGCCCGATGTTCGGCCAGATGGTGCACTTCATCCGTTTCGCCCCCGCCGGTAACGACTACGCGAAAAGCCGCTACATTACCCAGGCCCTGCGGGTGACCGAAGTCGTCGATCGCCGGCTGGCCGACAATGCCTACCTCGCCGGTAGCGAATACGGCGTTGCCGATATCGCGACACACCCCTGGCTGCGCAACCTGCCGATGTTCATGGGGCCGGATGCGATGGCCAAATTCCCCAATGTGGCGCGATGGGTTGCTGCGATAGATGCGCGGCCGGCCGTGCAGGCGGCGTTGGCAAAGGTCGCCGAGGTCCGGACCGTTACAACCCAATTCGACAAAGCCGAAGCCGAGGCGATGGACAAAATGTTCGGCCGCGGCGCCTACGCCGCCGGATAACAGCGACCCGTCGTGGGCCAAAGGGCCTGCGACGGGCCGGTCTGGCATATGCGATCTGGCGCAGTCCGGGCGCTCGGTTCAAAATGGGGGCATGAGCATGACCCAATCCACGATCTCCATCCCCGGCGACTCCGCTTTGGCGTTGAAACTGTCGCGCCATATCAAGGGCAATATTCTGTTCGATCGGGCAAGCCGGGGGCGCTATGCGACCGATGCATCCATTTACCAAATGGAACCCTTGGGCGCGATCGTCCCCGAAACCATCGACGACGTCGCTGCTGCTTTGGCCATCGCTCGGGAAGAAGGCATTCCTGTCCTGGCGCGCGGCGGCGGTACTAGCCAGTGCGGACAGACGGTCAACCGAGCACTGGTGATCGATTGCTCGAAGTATTTGCGCGATGTGGTGAGCGTCGATGCTGAAAATAGACGCGCCTGGGTGCAGCCGGGCATTGCGCTGGGCCAATTGAACCAACGACTCGCTGCGGATAAATTGTTCTTCGCGGTCGATCCGTCCACCCATGCGCGTTGCACCATCGGTGGCATGGCGGGCAACAATTCCTGCGGTGCGAAATCGATACGTTACGGTCTTATGGCCGATAATGTCAGCGCCATCGATGCCATTCTGGCCGATGGCACGCGGCATGTCTTCGGTGCCATCCCCGACAATCTGGGCGCCGATACACCGCCCAGAATCGCTGAGTTGATCCAGCGTCTGCGCGTTCTCGGTGCGTCCGAGGCCGACGAAATTGCCGCTCGTTTTCCGAAACAATTGCGCCGTGTGGGCGGCTACAATATCAACGCCCTCACCCCGGCCGAACGCAATGCCGGCCGAGAGAATCTTGCTCGGCTGTTGGTGGGATCGGAAGGGACGCTGGCATTCTCGGCCGCGATCGAGGTGATGCTGCATCCCATAAAACCACGCAAGGTTTTGGGTATTTGTCAGTTTTCTTCGTTCCGTAAAGCGATGGAAGCGGCGCGCCATATCGTTCAGCTGGAGCCGGAGGCGGTAGAGCTGGTCGATCGCAATATGATCGACCTCGCCCGCAATATCGTCATGTTCCGGAAGACAATCGATCGCTGCCTTATCGGAGAGCCGGATTCGTTGCTGATCGTGGAATTCCACGGGCACGAGGACGGGCCGCTGTTGCGCAAGCTGGACGCTCTGGAAGAACTGATGGGCAGCCTTGGCTCGCCCGATGTCGTTCGCGCGATCGATCCGGCGTTTCAGGGCCAAATCGCGTCGGTCCGCGAGGCCGGTTTGAATATCATGATGTCGATGAAGGGCGACGGCAAACCCGTTTCGTTCATCGAAGATTGTGCTGTCGATCTCGACGATCTCGCGGATTACACCGAACGGCTGAACGGCGTATTCGAGCGGCACGGCTCGAAGGGCACGTGGTACGCGCATGCCTCGGTCGGGTGCCTGCATGTCCGCCCGGTCCTGAACATGAAAGACCCTAACGACGTCTCCAAGATGCGTGCGATCGCCGAGGAAACCTTCGCCCTGGTGCGGGAATACAAAGGGTCCCACAGCGGCGAGCACGGTGACGGTTTGGTGCGCAGCGAATTCCATACGCAAATGTTCGGAGAGCGCATCGTCCGCGCCTTCGAAACGGTGAAGGATGCCTTCGACCCGACCGCGATGTTGAATCCGAATCGAATCGTCCGCCCGCCGGCGATGGACGATCGGACGCTGTTTCGTTACGGTCCGGGCTATGGTGCCGCGACCGGGTTTGTTCCGAAACTCGACTGGTCGCCGCACCAAGGTGCGCTTGGCGGCATGCTGGCCGCTGTCGAAATGTGCAATAATAACGGTAGTTGTCGCGCATTCGATGCCAATACGATGTGTCCGAGCTACCGGGTGACGCGAGATGAGCAGCATTTGACGCGGGGGCGGGCAAATACGTTGCGCTTGGCGTTGACCGGGCAACTCGGGGCGGAGGCGATGGCATCGGACGCGTTGGCCGATACGATGGCGCTGTGTGTGTCGTGCAAAGGGTGCCGCAGCGAATGCCCGACCGGCGTCGATATGGCCAAAATGAAGATCGAGGTTCAGGCCGCTCGGGCCGATAAACATGGGGTGAAATGGCGCGAAACTCTGATCGCGGAATTGCCGCGCTACGCCCCGATCGCCAGTCGCCTGACCGCTCTTGCCAACTTGCGTAACAAATCTGCGTTGCTGCGTCGGCTTGGGGAAAAATGGTTCGGCTTCGCTGCCGAGCGGCGTCTGCCGGAATGGCAACCCGATCCGTTCCGGGATGCGGAAGCCAGCACCGCTGCCCCCCCTGCGCCGCGCGGCGATGTGCTGCTGTTGGCCGATACCTTCAATCGCTATTTCGAACCGGACAATCTGCGTGCCGCCGTCCGTGTGCTGCGCGCGGCCGGCTATCGCGCATTGGTGCCGGAAACCAAGGGCAGGGGGCTTTGTTGCGGTCGCACCTATCTCGCGGCCGGTCTGGTCGATAAAGCGCGGGCAGAGGCCAGCCGCACCATGCGCCGACTGGCCGGCGATCTGCCGGTGATCGGACTGGAGCCGTCGTGTCTGATGACATTGCGCGACGAATTCCAATCTTTGCTGCCGGGGCCGGATGCCGAAAATCTCGCTGGTCGTGCCTTGTTGTTGAGCGAATTTCTGGTCCGGGAGAAACCCGATCTCATGCTGAAAGAAACGAATGTCGTTGCTCACGTGCATGGCCATTGCCATCAAAAGAGCTTCGGTGCCTTCCCAGATGCCATTGCCACCTTGCGGACGATCCCTGGCCTGACCGCGAAACCGGTCGCCTCGTCTTGTTGCGGCATGGCCGGATCGTTCGGCTATCAGGCGGAACATCGGGATACGTCGCGCGCGATGGCGGAAGCTGGATTGTTGCCAGCGGTGCGGGCGGCCGGTGCCGACGATGTCATCGTTGCCGATGGAACGTCCTGCCGGCATCAAATTCGCGACCTCGGCGGGCGCGAAGCCATCCATTCCGTACGCTTGTTGGATCGGGCGTTGTCATGACCGCCCCGGCCGATATTCTCGATTTTTGGTTCGACGGCGATCCGACGACCCGGCGCGCGGCGTGGTTTGTCAAAAACGACGCGTTCGACCGTGAGTGCCATCGTTTCCTGGATGCACGCAATGCAGCGAAAGACGGCGTATTCGACGGTTGGGCCGAAACGGCCGAGGGTGCTTTGGCGTTGACGATTCTGCTCGATCAATTGTCGCGCAACCTGTTCCGCGGATCGGCTGAAAGTTTCGCAGCCGACCCGAAAGCGCGCATGGTCGCCGCCGCCGCCATCGATCGGGGTTTCGATCGAAGCCTGACCCCGGTGCAACGGATGTTCCTGTATCTGCCGTTCGAGCATTCCGAGAATTTGTCCGACCAGGATCGTTCGGTGGCGTTATTCGATGCGGTGCGGGCGGGGTTGGGCGACGACACGTTCGATTATGCCGTCCGCCATCGCGACGTCATCCGCCGTTTCGGTCGGTTCCCTCATCGCAACATTGCGCTGGGTCGGGCAAATACGCCGGACGAAGACGCCTATCTGGCGGAACCCGGCGCCGGGTTCTGAACGCCGGTCCGGTAATATCGCGAATGTGATCCGCTTCACTGCGAAGCGCGCCAAGACCCATGGTATGCATCGCCGCACGGAAATAAACCGAGTGGAGGCGAACATGACCTACCTGGAACGACTCGACGCCGCGCCCGAAGCCGATCGTTTCCAAATCGCTCGGAAGTGGCTCGATACCGAGGCATTGCCATTCGTAAACGAACTGCGTGAAAAACGGCCGATCCTGCGTACCTCGGCCTGCACATTCGTCGCCGATTTCAACGATACGATCGAGGTTTTGCGGGTTCATCAGGTCTTCACCAACGAACCCTATCGCAAAAAAATGGCGCCCTACCTTATGTCGGAGGACGATACCGCCGTCCATTTCCGCGATAAATCCGCGATCTCGGCGTTTCTGGACCGTGCGGATGTACCGCGTATCCGAGCGTTGGTTGGGAGGGAAACGAAGGCAGCGCTGGATGCGGCGAACGGACAGATCGATGCCGTCCCGGGCCTGACACGGCACGTCCCGATCCGAGTGGTCGAGGAATATATGGGCCTGCAAGGCGCCGAGCCGGGTAAGCTGGCCGAGTGGTCGTTCTGGAACCAATGCGATGCCTTCCATAACCATCCCTGGGATCTCGTCGAAGACCGCCAGCGGATCGAAGACAATGTGAATCGTTGTAAGCAAGAACTGGTGGCATTCATCGCGAAGCTGCTGATCAAGCGCGTCGCACAGGCGCAACTGCCGATTCCGATGCTGGAAGATAACGTCGTCAATCGCATCGTGCGCAGCCACTTGCAGACGCCGGGCCAGTTCGAACTTGCCTGGAAAGGCCTGAACATCGGCGGGTTGCTGATCGGGACGGTCGAAACATCCTCCCAGGCGACAGTGCAGGCCCTGGCCCAGTTGATGGCGCGCCCGAAAATCCTGGCGGCGGCGCAGGCCGCAGCAGCATCCGACGATACCGCCGCCTTCGACGGCTATGTGTGGGAGGCGCTGCGCTTCGACCCGATCTCCCCCTATTTGTTCCGTATCTCCAATGCCCCTTATACCCTGGGTGCAGGGCGGCCGTGGCAGCAGGAAATTCCGGCGAATACGGCGGTTCTACCGCTGGTGCTGGCCGCGATGCACGATCCCGTTCGGTTTCCCGATCCCGAAACGTTCGATCCGACGCGCCAGCAACTGACCAATACGTTCCATTTCGGTTATGGATTGCACGAATGCATGGGCCGCTATGTCGGCGCCGTCATCGTGCCGGAAATCGTACGTCAGGTTTTGCTACGCAAAGACCTGCGCACGATCGCCCCGCTCGGCTTCGCGGGCAAGCCGCTGCCGGAAACCTTCGTTATCGGCTGGACGCCCTGACCGCAGCGCCGGCGTCCTATTAAGAACGGAACGGCAACGACCCCTCCAGGTCACACAGCTTCGGCGGTCAGACGGCGCGGCGCGGCGCAGCAGGCGCAACCGCCGGCGTGCGACGACCACGATCCGGTGGACGGCGCATTCTCCTGCGCGCCGCCCGACAAGGCCGGCAACGTCAACGCGCGGGGCGAGTCAGCCTCGCAACGGGGGCAGGCCTGCGGGTCGGCGAAGGCGGACATGGGGTAGGAGTCGCGGAACGGGCCGCAATTCGCGCACTGGTAGTCGTAAGTGGGCATGGGGGCCTCATGGCCGGAGGGAAGGGGACGCGATCGGATGGTTGGTTGGCGCGATCCTGCCCCGGTCAAACCCCCGATGCAATCGCGATAAGCGCCAGGACCGTGCACGGCACCAGCCAAGCCAGCCCGGCGCGCAGCGGTCGCAGCGGCCCGACCCCCAACGCCTTGCCGTTCGTCCATAGCGCGTAGGGGCTGACGAACGCCTGTCCGCCGCACCAAACCAGCACCGCGTGCCAGGGGTCCGCCGGGCGAACGAGCAGCACCAGCACCGCCGTCGCGACCAGACCGGCGAGATTGGCGACCAGCGCCTGCCGCACCCCGCCCATCGCCACCAGCGCGACGCCGGATGGAAACATCAGGCCCAGCAGCGCCATCAATCCGACGAGAGGCAACGCGGCATGCCCTGCCGCGACCCAATCCGGCCCGAGCACCGCCGATACCACCGGCACCAGAGCGATGGCCAAAACGACGCAGAGCGGCAGCAACAATCGGCTGGATAGAAGCAGCAGCCGGTCGACCGTCGCCAACAGCGCGGCTCGGTCGTGCTGCTGTTCCGACAGGATGGGCAACATCAGCCGCCAGAGCGCGGTGAATGCCAGTTCCCGCACGGTATCCACCAGTCGGAATGCGACATGCACCTGCCCCAAAGCCGCCGCCCCGGCGGTGCCCCCGATCAGAATGGCGAACAGCCGGTAGCGGCCCAGTTGCACCAAGGTGCTGGCGGTCAGCGGCAATCCCACCGTCAGCAGGCTGCGTACGGCGGCCGGTGCGCAAACGAATGCCGGGCGCCACCCCGCCGTCGCCAGCAAGGTTATGGCCCCCGCGAAGGACGATACCGCCAGTTGCATCGTGGGCGCCCAGGCCCCGGCCCCATGCCACGCCAACACGATTCCGACCGCCGCCCCGGATCCTTGGCCTACCAGGGTGCGTGTTGCCAACGCCCGATAATGGCGGCCTCGGGTCAGCACCCCTTGCATCGCGCCGCCCGCCCCGACAAGCGGCAAAGGCAGCGCCAGCAACAGGCTCATCGCGACCAGCCGTTCGTCCTGCAACAAGGCTGCCAAGGCCCAGCCGGAGGCGATTTGTATCGGCATCGCCAGCACCCCGGTCGCCGTTGAGGCCCAGAACGCACTCGATGCCACGGTGTCGTCCAGCGTCGCCCGCTGCACTAGCGCGTCGGCGAACAGGGCGTTGACCGCGACCCACAGCAGCACATGCACGGCGGCGGCCGCTGCGCCGACCCCCATCTCCGCTGGGCCGATCCGATGCGCGACGACGAAGGCGGACACGACCGACAGACCCGCGCCGCCCGCAGCTTCCAGCACCGACCAGAAAACATGCCGCTTCATGGCGGGCGCCGGAACAGTGCGACCGCCGACAGCGTCGCGATAAACGGCGGTAGCCAGGCGATGCGGCTCTGATAGCGGTCGTGCGGCGTGGATAAGGCCCCGGTAACGATCGCGCTGACGGGAAGGGCGAGCAGCGTCGTCAGCAGGAACGCCGCCGCCCGATGCCGCCGTTTCAGCGCCAAAGGCAGCAAGCCGAGGCAGCCGACGATCCCGGCCAAAGCCAGGAAACGGTGCAAGTCGGCCAAACCCGCAGGCAATGCCAGCAAGCCGCGCGCCTGCCGCCCCGCCGCGTATCGGGCGGCCTCGGCCGGTGGGAAATCGCGTTCGATCCAGGGCGTGACCTCGACCGGCCAGGCTTCCAGGCCATCGCCGGACTCGAAGCGGGTTAATTGCTCCCACCCGTTGCGTAGCACCGCGGCCAATTCCCGCCCGGGCTCCGCGCGCAATGCCGCAGATACAATGGCATCGGCATCGGCCGACACCGCCTTGTGCCCGCCCGCCAGCACGATCGGGCTGTCGGGGCGCCACAGGAACTCATCGGAGGTCGCGGGGAACCGATCCAGAAACCCGCACAATCGCCAACCGGCGGCCGGGCAATCGCGCCGCAGCGTGTCCATCCCCGGCCCGTCGTAGATGACCCGCGCAAGCAGGAAGACGTTGCCGAAGGGGGAGATTGCGAGGCGCCCGTGACCGATCCGGTTGACCGCCAGCAGCGCGAGGGCCGCGACCACCAGCGGCACGCAAAGGCGCCGCCACGGTGCGCCGCAAAACGGCAGGATGGCGGCGGAGAGCAGCAGACTCGATTGCTGCGCGGCAACGGCAAAGGCGGCCAGCGCGGCCCAGCGCCAATGCGGCAGCCCGGCACACAGTATCAACACCAGCAACGGCGTGAGCACGTCAGGCATCAATTGGCACACTAGGAACGGCAGCCAGGTGCCGATCGCCAGAGGCAGCACCGCGATCGGCAGCCATCGCGTTCCGAAATCCGGCAGCAACGTCCGGCACACCAGCCGCAGCGTGCAAACGGTCAGCAGCGCCTGCACCGCCACCACGGGCCAAGTGCTGACGGTCGCATGCAACGGCAGCATGAACAACGAGTAAAACGGCGGCCGATCCCAGCCGAGGTACCGATGGATTGCTTGCGACAGGTATGTGCCGGTGTCGGCGAAGACGATCGGATAACCGTTCCAAAGCGCCGGCCATAGCAGGACTGCCGCCGCCGTCGGCAGCGCCCAGATCGCATCCCTGTCCGGTCGTGCCATGCGCCGCTAACCTTTGTAATAGTTGCGGTAACGGCGGTGGTACACCTCGGCGTCGGCGCCGCCCGATCGCACATGGGCACGGGCATCGACCCGGGTCAGCACCGCACCGATCGTGTTGGCATGGATTTCCCGCAGCAGATCGAGCGCGTGCCGCACCACCGCGCGCGGCGTCCGACGCCAGCGGACGCAGAGCAGCACCGCATCGGCCAGGGCGGCGGCGACCCGCACCTCGCTCATGGCCTGGATCGGCGGCGTGTCCAGCAGGATCAGATCGTATTCTTCCCGCGCGGCGTGCAGCAGGCGGGTCATCGTGTCGGATAGAAACAGCGACAGCATATCGCCGCCGGGTTTGCCCGCCGCGATATAGGCCAGCCCGGACAGCGGATCGGTGCGAATGGCATCGGCCAGCACTGCCGTGCCGCGCAGCACCTCGGCCAGCCCGAGGTCGTTGTCGGCGCCGAAAATGCGGGCAAATTTCGGCCGACGCAGATCGCACTCGATCAGCAGCACCTTCTCCCCGGCCAACTGGGCGGAGCGGCCCAGCGACAGGGTCAGGAGGGTTTTTCCCTCGCCCGGACGGGCCGCCGTGATGGCGATCGCGCGCGGCCGATGCGCACCCAGCCAAATCCCGGCGCGCAAGCTGCGGATTTGCTCGGCGAACGCGGTCAGCGGTCGTTTGACGACATAGTCCTCGATCCGCCCGTGCCCCAAGGCGCGCTTACCGACCTCCGGCAGCAGGGCGAAGCAGGGCAGGCCGGTGATGCTTCGGATATCCTCGGTGCCGTTGATCGAGGCATCGGTCAGATGCAATACGTACACCACGAGCAACCCAGCGAACACGCCGGCCGCACAGGCCCCGGCCGTCATCGGGCCCGTCGGTGGCCAACTCGGCCGCTGCGGCGGCAGCGCCTGGGAGATCTCGTGCGCCTCCGCCGTTTCGATCGTCGCCTTTTGCGCGGTGTCCTGGATCTGCAACAGAACGGCCTGCAACTGCGCCCGCGCGGCGTCGGCATCGCGCTGCATGGCATTCAAAGGAATTTGCACCCGCGAGGTCCGGTCCGCCTCCTGCTGCGCGGTGCGCAGGTTGGTCTCCAGCGTCGCCACCCTTTCCCTCGCAACCCGACGTTCGGCGTCGATGGAGGCGACGACGCGCCCGATCTCGGCGGCCAGATTGCGTTGCGCGGTCTCGGTCTGTCGGCGCAGCCCCTCGGCTTCCGGGTGGCTGGCGCCCAGGCGGCCTTGGCGGATTTGTGCCTGGGCGGCCAACTGTTCCTGCTGCGCACGCAGTTGCACGACCGACGGCGCGATCGCCGCCTGCGCCCCGGCCCCCGCCCGCCCGCGTGCCGCATCCAGCCGAGCGTCGGCATTCGCGAGTTCGGTCCGAGCACGGACCAACTCCTCGGTCAGGTGGCTGACCTGCTCGGCGTCGAAACCAGCGTGCATGCCTTGGAACAGGCCGGAGCGCGCGCGATAGGCGGCTATGCCGTCTTCGTGCCGCTGGGTTTCCCGTCGCAGCGCTTCCGCCCGCTGCTGCAACTGCTCGGTGGCGCGATGGACGGCGCGAGCCTTCGCCGCGTACTGGTCTTTGATATAGACATCCATCGCATTGTTGACCGCCGCCGCCGCGACGACGGGGTCCTGGGCGGTGAACGTGACCTCCAGCACGCGGGAAAAGCGGACGGGCCTGGCATGCAGAGCCGCCTGCACTGCCAGCAACATCCCGTTTCGCCCGGTATCGAGGTGCGGCCCATGGGATTCCGGTTCCTCGAACGGCAACACGCGCGCGAGCCAGCGGCGCAGAGCGGACGGTGGCCGGACGGTCGGATTGAACTCGGGGTTGGCATCCAGGCGGCCGCGTTCGGCGACTTTCTGCGCGATGTGCAGGCTTTGCAGCAATTCGGCCTGGCTGGCCATGGTGGCCTCGGTCGTCGGTCCCTCCCGCAGCACGCTTTGCAGCACCTGGGCTTTGTATTCGTTCGGCTCGTAGATCAGCATGCCGGTCGCGGTGTAGATGGGCGTGAGGCGATGGAGCGCGACGATGCCGAGCAGCGGCAGGATCAGTGTGGTTGCCAGCCAGGCGGTGCGATGGCGGCGCAGGATCGCCAGCATGCCGCTCAGGCTTAGGACATCCCCGCCCCGTTGGTACGAACCCGCGGGGGATGTCGCGCTGGACGCGGGATGCGCCGCTCCGGGGGGGTAGTCCGGCATAGGCTGTTTTGGCCTCGTGACGCTACAGCCGAACGGCGCGCCCGGCACTGGTCCCGGTGTTAAAGGGAAATGTTTAAGATTGTGTTAACGGAGGCAAAGAAAATCGCGTCGGTGCGGGCGGTTTCGTCGCGCCGGGGACGGGCGGGCGGGGACAGCGGTGCTGTAGGGCTTGCGCAGAACCGCTGCTTCGGCCATATGCCCCGCCGTCGGGGCGCGGTGTCCCGGCAAATTCGCACGCGAGGTGCCTTTCAACCTGAATCGCTCGATTCGGGGGGAATTCCGGTGCTGTTAGGTTTCAAGACCGAACGGCAAACCCTCGCGGAGGCTCAACCGGACGTTTATGAAAGGAGCACGCTTATGGCGATGCCCGATTTCACCCTGCGCCAGCTACTCGAAGCCGGCGTTCACTTCGGACACCACACCCGCCGCTGGAATCCCCGGATGGCGTCGTACCTGTACGGGGTCCGCAATCAAGTTCACATCATCGACCTTCAGCAGACGGTGCCTATGCTGGATCGCGCGTTGCGCGCCGTCCGCGACGTGACCGCTGCTGGTGGCCGCGTTCTGTTCGTCGGCACCAAGCGGGCCGCGGCAGAACATGTGGCCGATGCCGCCAAGCGCTGCGGTCAGTATTACATCAACCATCGTTGGCTCGGCGGCACGCTGACCAACTGGAAGACCATCACGGGTTCGATCAAGCGCTTGCGCCAGATCGAGGAAATGCTCGGCAACCAGACCCAGGGCCTGACCAAAAAGGAAGTCCTCGAAATCACCCGCGACCAGGCGAAGTTGGAACGCGCGCTGGGCGGCATCAAGGAAATGGGCGGCCTGCCGGATATCCTGTTCATCATCGACACCAACAAGGAGAAGTTGGCGGTCGAGGAAGCCAACAAGCTGCATATTCCGGTCGTCGCGGTGCTCGACAGCAACTCCGACCCCACCGGTGTGACCTTCCCGATCCCAGGCAATGACGACGCGATCCGCGCCATCACCCTGTATTGCGATCTGATTGCCGGTTCGGTGTTGGATGGCATCAGCGCCGAGATGGCGTCCTCGGGTGTCGATATCGGCGCCAATGAGGAACTGCCGATCGGAGCCATGCCGGACGCCGAATTGGCCGCCGAAGAAGCGACTGCCTAAACCCTGGGGGTGCGCGCGTCGCACCCCTGGACAACCTGGAGAAAGAACATGGCCGCGATCACCGCTGCCCTGGTGAAGGATCTGCGCGACAAGACCGGCGCGGGCATGATGGACTGCAAAAAGGCGCTGATCGACACCGACGGCGACGTCGAGCAGGCGATCGACTGGCTGCGCAAGAAGGGCCTCGCCGCTGCGGCGAAGAAGTCCGGTCGCGTTGCCGCCGAAGGGCTGGTCGCCGTTGCCTCTGCCCCCGGCAAGGCCGCTGTGGTGGAAGTGAACGCCGAAACCGACTTCGTGTCGCGTAACGAGACGTTCCAGGCGTTCGTGCAGCAGGTGGCGAAAACCGCCCTGGATGTGGGCGACGACATCGCCACGATCTCGGCCCAACCGTACCCCGGCACCGGCCGGACGGTGGCGGAAGAGCTGACCCATTTGGTGGCCACTATCGGCGAGAACATGAATATCCGCCGCGCCAAGGTGCTGACGGTGTCGCAGGGTGTGGTCGCGACCTACATGCACGCGGCGGTGAAGCCGGGCCTGGGCAAGATCGGCGTGCTCGCCGCGCTCGAAGGTCCGGGTGAATTGGCGGTGCTCGAAACCCTCGGCCGTCAGGTCGGTATGCATGTGGCTGCGGCGCGGCCGGAAGCGCTGGATATCGATTTCGTCGATGCCGCCGCGCTGGAACGCGAAAAAGCGGTGCTGACCGAACAGGCCCGCGCATCCGGCAAGCCCGAGAACATCATCGAAAAGATGGTCGAAGGCCGCATCCGCAAATACTACGAAGAAGTGGTGTTGCTGGAGCAGGTGTGGGTGCACGACGGCGAAACCCGAGTGAAGGCCGTGGCCAAAAAGGCCGGCGTCGCGCTGACCGGTTTCGCTCGGTTCCAGTTGGGCGACGGTATCGAAAAGCCGAAGGAGGACTTTGCCGCCGAGGTTGCTGCAACCGCTGGCGTTTAGTTGAAACCGGCGCCGTCGCGGTCAGTCCCGCGATGGCGCTGACTTGTCGGTACGCCTTCGCGACACTAGGGTGCGGCGCCTTCCGCCCTCGCTTTTAGGGAATCCCATGTCGCAAAATCCGGTCTACCAGCGCGTGATGCTGAAATTGTCCGGCGAAGCGTTGATGGGCCAGCGAGACTACGGCCTCGATATCGAAACGCTGCGCGCCATCGCCATCGATATCGGGGATGTCGTGGCAATGGGCGTTCAGGTGTGCGTCGTGATCGGCGGCGGGAATATCTTTCGCGGGGTCTCGGCTGCGGCGACGGGGATGGATCGGGCCCAGGCCGACTACATGGGCATGCTCGCAACCGTGATGAACGCGCTGGCGGTGCAGGCGGCGTTGGAAAAAGCCGGCGTGGAAACGCGGGTGCAATCCGCCATCCCGATGGCCAGCGTGTGCGAGCCCTACATCCGCCGCCGCGCCATGCGCCACATGGAAAAGGGCCGAGTCGTGGTGTTTGGCGGCGGCACCGGCAACCCGTTCTTCACCACCGATACCGCTGCTGCGTTGCGGGCCATCGAAATGGGCTGCGATGCGCTGCTGAAAGGCACCCAGGTCGATGGCGTCTACAGCGCCGATCCGCGGAAAGTGCCGAATGCGACCCGTTACGAGGAATTGACGTATCTCGATGTCCTGTCCCGCGACCTCGCGGTGATGGACGCCGCTGCGATCAGTATTGCGCGGGAAAATAATTTGCCGATTCTGGTGTTCAATCTCCACGCGCCCGGCGCCTTCGCGCAAGTCATGCGCGGCGAGGGGCTGTTCACCCGCATCGTCGAGCCGAAATAGTTCAGGACGGCCAAAGGAGGGCACGACCGTGGCAGCCGATCTCGCGACGTTGAAGCAGGACCTGACCCGTCGGATGGACGGGGCGGTCGATACGCTCAAACGCGAATTCAACGGATTGCGGACCGGGCGCGCGCATCCTGGGCTGCTCGAACCGGTGAAAGTGCATGCGTATGGCACCGAGATGCCGTTGGCGCAGGTCGGCACCATCGGTGCGCCGGAAGCCCGCATGCTGACGGTGCAAGTGTGGGACAAATCCATGGTGAACGCCGTGGATAAAGCCATCCGGGAGGCCGGGCTGGGATTGAACCCACAGGCCGATGGCATGATGATCCGCATTCCGCTGCCGCAGTTGACGACCGAACGCCGCAATGATCTGGTCAAGATGGCGCATAAATACGCCGAAGGGGCGAAGATCGCGGTCCGTGGCGTGCGCCGCGACGGGATGGAGCAGGTCAAAGGCTTCGAGAAGAAAAAAGACATCGGCGAGGATGTCGCCAAGATGTGGGAAACCGAAGTGCAAAAGCTGACCGACCAATATACCAAGCGCCTAGACGAAGCCTTGGCCGATAAGGAAAAGGACATAAGGCAGGTCTGAGAACCGCCGTGTCGCAGGCCGCGTCCATCCTTCCCGAACCCGCTGCGGACGTGCCGGCCCAGCCGCCGCGTCACGTTGCCATCATCATGGATGGCAACGGGCGCTGGGCCGCGTCCCGCCATCTGCCCCGCGTCGCCGGCCACCGCGAAGGGGCACGAGCGGTCAAGCGCACCGTGAGCGCGGCGATCCGGCACGATGTGCAGTGGCTGACGATCTATGCATTCAGCAGCGAGAATTGGCGCCGCCCAGCGGGGGAGGTGATGGACCTCACCGGCCTGCTCCGCCAGTATTTGCGCACCGAAATCGCCGAACTCGCGTCGAACGGCGTGCGGATCCGCTTCATCGGCGACCGGGATCGGTTCGATGCGGGCATTCGCGACGACCTCGCGCAGGCCGAGCGGGCAACGGTGGGCAACACCAAGCTGAACCTGACCGTCGCGTTGTCGTATGGCGCCCGTGCGGAGATTCTGGCTGCGGCCCGCGCGATGGGGGAGGCTGTTCGGCAGGGTCGGCTCGATACCGACGCGCTGACCGAAGACGCCTTCGCCGGTTTTCTCTCGACCGATGGTATCCCCGACCCCGATCTGATCATTCGGACCTCGGGCGAGCAACGCCTGTCCAACTTCCTGCTCTGGCAGGCGGCGTATGCGGAATTGGTGTTCCTGGACGTGCTCTGGCCGGATTTCGGGGACGAACATTTCGCGGCGGCGATGGCCGATTTTTCCCGCCGGGAGCGGCGGTTCGGAGCACGTCCTGGCTGAGGGCCAAGCCTCCGACCGAAGCAACGCGGCGCGCTGGAGCGATCTTCGCAAGCGCGTGCTGTCGGCCGCGATCCTGGCGCCGGCGGTGTTGCTCTGCATCTGGTCGGGCGGCATTCCCTACAAGATCATGCTGGTCGTCGCGGCTTTGGGGTTGGCGTGGGAGTGGATCGGTCTGTGCGGCAATGCTCCGACCCAGATGCCGGGCAAGCTGGTGGCGGTTGCGGTCGTCGCGGGCACGTTTTCTGCGGCGATGGGCTATGTCGGGTCCGGCCTCGCGATTTTTGCAACCGGGGCCGCCTTTACCGCTGCACTAGCGGGGGGCACGCCGCATTGGCGCGCCTTGGCGGCCGGGATTCCCTATGCCGGTATCGGCTCGGTCGCCTTGCTGTGGCTGCGCGACGATCCCGAGCGTGGGTTGGAAAACCTGCTGTTCGTGCTGTTGTTGGTGTGGTCGAGCGATGTTGGCGCCTACCTGACCGGCCGTTTGCTGGGCGGTCCGAAGCTGGCGCCGCGGATTTCGCCGGGCAAGACATGGTCGGGTGCGCTGGGTGGGCTGATCGGGGCGATCGGCGCCGGCTTGGCAGTGGCGGCGTTGTCGCATGCATTGTCGCAACCGTTGCGGGTGGTCGCGATTGCCGGCTGCCTCGGGGTTGTGGCGCAAGCGGGGGATTTGCTCGAAAGCGTGCTCAAGCGGCATTTCGGGGCGAAAGATTCGGGAACCTTGATTCCGGGGCATGGCGGGCTGCTGGATCGGCTCGACGCGCTGCTGATTGCCGCGCCCGCGGCGGCTTTACTGGCGCTGATCGCCGGACGTGGTGTAGTACTATGGCAATGAGCGACATAGCACCCCCAACATCCGGCACGTCCGAGCACATGCCGCGCTCGGTGACCGTCCTGGGCAGCACCGGAAGTGTCGGGACTCAGACCCTCGATTTGCTGTCGGCCGAGCCGGGGCGCTTTCGGGTGAAGGCGTTGGTTGCCGGGCGCAATGTAGCGCTGCTGGCGCAACAGGCGATCGCGTTCGGCGCGGAAATGGCCGTCGTCGCCGATCCCGCACTATATAACGATTTGCGGAACGCGCTGGCAGGCACGAATATCGCGGTTGCGGCCGGGCCGGACGCGGTGGTCGAAGCCGCCGCGATGGAAGCCGATTGGACCATGGCCGCGATCACCGGGGCCGCCGGATTGGCATCGACCCTGGCCGCGATCGGCCGGGGCGCCTATGTCGCGCTGGCCAACAAGGAAGCCCTGGTTTGCGCGGGGGAGGTTATGTTGCGCGCCGTCCGCGATGCCGGCGCGACGCTGCTGCCCGTCGACTCGGAGCATAATGCGATCTTCCAGTCGCTGGCGGATGGCAATCGTCGCTCCATCGAAAAAATTATCCTCACGGCATCGGGCGGGCCGTTCCGAACCGCGTCCTTTGACGAGATGAAGCGCGCCACGCCGGAGGTGGCGTTGAAGCATCCGGTCTGGTCGATGGGCGCGAAGATCAGCATCGACTCGGCCACGATGATGAACAAAGGCCTCGAATTGATCGAGGCAGCGCGGCTGTTCGACCTGGACGAAGCCCGGATCGGCGTGCTGATCCATCCGCAATCCGTCATCCACGGGATGGTCTGCTACACCGACGGGTCGGTGCTGGCGCAACTCGGCTCCCCCGATATGCGCATTCCGATTGCGCATACCCTGGCCTGGCCGGCGCGGATGGCCACGCCATCGCCCCGGCTCGATCTGGCAGCGGTCGCTCGGCTCGATTTCGCCGAACCCGACCCGATCCAGTTTCCCGCGCTGCGTCTGGCGCGGTACGCGCTGCGGGCGGGCGGGGGCACGCCGACGATTTTGAACGCAGCCAACGAAATTGCGGTCGAGGCGTTCTTGAAAAACCGTATCGGCTTCCTCGATATAGCGGGCACGGTCGAGCGTGTGCTGGACGCCATGGGGACGCCGTCGGCCGAGACGCTGGACGACGTCATCGCCCTGGACGCAGCGGCACGCCGCGCGGCCGGCAACGTGGTGGCCAAAATCGCCTCGACCCAGGCCGCCTGAACCTTCTCCCGAGAAAGACCGCACCCTTGATCCACGCCTTACCCGACCTTCTCCGATCCGGCGCGGCATTCGTGGTCGTGCTCGGCGTCCTGGTGTTCGTGCATGAGTTCGGTCACTACATCGTCGCCCGCTGGTGCGGGGTGCATGTCGAGGTGTTTTCGATCGGCTTCGGCAAAACCATAACGGAATGGACCGACAGCGTCGGGACAGTGTGGAAATTGTCTTGGCTGCCGCTGGGCGGCTACGTGAAATTGCACGGTCAGGAACAGCCGCACGACGTATCGGACGAAGTGCGGGCATCCTGGATGGCGGGCAAAACCTTCCACGACAAGCATGTGCTGCCGCGCGCTTTGGTCGTGGCGGCAGGACCGATCGCCAATTTCCTGCTGGCCTCCCTGCTGTTCGCAGGCCTGTTCCTGGCGTTCGGCAAGCCGATGACCGAACCCGTCGTGGGCAAAGTCCTGCCCGATGGCGCGGCGGCGAAAGCCGGTCTGATGGCCGAGGATCGGATCGAAGCAATCGACGGACATGCCATCGCGACATTCGAGGATATTCAACGCATCGTCGTCGAGCGGCCTGGGCAGCGTCTGGTTCTGACGGTCCTGCGCGACCGCAAGCAGGTGGAACTGCCGGTCGTCACCGGCTCGCGGGAGGTCGCTGGCCGTGCGGTCGGCTTGCTGGGCATCAGCGGCAGCAAGGTCGGCTATGTGCCGGTCGGGCCGGTCGAGTCGCTGACAGGCGGCTTCGTGCAGACCTGGAAGGTGACCGCCGACACGTTCGCCGGGATCGCCCAAATGATCAGCGGTGCGCGCGGCACGGAAGAACTCGGCGGCCCGCTGCGGATCGCCCAGATGTCCGGTCAGGTGGCCAAACTCGGCGTCGCCAGCCTGATTTCGTTCATCGCGGTGCTGTCGGTCAATCTGGGCCTGATCAACCTGTTCCCGATCCCGGTCCTCGATGGCGGGCATTTGCTGTTTTACTTACTGGAGGCGATTCGCGGCCGACCGCTGCCGCCGAAGGCGCAGGAATACGGTCTGCGTGCCGGGATCGCCGTGCTGGCGAGCCTATTTATTTTCGCGACCTGGAACGATCTGACAAATATCGGCCTTTTCCGGTGGGTCGCCAGCCTGATCGGCTGATCCGGACGGCAATTCGTCCGGTCGCACGCATGCGTTGGCTGGCGTACTGCATCGGTGGAGGCTATGGTCCGCCGCGTATTGCTCTTACGGGCCTGCCGCGGCGCGATCCTTCGATCGCGCGTTTGGGGAGACCAGCCTTTTGATACCGACTCGCGCCGCGCGGTTCCTCGCCGCTTTTCTGTTGTCTCTGCTCGTTGCCGGCACCGCCGGTGCGCAGCAGACCCCCGCGCCCCGGCCTGCGGTCGCCCGGCCCCCGATTGCTCGGCCCCCAATTGCTCGGGCCGCACCCGTCGGGGGCGCGATCCAAGCCATTAAAGTGGTCGGCAATCAGCGCATCGAAGAGGGCACGATCCGGTCCTATATGCTGGTCCGCGCAGGCGATGCGTTCGACCAGGACCGGGTGGATCGGAGCTTGAAGGTCCTGTTCGCAACCGGGTTGTTCCAGGATGTGCGCCTGAGCCGCGATGGCGATGTGCTGACCGTGAATGTGGTCGAAAACCCGATCGTCAACCGCGTCGCGTTCGAGGGCAATCACAAGCTCAACGACGACCAGTTGAAGACCGAAACCCAACTGCGTGCGCGGGCCGTGTTTTCGCCGGCGATGGCCGATGCGGATCGTCGCCATATCCTCGACCTCTATGCCCGTCGCGGGTATTTCAATGCCTCGGTCGAACCGCGGATCATCCGGCTCGATCAAAACCGGGTCGATGTGGTGTTCCAGATCGACGACGGACAGGTGACTTTGGTCAGCCGGATCGCAATCGTCGGCAACAAGAATTTCTCCCAAAGCCGCCTGACCGATGCGATCGACAGCCGGGAGCAACGCTGGTGGCGGTTTCTGTCCAGCTCCGACCAGTACGACCCCGAGCGGTTGAATTACGATAAGGAACTGCTGCGCCGCTTCTATCTGAAGAATGGGTATGCCGATTTCGAGGTGCGCGATGCACGCGCGGAACTTTCGCCGGATCGTAGCTCGTTCTTCGTGACCTACACGCTGTCCGAAGGGGAGCGTTATAAGATCGGCAAAGTCGCGGTGAACTCTCAACTGCGTAACTTGACCGGCGATCAATTGCGCGAGGTGGTGCCGATCACCGAGGGCGACTGGTACGACGGCGACGCGGTGGGCAAGACGGCCGACGCGTTGGAAGAAGCGATCCGCACGCGCGGGTATGCTTTCGTCGAAGTGAAACCGCGAGTCGCGCGCAATGCCAAAACCCATACGGTCGATCTCGCCTTCGAAATCGGCGAGGGGCCGCGGGTTTATATCGAGCGCATCGATATCACCGGCAACCAGCGCACCATGGATAAGGTGATCCGTCGGGAACTGCGTGTCGCGGAAGGCGATGCGTTCAACGCCGAGGCGATCCGACGGTCCCGCACGCGGTTGACCGATCTTGGCTATTTCAACGGCGTCGACATCGTCAACGCGCCGGGTTCGGCCCCCGATAAAGCGGACCTGACCATCAAAATCTCCGAAAAGGCGACCGGCGAACTGAGCTTTGGTGGCGGTTATTCGACCGATGCCGGCGCACTGGTAGATATAGGTCTGGCCGAGCGGAATCTGGTCGGCACCGGCATCAATGCCAGCGTGAACGGGGTTCTGGCGCAGAAGCGTAGCTCGGTGACCTTGTCGGTGACCGATCCGTACTTCCTGGATCGCAATCTGGTCGTCGGGGCCGACGTGTTTCTGATCCAGACCAACTACCTGGGCACCCAGGTTTACGACGAACGCCGGGTCGGCTTCGCGCTGCGGGCCGGTTACGAGTTCACCGAACATCTGCGCCAGGTCTGGAGCTACTCGCTGGTCAGCCGCACGGTGTTCAATGCACTGAGCACGGCCAGCCCGTTCATTGCCAACGAGTTGGGGCAAACCACGCTCTCGCAGGTCGGGCAGGTGCTGACCCTGGATTATCGCGATAGCCGCCTGTATCCGCATCGCGGCTTCGTTGTCGAAACCGGCGTGGACTTTGCCGGACTCGGGGGCGATGCGAAATTCTTGCGGACCAACGTGAGCGGGGCGTATTACGTGCCGCTCGACAGTTTGACCGGGAATGCGGATTGGAGCATCAAGATCGCCGGTTCGGCCGGTTATTTGAATTCGATCGGCGGTAAGGATCTGATCATTGATCGGTTCTTCCTGGGCGGCGACAATCTGCGCGGCTTCCAGACCGGCGGTGCCGGCCCGCACGATGCGGTATCCGGTGACCCCTTGGGCGGTCGCTTTATCTGGACGCAAACCACCGAACTCAAATTTCCGTTGCCGGTCTCCGCCGACCTGGGCTTGAGCGGGCGCGCCTTCGTCGATATCGGCGCACTGACAAACGCCAACTTCCGCAACATCGGCAATTGTATCGAAGCCGATGGGTCTGCCTGCCGGATCAGCCAGTCCGGCGCGCCCCGCATCGGTGCCGGTGTCGGCATATCCTGGAAAACCCAGTTCGGGTTGATCAACATCGATCTGGCGCCCTTCGTGGTGCGCCAGCCGGGCGATCAGACCCAGATCTTCCGCTTTGGCTTCGGGACGAGGTACTAGTGATCCACTCCAAACTCAGCCGTATCTGTGCGATTTCGGCGACGGTATTGTTCCCGCTGTCGGCGATGGCGCAACAGCAAGGTCCCGGGTGGTTCGTCCCCGGGCAACAACGGCCCGCGAACAGCCCGGCCCCGCAACCCAACCGCGCAGCCCCCCCGCCGGCCGCGCCGGCCTTCGCGAACGACGGGATCGTGCCGACCGACGATCAGCAGGGCCCGCCCCGGCAGATACAGCTTCCGCTGCCGCCGATGCCGGAAATTCCCGACGTCGCGAAAACCGCCCCGCCGCCGCCGCCGGTCATCGGTATTCTGTCGGTGCCGGACATCATGCGGTTGTCGGTGGCTTATCAGGCGGCCTATCGGGAACTGGGCGCGCGCGACCAAAAATTGAACGAGGACGCGCAGAAGGAACAGGTTGCTCTGCGCGAACTCGGTCAGGCCTTGGTGCGCGATCGGGCGAAGATGAAGCCCGAGGAAATCCGCGCCAAAGAGCGCGAATACGAAGAACGCATCAATGAATCTCGCCGCAAGTTCGGGGAGCGTAAGCGTATTATCCAGGAAGCCCATCAGTATGTCCTGGCGCAGATCGATCGGACGCTCGAAGCGGTGACCCAAAAAGTCGCGGTCTCGCGTGGCGTCACCTTGGTGCTGAATCGCGCGCAGCTTTTGGGCACGACGATCGAATACGACCTTTCCCCGCAGGTCGCCGAGATTCTGAATAAGGTGCAGCCGACCGTGGTGGTGCCGCCCGATGGGGTTTCGCCGATGTCGATGGTGCAAAGCGGTGCTGCGGCGCCTGGCAGTATCATCGCCCCGCTGGCGCCAGCCGAGCAGGTTCCGCTGGTCGTGCCGGCCGCTCCGCCGGCGCCAGCGAAGAAGTAACCCAGGCGCGGTAACGGCGATGGAGCGGACGGAAATCGAGGGCGATCCGCGCTTCTTTCAATGGTCCGGGCCGCTGCCGCTGGCGGCGGTCGTGGATGCAGCGCAGGCGGAGGCACCGCCCCGCCGCATCATGCTGGCTGGCATCGCCCCGCTGCAAACGGCGGACGCGGATCGTGTCAGCTTCCTCGATAACCGCAAATACCTTTCGGCGTTGGATGCGACGCAGGCCGGCGCGGTGATCGTGCATCCCGATTTCGTCCACCGTGTCCCGTCCACTTCTATCGTGATCGTCACCACCGAACCGTATGCCGCATGGGCCAGGGTCGCGGCGCTGTTCTTTCCGCAACCACCGGCAAAGCCGGGCATTCATCCCTCGGCCGTGGTTGCGCCGGATGCCGAAATCGACCCGACGGCCGAGATCGGGCCGCTCGCGGTCATCGGGGCCGGGGTACGAATCGGGCCGCGGTGCCGGATCGCCCCTTTGGCCGTTATCGGCGACGGCGTGCAGATGGGCCGCGATTGCCGCATCGGCGCCCATGTCAGCGTATCCCACGCGCTGCTCGGCGATCGCGTTGTGTTGTATCCCGGCGCGCGCATCGGCCAGGACGGTTTCGGTTTTGCGGTCACCTCGGAGGGGTTCCTCTCCGTTCCGCAGATCGGTCGCGCGATATTGGAAGACGATGTGGAGGTCGGGGCGAACTCGACGGTGGATCGCGGTTCGTTGCGCGATACGGTGGTCGGTGCGGGCTCCCGCCTCGATAATTTGGTCCAGGTTGGGCACAATGTGCGCATCGGCCGCTGCTGCGTGCTGGTTGCACAGGTTGGCGTGTCCGGTTCGACTGTTATCGAGGATTTTGCCATGCTCGGCGGGCAGGTTGGGTTGGCGGGGCACCTGACCGTCGGCAAGGGTGCTCGGATCGGCGCGCAGTCGGGCGTTATAGGCGACGTTCCTGCGGGGGCGGAGTATCTGGGCTCGCCGGCCGAACCCATCCGCGCTTTCTTGCGCGGCGTGGCGACGTTGCGGCGTTTGGTTCGGCGCGACACACGAAAAACGTGATATCGAGACCTGGACCACTCACGATTGGGCACGGATCGAACGCTATGAACGAGAGCACTCAGGAAACCCCGGCCGTTCGGACGATCGAAACGGTCGATGTCATGCGGATCATGGAATGCATCCCGCATCGATACCCGTTCCTGCTGGTCGATAGGATGGTCGATGTCGTTCTGGGCGAATCCGCCATCGGCATTAAAAACGTCACCATCGGGGAGGCTTTTTTCGCCGGCCATTTCCCCAAGATGCCGGTGATGCCCGGCGTGCTGATCGTGGAAGCGATGGCACAGACCGCTGGCGCCCTGGTGGTGCTGACCCTGGGCAGCGAATCGACCGAGAAGATCGTGTATTTCATGTCCATCGAGGGCGCGAAGTTCCGCCGGCCGGTCGGGCCGGGCGATCAACTGCGGCTGCATGTGGTGAAAGAACGCATGCGCGGGACGGTGTGGCGGTTTCGCGGAACGGCGAAAGTGGGCGATGCGACGGTGGCCGAGGCGACCTTTACCGCAATGATCCAAAATCGCGCCTGAACCGGGTCGGCTGCCCTAAAGCGGCCAAATTCCCATGCGAAACAAAGGCTTGCTGGGTGTTACGAAATATCCGGCAATAATGGTTGTGTTTCGTAGGCGACCTGCGCGCTTTAGGTTGCGCCCTGCCGAACACGGCCCCGATATGGAATGCTCGATACAATGGACGCGATGCTCACCCTGCCGACCGATGCCACGATGGGCACGATCCACCCGACCTCCTTCGTAGACCATCGCGCGCAAATCGGTGCGGGGGTCACGATCGGACCGTTTTGTACTGTGGGCGCCAACGTTGCCATCGGCGATGGCACCACACTGGTGTCGCATGTGGTGGTCGATGGTCACACCGTCATCGGGGCGGGAGTAACCCTGTTCCCATTTTGCACCGTCGGCCTGCAACCGCAGGATTTCAAATACAAAGGTGAGCCGACTCGCTGCGTTATCGGCGACCGCACCCATATCCGGGAGCATTGTACCATCCATCGGGGCACCGTCACCGGGCGGGGGATTACCGCGATCGGTTCGGATTGCCTGATCATGGCCGTCGCCCATGTCGCGCACGACTGCGCGCTTGGGAACAATGTCATCGTGGCGAACAACGCCGTGATGGGCGGTCATGTCAGCATCGGCGATTTTGCCGTAATCGGCGGCGCCGCAGCGATCCACCAGTTCGTGCGGATCGGGCGGGCAGCCATGATCGGCGGGGTCTCCGGTGTTGAAGGCGATGTCATCCCCTTCGGCAGCGTGATCGGCAATCGCGCACATTTGGCCGGGCTGAACGTTGTCGGCCTGAAGCGGCGGGGCTTCGATAAGGCGCAAATTCAACGGCTGTATATTGCCTTCCGGGTTTTGTATCGGCAGGGTGGGGTTTTTGCCGACCGTTTGGCCGAAGCGCGGGAACGGTTCGGCACCGACCCTTTGGTGGCCGAGGTGCTAGCATTCATCGATGCCGACAGCCACCGTGGGATGATGCGGACAGAATAATACAACTTAAAACAGTATATTGACGCAATTGAACAACTTATAATATACATGACGGCGAGTTAACCAGTTAGTAATCTTGACAGGACCAAATCGGTCCTGTATACCCAGGCTCATCGCTGAGGGTCGGATGAACCCTGGCGATGGGGAAGTCCGGAAGTGCCGCTGCCAAATCTGGGGTGGGTTTCCGGGACCGTGTTTCCCCTCCCTCATCCGGACTGGTCAGCACTGGCTGGCGAACGTCACAAGCCAATTCGCTCCTTGCGCCACAACGGGCAATCACGCCCAAGGGCAGGACGGAACGGCAGAGGTAAGGAGTGTCAGATGGCTGCTGCTGTCATGAACATCGGACCCGACGGTAACCTGTCGCGGTACCTGCAAGATATTCGCAAGTTCCCCATGCTCACACCCGAGGAGGAACTGAGGCTCGCGTTGCGCTGGCGCGATGTCGAAGATACCGACGCCGCGCACAAGCTGGTCACATCCCATCTTCGGTTGGTTGCCAAGATCGCGATGGGCTATCGCGGCTACGGTCTGCCGATCGGCGAACTGATCGGGGAGGGCAATGTCGGCATGATGCAGGCGGTCAAGCGCTTCGATCCGGATCGCGGCTTCCGTTTGGCGACCTATGCCATGTGGTGGATCAGGGCCGCCATTCAGGAGTATATTTTGCACTCCTGGTCGCTGGTGAAAATGGGCACGACCGCAGCCCAGAAAAAGCTGTTCTTCAATCTGCGTCGTTTGAAAGGGCAGATGCAGGCCCTCGAAGATGGCGATCTGAAACCCGAGCATGTGACCAAAATCGCTCGGTTGTTGGATGTGCAGGAACAGGAGGTGGTCAGCATGAACCGTCGCCTCGCCGCGCCGGACAACAGCCTGAATGCCCCGCTGCGCCAGGAAGGCGAAGGCGAGTGGCAGGATTGGCTGGTGGACGACGCCGATAGCCAGGAAACCGTCCTGGCCGAGCGGGAAGAGCGCACCGGCCGCTCGGCTTTGCTGTCCAATGCACTGAAAACATTGAATGATCGCGAGCGCCATATCCTGGTCGAGCGGCGGTTGAAGGATAATCCCACGACGCTGGAAGACCTGTCCCGGGAATACAACATCTCCCGTGAGCGGGTTCGCCAGATCGAGGTTCGGGCCTTCGATCGGTTGCAGAAAGCGATGAAGCAGCAGGTCGCCGAACGACGCGGCGCGGCCCCCTCGGCTGCGGGGGCGTAGAGCGCGATGACCGGAGGTGGAATCACCGGAGGTCTGAATCGCGCGAACAAACAATAGGTTAGATCGCGATACGTGAGCGAGAGCGAACGGATCGCGATCTAATACCGACACACCTCGGGGCCGATGGCGTCGGCCCCGAGGCCAACCGGTATCAGTTTTCCTCCAGCCCCCAGTCTTTCACCAATCTCTCCCGCTCGGTGCGCAAGCGGGCGGCCTGCGCGAGGCTCGTGGCCTCCAGAATGCCGCGAATGCCGATCGGCAGCAGTTGCGACAACAACCAACCGCCAGCACAAGCTGCCCAGGCTGGCCCTAGCACCGAGGGATCGGCGATCAGCGCGAAACCCGCGCCGCGACCGGATTGCCATAACGTCACCAACGGCCCGACGCAGGGCGCCGCCCCGCACAGCAATACCGCTCGGGCCACCGCCCGTCCCGGCGCGCGATCGACAAGCAGGATCGCAAGCGCTGGCGCCAGTAACACCGCGAGCAACGTCGAAGCGGCCGGGGCGATCGCGATGCAGGCGCCGCACGCCAGCCCCTGTATCCAAACGATGCTGCGGCCCTTTTCCTTCGGGGGCGATGCCTCGCGTGCCATCAGCCGATCGCCGTCGCCAGAATTGCAATTGCCAGCGCAGTAAGGCCGAGGGCGGCTGTCGTTTCCTGCCCGTATCGGGCGGCGACAGCGGCGCGTGCGGGCCCGCCGAGCGCGATGCCGGACAATTCGGCGTCGATCCGGGCCAGCGCGCGATGGGCAGTGGTCGCTCCGGCGGCGTCGCGTTCCAGCCCGAGCGGATCGTCCAGGGCGGCGATGATCGGGGCGAAATTGCCCTCGGCCGCAAAATGTTTCAGCGTTTCCCGCAAAGCTGAGCGCCGGTCGCGGTTTTGCCATTCGGCGGTGGCCGGTTCCGATTGGGCGATGGCCCAATTGGCTAAGGCGGGCATGGGGTGGGGCGCATATCGGACCTGGAGCTGGGCCAGAATGCGCAGCCAGGGCATGATCGGGAAGGCCGCACCGTGATGCGCGGCGAGGGCGTTGACCTCCATCTCCAGATCGCGGGACACGCGGGCGACCAGGAACGACACGAGGTCGGAATCGAATGGATGCCCGCCGCCCTGCATCGTGGTTTCCATGGCGGGTGCGAGCGCATCGAGGCTCGTGACCCAATGCGCGGCCCCGATTGCGCCGCCGCAAGGCAGCAATGGATTGAGCGTGTAGGTCAGCCGGGCGATCCCGCCCGCCGGCGGGCGAATGCGCAGCAACGCCTGATTTGCCCGAGCTGTCGTCCGCAGCGCCAGGGCATCGCATCGTTCGGCGCGCACAGCCGCCCAGGTGCTCGGGGCCTCGATCGCGATCACATCCGCGAGTCGCTCCTGCAGGACGGAATCCCCGGCACGTGCGGCCGCCAGCGCGGGCCCCAGCCCGTCCGGCCAAAGCGCCACCCCGCGCCAATACAAGGGCGCGAGCGGTTCCAGTGTGGCAATGATGCGCATCGCGAGCACAGCATCGGCGCGCGCCTCATCATCCTGGGTTTCGCTCGCGCGCTGCCGCACCAACTCGTCGGCGCGCGCGCAAAGGGCGGCATCGCCCAAGCCTCGGCGGAGCCAGTTCCCAACGCTGCCATCCCGGATCGCCCGCACGCCGTCCTCTGGTTCCTTGCCGATCGCATAGGCCAGCGTGCGCGCATCCCAGGCCGTGGTTGCCCCGACCGATAGCGGGCGCGGGGCGCGGCGGGGCGGGCGGGCGGCGACTCGTCGGCCTCGGGCCGATGCGGGATCGAGCAGCATCGACGGGGTTGGCCGGTGGTCCGGATCCTCGGCCAACATGCCGCGCGCGAGGTCGGCGATCATCGACGGCAGGCGGGCATCGCCGACGATCACGACGAAGCTGCCGAGTTCGAGTTTCCGCCGCAACACGGCCGCATCGTCGAGCCCCGCGAGCGGCGCAGTGCCGGTCGCCAGCGCGATCAGCAGGCATCCCAGGGCATAAACATCGTCGGCGATCGACCCGTCGCCGCGCGCCGCCGGGTGGCACATCAGGCTGTAAAATGGCTCGTACGCGGGCGGTTGGTGCAGGGCTGGCGGCGCGGCCCAGGCGCATCCGAAAACGACCGGCTGCCCGGCCTCCGGCAGGAAGACATTGTTCGGCCTGATGGCGCGATGGGTGAGGCGTCGCGTTTCCAACTGCCGCAGGACCATGGCGGCCGGACGCAGGACCTGGGCGATCAACGCTGCCTCGGTCCAGGGCTTGGTGGCAAGGCCGAGCGCGGTGCCGGCGGGTGCGGGGCAAACGACGTAATAGGCTTGCGCGCCGTCGGCACCGGGACCGGACCCGACGCCGAGCGGGACGAGCAGGTTGTCGATTGGGTCGTTCAAATCGCGAAGGACGTTGGCCCGCGCCGGTTCGGACCGCCCGACGGCAACGGCCATCAGGTCGCGGCGCCCGGTTCGCAGGTCGGTGGCAGCAAAAGCGGGCAGACCGCCTCCGGCCCCTTGGAGGGGACGCGCGATATCGACGGTGAAGCGCCCGGCGATCGGGGCGTGGGACGAATCGGGTTGGGTTTGCATCGGGGCCGCGCTGGAAAGACACGCGCAGTGTGACGCGAAAAGGTTAACGCATGGTTAACGCCGCGCGGATTTGTTGGTTGGGGGGCGGGGCGCTACGCGGAATCGTCAACCCGCGTGCCCTGCCACGAAGCCCGGCAACGCCTCGGCGGCCCGCCCGATCGCGCTGGACCAATCCCCCGCCGTATCCTGTCGGAACTGACGCATGGCCGGATACCAGACACTGTCGGTCCGCCCGAGGCCCCAGCGCCAGCAGGTATCGGCCCGGTTCAGCAGCCAGATCGGCTTGCCCATCGCCCCGGCCAGATGGGCCACCGCCGTATCCGACGCGATCACCAGATCCAGTTCCGCGATCAGGGCGGCGGTATCGGCGAAGTCGTGCAGGGCCTCGGTCGGATCGTGGATCGCGCCCCCGAACGGCACGGTGGTCAGGTCCCTCGCCGCGTTGCCCTTCTGCAGGGACACGAACGATACCCCGGGCACCGCCAACAGCGGCGCAAACTGCGCCAGCGGCACCGACCGGCGACGGTCCATACGGGTGCGTTCGGGATTGCCGGCCCAGACCAGGCCCACGCGGGGTTGCCGCCCATCCGGCAGCAGCGCGCGCCAGTGTTCGGCGCGATCGAGGGAGGGGACGATATAGGGGCTCGCCATCGTTCCATCGTCCGAATGGGTGGCGCCCAGCGCCAGCGGCAGGCTCATGATCGGTACCCGCAGGTCGTAGTGCGGGGTGGGGTCGTCCAGGGCGATGGTGCGGGCAACATTCGGGCAATGCGACAGCAGACGCACCAGGGGGCGATGCACTTGCAGCACGACCTCGGTGCCCGCCGGTATGCGATCGAGGTAGCGGCAGAACTGGATCGCATCGCCCATGCCCTGTTCCGCATGCACCAGCAGGGTGCGGCCGGACGACGGCTCCCCGCGCCATTCCGGGTCGCCGTAGGGCATCGTGATCGCCGGGTCTGCCTGGAACCGCCAGGCCCATTCCGGCCAGGCCTCGTCGAACCGCTCCGCCAGAAACAAGGTCAGTGCGAGATTGAAATGACTAACCGCATCGTCCGGCCGCCGGAGCAGGATTTCGCGGGCCAGGGTCTCGGCCTCGGTCAGCATGCCGGTGTCTTTCAACATCCCGACAAGGTTTTGCCGGGTTGCGAGATCGGCGGGATCGTGGCGCGCGACCTCCCGCAGCATTGCGATCGCCTCGGCATGGCGGTTCGTATCCCATAAAGCGAGCGCCAGCGCATTGCGGAGATCGGGCAGCCTTGGATCGCGGCGCAACGCCTCCCGATAGGCAGCAACTGCCTCGATCGGGCGATTGAGGTCGTAGAGGGCGTGGCCGAGGACGAACAACGCCTCCGGCATTTGCGGTTTCAGGCGCAATGCCTGGCGCGCCGATTCCAGTGCATCCAAGGAACGACCTAGCGCCGACAAAGCATGCGCGCGATGGACGTGGAAAATCGCGTTCAGGCGTTTGCGGCGGATGGCCCGATCGAACGATGCCAGTGCCTCCTGCATCCGCCCGGTTTGCAACGCGATGACGCCCAGGCGATGCCAACTCTCGGCATGCTCGGCATCCGCCGCGAGCACGTCGCGAAACACCCGTTCGGCATCCGCCAACTGCCCGGCGTCGTGCATCTGTCGGCCGTATTGGAAGAGCTGCTCGGTTTCATGGCGCGTTCCCCCGATGGCGCACGCCGCGCATGTCGATAGAGACACCCATGCGGCGGATGGCCGGGATGTGGAATCGAAATCGAAGTCGAGCAGAAGTATGCCCAGTCCGTCCAAGACCAGGCACAATATTATTGTTAGGTTCGTGTAGGACATACACGGCCTCCCCGCTTTTTTTCATTGCAGCGAGATAAGCCGGTGTGTCGATGGTTTGCAACAGCGAATGCGGGTTGCCTCGCATTCGCCGCGCCAACCCTGCGCGCATATCGTTCGGCCGTTCGGCCGACCGGTATCAGTCGGCGAAGGGGTCCCGCACCACGATGGTGTCGTCGCGTTCCGGGCTGGTGGAAACCAGCGCGATCGGCGCTTCCACCAGTTCTTCGATCCGACGCAAATAGGCGATCGCGGCCGGCGGCAGCTCGGCCCAGGTCCGCATACTGCGGGAGGAGGTGGTCCACCCCGCCATCGTCTCGAAGATCGGTTCGGCCGCCGCCTGCGCCGCCATGCCGGCCGGCAGATGCTTCACGACCTTATCGCCGATGCGATAGCCGGTGCAGAGTTTCAGTTCTTTCAGGCCGTCGAGCACGTCGAGCTTGGTCACCACCAGCCCCTGGATGCCGCTGACTTTGATCGCCTGACGCACCATCGCCGCATCGAACCAGCCGCAGCGGCGGGGGCGCCCGGTGACGGTGCCGAATTCGTGCCCGCGTTCGCCCAGCCCTTTGCCGATGTCGTCATGCAACTCCGACGGGAAGGGGCCCGATCCCACGCGGGTGGCGTAGGCTTTCGCGATACCCAGCACGAATCCGACGCTATGCGGCCCGACCCCCGCACCGGAAGCTGCGGTGGCGGCGACGGTGTTGGACGAGGTGACATAGGGGTAGGTGCCGTGATCGACGTCCAGCATCACCGCCTGGGCGCCTTCGAACAGGATGCGCTTGCCGGCCTGCCGCAAGGTGTCGAGCCGTTCCCAAACCGGTTCGACATACGGCAGGATCTCGGGCGCCAGGGCGAGCAGCCGAGCGAGGACGGTTTGCTTGTCGAAGGTCGGGGCGCCGAGGCTGGCGAGCAACGTGTTGTGGTGGCGCAGCAACTCGTCGAGCTTGGCATCCAGGGTTTCCGGCTCGGCCAGATCGCAGACGCGAATGGCGCGGCGGGCAACCTTGTCCTCGTAAGCCGGGCCGATGCCACGGCCGGTGGTGCCGATCTTGCGATCGCCGCGGGCTTCTTCCCGAGCCCGATCCAAAGCGCCGTGCATCGGCAGGATGAGCACGGCGTTGTCGGCGATGCGCAGCGTGTCCGGCGAGACCGAAAGCCCCTGCGCCCGCACCCGCGCGATTTCCGCCAGCAGCGCTTCGGGGTCGATGACGACGCCGTTGCCGATCACACACAATTTTCCGCGCACGAGGCCGGAGGGCAGCAACGAGAGCTTATATGTCTCGTTCCCGACGACCAACGTATGCCCGGCGTTATGGCCGCCTTGATAGCGAACGACGACGTCGGCGCGGCTTGCAAGCCAATCGACGACCTTCCCCTTGCCCTCGTCGCCCCATTGGGCGCCGATAACGGCGACATTGGCCATTGGATTCAGACCTCGGTGGTGAGTGGAACGGCGGAAGCGCCGACCAGGATGTAAGTGCAGCCGAGGCGGTGTGCCTCGGCCCGTTCGTCGGAAGCGGCGGTCAGCGCGGCCACCGTGGCGAAGCCTTGTGCGCGGATGGCGGCAGCGTCGGCCGGTTGAGCGGTATGCGGAACATACACCCGCAGTCGCGCTTCCCGCTTCGGCGCGGATCGCAGCACGGCGTCGGGGAACAGCGTCAGGCCGGTGCCGGGTTCGGTTTCCCCGCCGCCATATCGCCCGCCGCGCCCGAGTTCTTCGTGCTTGCCGGGCGCATAGATCGTAACCGAAACACCGGTTTCGTAGCGAAAGCCGCGGAATTCCACGGGATCGATGGTCAGCCGCAGGGTCGGCGTCCGAGCGCGAATCGCGGCGACGACAGCGGCCAGACGAGCCGCGAGCGCCCCGGCCCCATTCGGCAACCGCGCCGCCGTCAGCGCCGCCAGTGCTCGGTCGGCCGGGCCGGCAGCAAGAAGGAGTTCCGTCAGCACCGGTGCCAACACCCCGCCATGCTCGGCCACCGCAGCGGCGTCCTTGCGGTCGAGCGCGCGGGCCAGCGCCGCACCCTCGGCCCCGGTAATGCCGGCTTCGTCCATCAGCGTCGGCGTCAGCATCGGCAGCGTCAGGTCGAAACTCACCCGCGTCAGGCCGACGGCGGCGAGGGCTTCGGCCGCGACGAGCACGATTTCTGCGTCGGCTTCCGGGCTGTCCTGGCCGATCAACTCGATACCGGCCTGGGCGATCTGCCGATCGGGCGCCAGTTGGGTGCCGCGCACCCGCAGGCATTGGCCAGCATAGGAAAGGCGCAACGGTCGCGGCGCCTTGGCCAGCCTTGTTGCGGCGATCCGGGAAACCTGCGGCGTGGTATCGGCCCGCAGCCCCATCATCCGCTGGCTGTCGGGGTCCATGATACGGAACGTCTGGTCCGCCACCGCCGAACCGAAGCCGGCGAGAAGGGACTCCTCAAACTCCAGCAGCGGCGGTTTGACCCGCTGGTATCCGTGGCTGGCGAACACATCCATAAGCGATTCCACCGCCGATGCCTCGGTTTCGGCATCGGGTGGCAACAGGTCGCGCAGGCCGGCCGGCAGGAGGGCCAGGTTGGTTTGGGTATCGTCGGTCATTGCGTGGCGTCTGCTACCAGCAATCGGCCGATATGGGAACGGCTATATGGGAACGGCTATCGGGCGCATTGCAAGAATGCCGTGGTATCCGGGGCGCGGATCAAATCCCCGTCGGTGCTGCCGAGCCCGTTGCCTGCCGATAGAGCGCTTTTGTGTCGTCGGCGACAGCGACGGTGTCTTCTTTCAGATTGCGCGGCGTGATGGCGATGAACGCGATTTCCCAATCTGCCGGCACGGGTTTGCCGACTTTCGGCAGGAAGGCGTGCGGGGCGCCGGGGGCGTTGTGGAAGTGCGCGCCGCCGGTGACCGGCGTCAGCACCGGCCCACCGGCGTCGTCGACCGAGAAGGCATCGGCCTCCCCCGCGACATACATCGTGAATTGGTCGGTGCGGCTGAACGGGTGGCGGTGCAGTTCGACCCGGGGCAGGAAGACCCCGGCCACGTTGCGCCCGTGCTTGTTCCGCCCGCCGCGCCAGACCCCGTCGCCGCTCAGGTCGATCGGCGTTTCGAGTTGGAATTCCGAGCGTCCCAGGACCTCTCGCAGGGCTTCGCGTGGGTTCGGTTGGGTTGCGCGGGCCGCATCGAACGCGGCGTAGACGTCGCGCATCCAGTCGATTTCGTCCTGCGCGAGTTCGTGATCCAGCAGCGGCAAGGTCATGGGTCGGTCTTTCACTGAATATTGTAAAGCCTGGCACAATTATCGTGCACGATCTTGGCGCGCACGGCCGGCGACACGGTCGCCAGATTGCGCCCGATGACCGCGTGCGATTCCGGCCACAGGCAATCGGGGTGCGGGTAGTCCGACCCCCACATGATATTATCCTCCCCGATCAAGGGAATAATCGGATCCAGGAACTTATCCTGCTGGTACGTCACATACCCTTGCCGGCGGAAATAGTCGCTCGGCGCCATCTTGAAACCGAGGCCGCTCGCGCGATCGTAGTATTCGGTGTCCAGCCGATCGAAGATATACGGCAGCCATGTCACCCCGGACTCGCCCAGCACGAACTTGAAATCGGGATATTTCTCGCAAGCGCCGGATGCCAGCATCGACACCAGCACCTCCATCGTGTCGGTCTGAAACAACGCCGAACGCACAAGGCGCCATTGCGTGAAGTACTCTTTCTCCATCTCCGGGTTGTTCGGCGCACGCGGCGATTGCGACCCGGTGGAGTGGAAGGAGATCGGGAAATGGCATTCCGCCGCCGCCTCCCAGACCGGGTACCAGTCGTGGTGCCAAAGCGGCACGACGCTGTGCTTGAACGCCATGTCGCCGCCGCGCAGGCCCATTTTGGCGCAACGCCGCACCTCCGCCGCCGCTTCTTTCGGATCGTGGTTGGGCACGATGGCCAAAGGGAAGACCCGGTTCGGATCGGCGCGTTTGGCGAAATCGGCCACCCAGTCGTTGTAAACGCTGTCCGCCCAGCCTCGCATCGCCTTGTCGGCGATCATGTGGTTGATCATCAGACAACCGTAGACGATTTCCGCCTTCACCCCATCGCGGTCGAGGTCGGCGACCCGCAATTCCGGCGTGGTGGGGCGGGGTTGGGCGCCGGGGAAATAGTTCCACTCGAACCCGGCCTGCTTCATTTCGTCCACATGGGCGAACGAGCCCTTCTGGTATTTGGTGAAGCCGGGGCCGACCCCGTTCCACATGCCCTTGTCGTCGCCATCGACGATCCAGTGCAGCCCGTCGTCGCGCTGTTCGGTGCGCGGGGCGGTGGCTTTCCATTTGGCCGGTGCGGCAGCCGACCAGAGATCGGCCGGGCAGTACGTCATGTCGATGTGATTGTCGGCGGAAATCAACTGTTCGGCCATGGGACGCTCCTGCTTATTTTCCCCGACCGTAAGCCCTGCCCGCCATGGGAGGCAAGCCTCCGAAATATGCCGCATGTTTACTTTCGATTAACATTTGGCAGGCACAATGCCGGCCGCCATGCTGTTTCATTCGCAAGCCTTCGTTTTCGGCTTTTTGCCGCTGTGCTTCCTGGGTTTCCGGCTCGCCGGGCGCTGGGCGCTGCACTGGCTGATCGCGGCCAGCCTGCTGTTCCACGGTTGGTGGAATCCGATCCACGTCCCGCTGCTGGTCGGTTCGATCCTTGCGAACCATGCCGTCGGGCGCCGCATCCATTGCTCCCCCACGCCGCGCCGCTGGACGATCGCCGGGGTGGCCGGCAACCTCGCGGTGCTCGCATGGTTCAAATACGCCGATTTCCTGGCCGGCATCGTCGCCCCCGGTGCCGCGCCCTTCGGCATCGTGCTCCCGCTGGCAATCAGCTTTTTTACCTTCCAACAGATCGTGTTTTTGGTCGATTGCCGCGACCCCGACCGACCGGTGCCCAGCTTGCTGCATTACGCCGCCTTCGTCGCGTTCTTCCCGCATCTGATCGCCGGCCCCTTGGTGCGGCCGCGCGATATCCTGCCGCAATTGGCCGCGTTGCAAGGCGGGCAAGCGACCGAGGGCAATGTCGCGGCGGGGCTGACGTTGTTCTTGCTGGGTCTGGCGAAGAAGCTGGTGCTGGCGGATATGTTTGCGACCTTCGCCGATACCGGCTTCGATGCGGCGGCGCGGGGCGAGACCCTGACCTTGCTGGAGGCATGGGCCGCGACCCTGGCGTACGCGCTGCAAATTTACTTCGACTTCTCCGCCTACTCCGATATGGCCACTGGGATCGCCCGCATGTTCGGGGTCCGCTTTCCACTGAATTTCGACAGCCCCTATCGCGCCCGCGACATCGCCGAGTTCTGGCGTCGCTGGCATATCACCCTCGGCTCATTCCTGCGCGACCACGTCTACATTCCGCTCGGCGGCAACCGTCGCCGGCAGGTGTTTGCACTGATGGCGACAATGCTGCTGGCCGGTCTGTGGCACGGGGCGGCGTGGCGGTTCGTGCTGTGGGGCGGGTTGCATGGTGCGATGTTGGTGGGGCACCGCTTCTACCGGCGCATCGGGCCGCCATTGCCGGCTTGCCTAGCGCGCGCGATCACCCTGGTGCTGGTCTGCCTCGCCTGGGTGCCGTTTCGCGCCGACGGGATGGCGGCCGCCGACGCCATGGCGCGGGGGTTGCTGGGTCTGAACGGGCTGGCGGTGCCGACGCTGATCGCCGGAGCATTCCCGGCCCTGTCCGCCATCGCGACGCCGGTGCCGCTGCTACGCTTCCTCGGCGATGCCCGCACCTTGAGCTTGCCGGAGGTCGCGGCCTGCCTGCTGCTGGGTTGGACGATCGCGTTGGCGTTCCCGCATGCGCAGGCCCTGTCGGACCGAGGCCGCCTTTGGGCCGTCACCGGCAGCTTTGCGTTCGCCGTGCGCGCGCTGTGCTTCGCGCCGCATGTCGCGCCGTTTCTGTATTTCCAATTCTGATGCGCGGACTTGCGCTCGCTTGCGTCGCCTCCTTGCTGCTCTACGCCACGACATTCGCTTTTCTGCTGGATCGGCCCCTCTCGCTTGGGATGCCGCACGCCCAACTGGATGCCGCAATCGCCCGTGGCGCCGCGATCGAGGGTCGTAAACTGGTCATTTTGGCTGGATCGAATGGGCCTTACTCGCATCGGTGCGCGGCGATCGAACCGCTGGTCGGAATGGCTTGCGTCAACGCCGGCGTCGCCGTCGGCATCGGACTGGATTACCTGTTCGCGCGCTGGAAGCCGCTGCTGCACCCCGGCGATATCGTTTATCTGCCGCTGGAGGAAGCGCAGTACACCGTGTCCGAGGCTGCCAACCGCCTCGGACCCGATGCCGCCATCATGGCGCGTCACGACTGGACGACCCTGTCGCGCTTGCCGCCCGACCGCTGGGTGGCGGCGTTCTTCGCCTTCGATCTGCGCGCGGCGATCATGAGTGCGATCGAAACCGCGCTGGTGGCGGGCCGGTTCCACGATCCCCGGGCCGAGGCCGGGGGGACCCTGAACGCCTGGGGCGACCATATCGGCCATACCGCTTTGAAAGCCGCCGCCAACCGGTTGATGCTGGCGTCGGTGCGGCCCGAACACGCAACCGCGCAGCAAGTCGCAAGCCAGGCCGCTAGCCACCACCTCCCCGTTTTTTTGGACTGGGCGGCGGCGCATGGGGTACGAGCGGTGGGGGGGCTGCCGACGGGCTTTGCGGACTCGCCGATGCCGCCGGAGACTCTGGCGGCGATCCAGGCCCTATTCGAGGCCCATGGCGCCGGATTTCTAATGTTGGCGAACCGCAGCCGCTATAATCGGGGGGATTTTTTCGATACCGCCGACCATCTGCACGAAACCGCCCAGATTGCGCACTCCCAGGCGATCGGACGCATGCTGCGGCAGGCGGCGGGGGAGGCTATTGCGGCGGCAGAATCTCCGCGACGCCGGTGATCGGGCATCGCTTCTGCTGCTTCACCTCGCACCGCCCCCGAGCGAGATCGCGCGCTTCCTGTTCGGTGCCCCCGCAGGCGACATTGCAAACTTGGCGATCCCCGGTATCGAAGCAGGCGATCCCAATATAGTTGGCCAAATCCGACGCGCAGCGGGAGGTATTTTCGGCGGTCTGGCGGATGTCCGGGCGGCTTTCGAAGCCGCGCGCCATGTCGCCATAGACGCACAATTTCGCATCGGCCGTGCGACTGAGGCAGGCTTCTAAGGCGCGGGTCGCAAGCCGGGTGGGCACCTGCGTGGGGCAGGGGAAGCGGCTGCGATTGGCCGATTCGTCCGGTCCCGGCGTCACTTGCTGGCGCGACACGAACATGTCGTTGTTGCCGGTATCGATCACCGCATAGGCAAACACGCACTGCCGAGGCTTCGTCGTGTCGGTCACCACGGACGCAATCCCGACGTCGTCGGCCGAATTGACCGCGGCCCCCCAGGCGGGCGAACCCAGCACGCATAGCGCCAGCAGGGCGCCGACAACGCGGCCGATTGGGTTATTCCGCACGGGGTTGCCACCGGGTCGAGAGCAGATAGCCGGCCGTACTGTCGGTGATGTCCACCACGTCCAGCGGGCCAGCGCGATAATGCACGCTTGCGGCAATGTCGGCGGAGATCGCAACGAACCGGCCGAATATCTGGTCCAGAACCTCCGTCGTTCGAGGGCAAACCGCGCTGGGCATCAGCCGGTAGGAAATACGGAACAAGCCCCGCGTTTTGAACATGAAGACGATGTAGCTCTCGTCCCCGGCGCAGGCGGTTGCTCCGGCGCGCAGGTTCGGTGCGTCGTCGAATTTGACCCAGAAATAGCGGACGTCGTCCTGGAATTCGGTCGCTTGCGGCAAGGCGGTCCAGGTGACGCCCTTCGCGGGCACCGGCATGTGGGCGTTGACCTCCCCCGGACCCATGCCGAACACGATGCCATCGGCGATCGCCGCGAAATCGGATACGGTTTGGTTCAGCAACGGGCGCACCGACACCATGCGGCGGTCCCACAACGACGGCGGGACGGCGAAAATGGGGCGGCCAGCGGGCGGCGCCTGCGCGTCGGCCGGTCGCACGACTGCCGCCGCGACCAGCATCGCCAGTAGGGCCGGTAGCAGCGACCGGCAGCGTCGCCAGGGCAGGGCCGCACTGGCCTGCATCCAAATCCCCCGAGGATGCGCAAACATCCGTTGTGACAAGGCGACGTTATAGCGGCGACGGCGGCCGCGCGTCGAGGTCCTGCTACAACGCCAAGGGGGTCGCCTGCACCACCAACGGCAGGGTCCGTACCATCGCCAGCACGTCCTCCGGCACCGGTTCGTCGACCGACACCAGACAGATCGCATCGCCGCCCTGTTCCGCTCGGCCCAGATGGAACGTGGCAATATTGATTCCTGCGCCGGCCAGCGTCGCGCCGAAGCGGCCGATGAAACCCGGCTTATCCTGGTTGGTCACATACAACATATGCGGCGCGAAATCGGCTTCGACCTTGATGCCTTTGATCTCCACGATGCGCGGGCGCGAACCGGCGAACAATGTGCCGGCAACCGAGCGGGTCTGGCTATCGGTCTGGATGGTCACCCGCACGAGTGTCAGATATTCGCTGGGCCGATCGTGCGCGGTTTCCGCCACGTCGATCCCATGATCGCGCGCCGCAACCGACGCATTCACCATATTCACGCTCAAGGCGATCGGTTGCAGCAGTCCGGCCAGGGCAGCGGCGGTCAGCGGTCTGGTGTTCAGCGCGGCCACCTGTCCTTCGTATTCTACGGTCACGCGGCGAATCGTTCCGTCTTGTGCTCGCGCCAGTTGGCCGGCCAAGGTGCCGAGCAAACGGCAAAGTTCGAGATATGGCTTGAGACGTGGGGCTTCCTCGGCGGTCACGGACGCCATATTGATGGCATTCGAAACCGCCCCCGTCAGGAGAAAATCGCTCATTTGTTCGGCAACCTGCAAAGCGACATTTTCCTGCGCCTCCGCCGTTGCGGCACCGAGGTGCGGTGTGCACACGACATTGTCCAAGGCGAACAACGGGGAGTCGGTCGCCGGTTCGACTTCGAATACATCGAGTGCCGCGCCGGCGACGTGGCCCGATTTCAGCGCATCGGCCAGCGCCGCTTCGTCCACGAGGCCGCCTCGGGCGCAATTAATAATCCGCACGCCTTTTCGGGTTTTGGCAATCGCCTCCCGCGAAATGATATTGCGGGTGGCGTCGATCAGCGGGGTGTGGACCGTAATGAAATCGGCGCGCGCCAAAAGCGTATCGAGGTCGGCTTTTTCGACGCCGAGGTCGAGCGCTTTTTTATCCGACAAATACGGATCGTAAGCCACCACCTTCATCTTCAGCGCCACCGCCCGTTCGGCCACGATCGAGCCGATGTTGCCGCAACCGATCAAACCCAGGGTTTTTCCGGTGAGTTCGACGCCCATGAAGCGGTTTTTCTCCCACTTGCCGGCGCGGGTGGATGCGGATGCATCGGGAATTTGCCGCGCCAGGGCGAACATCATGGCGATGGCGTGTTCCGCTGTCGTAATGGTATTGCCGTGCGGGGTATTCATCACCACCACACCGCGCGCGGTAGCCGATTTCACATCGACATTGTCCACGCCGATGCCGGCACGCCCAACCACTTTCAGGTTCGGCGCGGCGTCGAGCAGTTCCCGCGTCACCTTGGTCGCGGATCGAATGGCGAGCCCGTCGTATTCGCCGATGATCGCGCGCAACTCGGCTGGCGACAGGCCGGGCTTGAAGGTTGTTTCGATACCGCGTTGCCGGAAAATATCGACGGCTGCGGGGGACAATTTGTCGCTGATCAGGACTTTAGGCATGTCGGTAGATCCTTAAACGGTAGGCTGGCTTTTATCGGTAGGCGGCGGCGGTTTGCGCGTGCGCCCAGTCCAACCATGGCAGCAATGCAACGATATCCGAGGTTTCCACAGTGGCCCCGCCCCAGATGCGAATTCCGGGCGGCGCATCGCGGTACGACCCGATGTCATAGGCCACGCCTAGTTTTTCCAGCATCGTAGCGAGTTGTTTTGCCGCCTTGGAGCGTTCGTCCGGGCCGAGTGCGACGAACCACGGGGCGACGATCGTCAAACAAATTGCTGTGCACGACCGTATTGCCGGATCCTGTGCCAGAAACCCGGCCCAGTCGGAACTTGCGACCCAATCGGCAACGGCTTTCAAATTGGCTTCGGAACGAGCGATCAAAGCGGGGAGACCGCCGACCCCCTCCGCCCATTTCAACCCGTCCATTGCGTCTTCGACGCAAAGCATCGACGGTGTGTTGATGGTTTCGCCTTTGAACACGGCCTCAGCGATTTTGCCTTTCGATGTCAGCCGGAAAATCTTCGGCAACGGCCATGGCGGGGTGTAGGTTTCTAGCCGCTCGACCGCTCGGGGCGACAACGCCAGCATCCCGTGCGCGGCTTCCCCGCCCAGCGCCTTTTGCCACGACCATGTGACAACATCGAGTTTGGACCACGGAAGTTCCATCGCGAATGTTGCCGATGTGGCATCGCAGATCGTCAAACCCTGGCGATCGTCGGCGATCCAATCGGCGTTCGCCATGCGAACCCCCGATGTTGTGCCGTTCCAGGTAAATACGATGTCGTGCGCGGGATCGGTTCGGCCCAGATCCGGCAGCGCGCCGTAATCGGCCGTCAGTACCGTTGCATCCGACAATTTCAAATGCTTGACGATATCGGTTGCCCACCCTTCGCCGAAGCTTTCGAATGTCAGGATATCGACGGGGCGGGCGCCGAGCAGCGACCATAGCGCCATTTCGACCGCACCTGTATCCGAACCCGGAACGATACCGAGCCGCCAATCGGCGGGCATGCCGAGAATTCTGCGGGATCTGGCGATGACGTCGGCAAGTTGCGCTTTAGGTTCGGCGGCGCGATGGCTGCGGCCGAGAAAGGCGCCCGACAGTGCTTGCAGCGAATAGCCCGGGCGCTTGGCGCAGGGACCGGAAGAAAAATTCGGATTTTGCGGACGGACGTCCGGTGACGAGATCGCGTTCATGTTCGCTCTCCCTTTCAGAAGAGAAGCACCCCGGTGGGGGGATGTGGCCCGAGCGGGGCTTTACGAGACGGCGCGTTGCGGGGTCAAGGGAAAAATTATCCCAACCATTCGGTACCTAGCCGGGCGGCTTCGCCGACGAGGGCGGCCGTGAGCGGGGTCATCGGTTCGCGTCGCGGGTAGACAAGGCCCACGGCCGGCGGCGGTTCGGGGTCGTCGATCGGGATCGATCGGATCGGATCGCCGAGGCCCATGGTTTCGGCCAGAACGGCCGGCATCACGCTCGCCCATTGTCCGGTGCGCACGTGGGAAAATAGCACGACCATCGAATTCGACTGCAAAGTCGGTGCGGGATCGATTCCGGCCTCGGCCAATCTTCTGTCGATAATGCGCCGATTTTGCATATCCGGCGTGAGCAGGCACAGCGGGATATCGCCGACTTCCTTCCAACTCACGCTATCGCGCGATCCCAACGAATGATCGGCCGCAATCAACAGCCTGTAATGTTCGAAATAAATCGGAACCGTGCGCACGCGCCCGAGCGGTTCGTTGTCGATATAAGTCAGTCCGGCATCGATTTCGAGGTTTTCAAGTAACGACAATATCTCGATCGACGTGCGCGACAGGATGGTGAACGCCACCTCGGGGTGGGCAATATGCAGCGGCGTCGTCAGCGCCGCCACGATCGGCAGTGCGGTCGGGATCGCGGCAATCCGCAAATGCCCGGCCAGACCGCGCTTCAAAGCGCCGATTTCCTGCCGCATCGCCCGTGTGTCGCCCACAATTCGACGCGCCCAGTCGAGCACGCGCACACCCTCGGGCGTGAAGCCGATAAAGCGAGACCGACGCCGCACCAGCAGCACGCCGAGGCTTTCCTCAAGCTGCTTCAACCCCGCCGACAACGTCGGTTGGGTGACGCCGCAGGCTTCCGCCGCGTGCCCGAAGTGCTGTTCCCGCGCCAGGGCCAGCATCATTTCCAGCTTGTCGATCATGCGGCACGCAGGGGCGAGCATCTGCCCGGCGGTGTCAACCGGTGGCGCAGCCGTGGGGCTTACGCTGCCCGCCCAATGGCGCTACCGTCCCCGATGAACAGCCCGAACCGTCCGCGCGGCAGGCCGGATTAAAGGAGGAAAACGCACATGGAATCGATCCCAGGCGGTCAGGATTGCCTCGCCGGTGTGCGGATTCTCGACTTCACCCAGTTCGAGGCCGGCCCAGCCTGCACCGAAGCCCTCGCCTGGCTCGGCGCCGAGGTCGTGAAGGTCGAAAATCCCGGCGGCGGCGATCCCGGGCGCGCGCTCGGCGGTAAACCCGGTATCGACGATCCGTATTTTCTGCTGTTCAACGCGAATAAAAAATCGATCACGGTCAATCTGAAGAATCCCGCCGGCCTTGCGTTGATCAAGGAACTCGCGGCGAAAGCCGATGTGTTGACCGAAAATTTCGCACCCGGCGCCATCGAGCGACTTGGCCTCGGCTACGATACGATCAAGGCCATCAATCCCGGCATAATCTATTGTCAGGTGAAAGGTTTCGGGGAAGGCAGCCCGTACGAAAAAAATCTCGCATTCGATATGATCGCGCAGGCCTGCGGCGGCACCATGTCGATCACCGGGGAAAAGGATGGGCGTCCGTTGAAACCGGGGCCGTCGCTGGGCGATACCGGCACCGGCATGCTGCTGGCCGTGTCGATCCTGGGGGCGCTGTATCGGCGCAAAGGCACGGGGCAGGGGGACCATCTGCAGGTCGCGATGCAGGATGCGATGTTGCATTATATTCGTATCGCTTTCGCAGCGCAGTACCGCACCGGCCTGCCGGCGCAACGCGCGGCCGATAGTTCCGTATCCGCGACGACCCCGCCGATGGGCACCTATCCCTGCAAGGGCGGCGGCTTGAACGATTACGTTTATATTTTCACAAGCCGAGCGAACCCGGAACATTGGCGGCGGCTGTTGGGGGTGATCGGGCGGTCGGAACTGGATGGCGATCCGCGCTACGATACCCCGGCGGCGCGGGTCGAACATGCAGACGAGGTCAACGCGATGATCGCCGATTGGACCCGTCGGCACGATAAAAAGGTGGCAATGGAAATCGTCGGCGCCGCCGGCATTCCTGCCGGTGCGGTGCTGGATACGATGGAATTGTCCAGCGATCCGACCTTTGAAATGCGCGGCATCATGCCGATCGTCGAGCACCCGAAAGTCGGCAAATTCAAAATGGTTTCATGGCCCGTTCGGCATGGTGGCAAACCACCGCCCGTGGCGCCGGCCCCGTTGCTCGGGGCGAACAACGACGACGTGCTGGCCAGTTGGCTGGGCCTCGGCGCCAACGACATCGGCGGTCTGCGTGCCGGCGGCGTTATCGGATAGAATAATCTACTCAGGAGACGAAAAACATGGCGGAACTAACCGGTTCGGAAATCATCGCGAAATGCCTCGCTAAAGAGGGGGTCGCCGACCTTTTCTATATTATGGGCGGGCCGATGCTGTTGGCGGAAGCCACCTGCATCAAGGAAGGCATTCGCATGATCGACGTGCGGCATGAGCAAGCAGCCGCGTTCGCCTGCCAGGCTTATAGCCGCCTGAAACAGGTCCCGTCGGTCTGCATGGCGGCGTCCGGCCCCGGCGTGACCAACCTGATCACCGGCATGGCCAATGCGCTGGTCGATTGCTGCCCGGTGGTGGCGTTCGGTGGGTCCAGCCCGTTGTCGCAGTTCGGTCGTCAGGTTTTCCAGGAAATCGATCAGGTCGAGCTGATGCGCGGCGCCTGCAAATACGTGGACCGTCTGATCAACCTCAAGCGCATCCCGCAGCAGATCAATTTCGCGCTGCAAAAGGCGATGACCGGCAAGCCGGGCCCCGTCTACATCGATTGCCCCGGCGACATGCTGTACCAAAAGATCGACGAGAATCTGGTCGATTGGTCCTACGCCGGCCGACCGCTGGTGGACTCCCGTCCGCTCGGCGATCCGCGTCAGGTCGATGCGCTGGTGAGTGCACTGGCCAAAGCCGAACGCCCGCTGATCGTGTCCGGTTCGGGTGTGATTTGGTCGCGCGCATGGGGCGAAATGCAGCAGTTCGTGGAAGCGGCCGGCGTGCCGTTCTATACGACGCCGCAAGGACGTGGCGTGGTGCCGGACGATCATGAATATTCGTATCTCGCGATGCGGTCTTCGGCTTTCCGCGATGCCGATCTGATCGTCGTGCTCGGCACCCGCATGAACTATATCATCGGGCATGCCTCCCCGCCGCGTTTTGGGCCTGATGCGACGATCGCCCGTATCGATATCGACTCGGCTGAAATTGCCACTGCCGCGCGTTACGTCGATATTCCCATCGTCGGCGACTGCAAGGCCGTGTTGGGACAATTGCTGGCCGGCATCAAAGGCAAGGTCAGCCCGGACCGGTTCGCCGGCTGGCGCAAGAAGCTGCACGACGGCGAAATGGCCAAGCGCAGCGCGGCCGGTGCCAATCGCCCGGCGGAAGACGGGGACATCCATCCCGTCCGCATGTTGGAAGCGGTGCGCGATTTCGCCAACCGCGATGCCATCCTGTGTGTCGACGGTCAGGAAACCCTGAACTTCGGTCGCCAGACGATGCCGACCTTCTCCCCGGCGCATCGTTTGAACTCCGGTCCGTTCGGGACCATGGGCGTCGGTCTGCCGTTCGGTGTCGGCGCGAAAGTCGCCTGCCCGGACAAGCAGGTCATCGTTGTGCACGGCGACGGTTCCATGGGTTTGAACGCGATGGAAATGGATACTGCCATCCGTCACAAAATCCCGCTGCTGATCGTCATCAGCCTGAACGGCGGTTGGACCGGCGATCCGAAGCGCGAAAAACCCGGCCGCGACCTGGGTTATATGCGTTACGACCTGATGTGCGAGGCACTGGGCGGCTACGGCCAGTATGTCACGCAGCCGGAAGACATCGCCCCGGCACTCGCCCGGGCGCAGGCGGAAGTGGATAAGGGCCGCGTCGCGCTGGTCAACGTCCGCACCGACTATCGCGCTCGTTTCTCGGGCGCGTCGTTCTCCGACTACTCGACCTGATCGCGCGCCGGCCGGGCACAGGGGCAATCCCCCGGTGTCCGGTCGGTTGCGGCATCGTGCTCCCCAAGCAAATCCGGCAGAACCGTCGGCGTCGGCCAACGGCTACAATGGATTCCAGTTCCGCTGGAAACAAGCTAAACAGGCGGCGAAGGAGCTTTCGCCCGATGCATGTTGCCACCTCCCCGGCCTTTAAGGAAAACGCCCACAAAGCGCTCGCCGACGCCGGCTTGCAAAAGGCGCTCGCCCGCAGCGGCCCCAGCTTCATCGCGCGTCGCGCATCGGCCGTAGCCGGCCTGCCGGAGTTCGAGGAACTGCGCAACATTGCGCGCGACATCAAGAACCACGCGATCGAGAACCTCGATTTCTATCTGGAGGAATACGAGGCCAAAGTGATTGCCGCCGGCGGCCAGGTGCATTGGTGCCCCGATGCGGACGCTGCCCGAGCGGCGGTGCTGGCGATCTGCCAGCGGGTCGGCGCGCGGACGGTGACCAAGGGGAAGTCGATGATCGGCGAGGAAATCGCCATCAATGCGCACCTGGAGCGGCACGGCATCGTCCCGATCGAGACCGATCTGGGCGAATATATCATCCAGCTGCGCGACGAACTGCCCAGCCATATCATCGCGCCGGCCTTCCACCTCAATATGGAAGATTGGGAAGAAGCATTCCGCAAGCACCACACCGACCTGCCGGCGGATCGCTCGCTAGCGGAACGCCGCGACATTCTGATCGAGGCGCGGACCCGGCTGCGGAGCAAGTTCCTCGCCGCCGATGTCGGCATCACCGGGGCGAATTTCCTGATCGCCGAGACCGGCAGCAGCGTCATCGTCACCAACGAGGGCAACGGCGACCTGACCCAGACCCTGCCACGGGTGCACATCGTGCTCGCCAGTATCGAAAAATGCGTGCCGACGATCGAGGACACCACCTCGTTGCTGCGGCTGCTGGCGCGGTCCGCCACCGGCCAGGATTTCTCGGTTTACACGACGTTTTCCACCGGCGTCCGTCGCCCCGGCGATCTGGATGGGCCGGACGAATATCACGTCGTCCTGATCGACAATGGCCGCTCCGCCATGATCGGGACCGAGTTCCAGGAGATGCTGCGCTGCATCCGGTGCGCCGCGTGTATGAACCATTGCCCGGTCTACGGCGCGGTCGGCGGGCACGCCTATGGCTGGGTCTATCCCGGCCCAATGGGATCGGTCCTGACCCCCGGGCTGCTCGGTGTCGACAAAGCTGGACACCTGCCCAACGCCTCCACCTTTTGCGGCAAATGCGAGAGCGTCTGCCCGGTCAAAATTCCCCTACCTAAACTGATGCGCCATTGGCGGGAGCGCGAGTTCGAACGCCACCTCAGCCCCACCGCATACCGCACCAATCTCGGCCTGTGGGCGTTTTTCGCCCGCCGTCCGTCGTTGTATCGGCTCGCCACCCGGATCGGGGCGAAGGCGTTGGCGTTGCTGGGTCGCAAGCGCGGTCGCCTCGCCAGCCTGCCGTTTGCCGCCGGTTGGACCGAAGGCCGCGACCTGCCGACGCCGGAAGGGGACACGTTCTTCGCCCGCTACGCGCGGGCCCAGCGCGACGGGACGCATTGATCGTGAGTAAGGATATTCTGCTCAACGCCGTTCGTCGCGGGCTGAAGCGCGGCCCCTTGCCGGAGGATCGGAAGGCCATGCTGCGCGGGCGGCTGGCGCTGCATCCCCGGCACACAATCCCGGCGCGGTCCCGCTTGCCGCATGCGGGACAGGTCGATCTGTTCGTCCGCAACGTCGAGAAGGAATTCGGTTCGGTCGTCCGGGTCGCCGATTGGAACGCGGTTCCCGACGCGATCGCCGATTACCTGTCGGCGCAGAATCTGCCGAGCCGCTTCGCGATGGCACCGCACCCGGAATTGCAGGCGATTCCGTGGTCCAACCGCCCGATGCTGGAAATCCGGGTCGGCCGAGCGGAGGCGACCGATGCGGTGGCGGTTACGCAGGCATTTGCGGCCATCGCCGAGACCGGGACCCTGATGCTGCCCAGCGCGCCGGAGCGTCCGACCACCCTCAATCTGCTGGCCGACACCGCCATCGTGGTGCTGCGGGCCTCCAATCTGGTCGGCGCGTACGAGGAAGCCTGGGACAAGCTGCGCGCCGAATTGGGCGGCATGCCGCGTAACGTGATGTTGGTCACCGGCCCCTCGCGCTCGGCCGATATCGAGCAGACCCTGGAATTGGGCGCGCACGGACCGCGCAATCTGCATGTGATCCTGGTCGAGGACGCGGGGTAGCGCACCCGAACGCATCGCACTTTAGACCATGATCGTTTGAGGTTGCACGCGATCTCGGCGTTGGATCATGGTCTAAGCCTTTGTTTGAGAGGGTGATTCACGCCCGAGGTTGAAGTCAACCTCAGGCGATCACGCTCTAAACCCCAGCGGATTCTATTGCATCCGGCTGGGCGACGGTTTAGGCGTGGGGCATGGAAAACGCCCTGTTCGATACGCTGACGTCGTGGCGCCGGCATCTGCATGCCCATCCCGAACTTACCCTGCACGAGAAGGAAACTTCGTTGTTCGTGCAGGCGAAATTGCAGGAGTTGGGGGTGCCGTTCGTGGCCGGCGTCGGCGGGTATGGGGTCGTCGCGACCCTCGTGCGCGGATCGTCCAATCGCTCGGTGGGGCTGCGCGCGGACATGGATGCGCTGCCGATCGTCGAAACCTCGGGCGTGACCCACGCCTCCTTGAACCCCGGCGTGATGCACGCCTGCGGGCACGACGGCCACACCGCGTCGCTGCTCGGCGCTGCGGCGCTGTTGCAACAGGACAAATCCTGGTCCGGCACCGTGCAGTTCGTGTTCCAACCGGCCGAAGAAGGCGGCGGCGGCGCCAAGAGTATGATCGCCGACGGCCTGTTCGAGCGTTTTCCGATGGAGCGCATTTTCGGCTATCATAACTGGCCGGGCCTGGATGCCGGCACCGTCGCCGTTCATGACAGCGCGGTGATGGCCGCTGGGAACCGCCTGATATTCCAGATCGCAGGCCATGGCGGGCACGCGGCGCTGCCGCATTTGACCCGCGATCCGATGGTCGCGGCGGCGCATCTGATCCTGGCGTTGCAAACCGTCGTATCCCGCGAAACCGACCCGATGGAGAGCGTGGTGATCACGATCGGCATCGTCCAGGGTGGCACAGCGGCCAATCAGGTGCCCGGCGACGCCCTGGTCCGCGGCACCATGCGGGTATTGAACGACAAGTCGCGGGATCGGGTGGAAGCCGCAATCCATCGCGTCGCGGCCGGCGTGGCACTGACCTGCGGCGTCGAAATCGAAGTGTCGATCCCGCGCGGCAATCCCGTGACGTTGAACAGCCTCGATGGCGTGGCCATGGCGTCGGATGCCGTGGTGCGGGCGGGCCTGCCGCTGCGGCGCGACATGCTGCCGGCCATGACCGGTGAGGATTTTGCCTGGTATCTGCAACAACGGCCCGGCGCTTTCGTGTGGATCGGCAACGGCCCGGCGGATGGCGGTCGGGAATTGCACAACGCGAATTACGACTTCAACGACGCCGTACTGCCGGCCGCGAGCGGCTTCCTGGCCGGCGTCGCCAAGCGCGCGCTGGAGGGGTAGCGCCCCCCTCCGCCCGGACCGGTAAGCGGCGTTGTCGGCCACCGCGCGGAAGCCACCCTTCCCCCAACCGCGCGGACCCTTTATCCAGTCGGCATGTCCGACAAACCCCGCCCAAATCCCACCGTCGCCGAAATCTTCCTCGGTTTCTTCACCATCGGCGTTTGCGGCTTCGGCGGCGTGCTGCCGTGGGCAAGGCGCACGATCCTGGAAACTCGCCGCTGGCTCACCCCGCAGGAGTTCACAGAACTGCTGGGCTTCTGCCAGTTCATGCCGGGGGGCAACATCATGAATGTCGCGGTTGCGCTCGGTTCGCGCTTCCGGGGCGTCCCTGGCGCCGTCGCGGCCCTGGTGGGCCTGATGGCGGCCCCGGTTACGATCGTGATCCTGCTGGGTGCCGTCTACGACGAATACAAGGACGTGCCGCAGGTCAAACATGCGTTCGAGGCGCTGGCAGCCGCCGGGGCCGGTATGCTGATCGCGACATCGATCAAGATCGCGGCACCGCTGAAAGGCCGCTGGCTGGCGATCGCGATGACCGCGATCACCTTCGCCGCGATCGCCGTCCTCCGCCTGCCTTTGGTCGTCACGATGCCGGCGATGGCCGCGGCCTCGACCCTTGTGCTCTGGAGGTTCGCGCGATGAACCCGACGCTCGCGCTGGCGCTGCTGTTCGGGCAGCTTTCGCTGTTGGCATTCGGCGGGGCCAATTCCATCCTGCCCGACCTGCAACGCCAGGTCGTCGGCCAGGGATGGATGGGGGCGCATGAGTTTGCCGCCCTCTTTGCGCTGGCGCAGGCCGCGCCGGGGCCGAACATGATGGTTGTCAGCCTTATCGGTTGGCGGGTTGCCGGCCTGACCGGGGCCTTGGTCTCGACCGTGGCGATCGCCGGACCGACTTCCGTGCTGACCTATTTGACCGCCGGTGCATGGTTCCGTCTGCGGGATCGCCCCTGGCGCAAGGCCATTCAGGCGGGCCTTCTGCCGGTCACCATCGGGCTGGTCATGGCCAGTGCCGCGCTGATCACGGTCAGCACCACGATCCACTGGCAGGCCGGCGCGATCACGGCAGCGGTCGCGCTGCTGGTTTATTTCACCCGGTATCACCCCTTGCTTATTCTGGCCGGCGCCGCCGCCCTGGGCGCGCTCGGGTTCGCCGGATAGAGTCATTTCGGTCCGGCTCCTGTAAACCGGGCAAATAAAAAGGCCGCTCCCAGGAGCGGCCTTTCCATCGTCCAGATTGTGAAATCCGGATTACATCACGCCGAGGGCGGACGCGGTCTTGTCGTCGACCTTGCCGGTCGCCTTCATGCCCTTGGCCTTCTGGAAGTGGGCCACGGCGGCGGCAGTCTTCTTGCCGTAAATGCCATCGACGGTCAGCTTGGCGCCGTTGCTGTTCAGGGCGGTCTGAACGGCCTTGGTCTGTTCCATCTTGTTCATCGGCTTCGCCGGCGCGGGCGCCGGGGCAGCGACGGGAGCAGGGGTGGGGGCGGCAGCCATCTTGTCGTCGGCGCAAGCGGCCAGGCCGGCGGTCATTGCCAGGGCCACGAACATGCCGAGGCGGGATTTCATCCCGGACGAGGTAACAGACATTCGATTCTTCCTTTCGGTACACGCGATGCGGTGCAAGGCTCCGTGCGAGGAAATAGGCTTTGTGTCAATGCCCTCGGCTTATTGGATGCCATTTTTCAACATCTTCTCACAGAAAATTAGGATGATCGGCATAATTCGAACGCCCCTTGGCGGTGAGCCGGCCGGTCCGGTATTATGGCACCCCCATTGTGCGACGGAGTGCCGCGACCACGCGGTCCAGGACACGAGGCCAGTCCCCCGGCGTCGATTGGCGAAACAATCGTGCGCTGGGATACCAGGGGCTGTCCGCACGACCGAGCATCCAGCGCCAGTCGGGATCGTGCGGTAGCAGAATCCAGACCGGTTTGCCCATCGCCCCTGCGAGGTGCGCGACCGAGGTATCGACGGTCAACACCAAGTCCATCGATGCGATCAGCGCAGCGGTATCGGCGAAGTCGCGGTCCCAAGGTTCCGGCATCAAAATATCGCGCAACGCGGGCTCATCGGTTGGGCGTACATCGGTCTGCAAGCCGACGAAATCGGCCTCGCCGTCGATCGCCCGCGCAAACAGGCTGAGTGGAATGGAGCGATTGCGGTCGTTCGGATGATCCGCATTGCCGGACCAGACCAGCCCGATTTTCCGCCGCCCGTCACTCGGGAGCCGTTCGGCCCATGCCGCAACCAACGCCGGATCGGCCGACAGATACGGCACGGCGGCCGGACGGGTGCCGAAACGAAGCGGCAAACTCATGAGCGGGCAGGCGAAATCGGCGTCGGGGACAGAGGCGTCCGCCGAGACCACGCGATCGACGCCGGCCAAGCTGCCCATCGTCCGCAGCAGCGAGGCCGGAACTTGCAGGATGGTTGTGGCGCCGAGCGCCTTCACCGACGCCGCGTATCGGCAAAACATGATCGTGTCGCCCAGCCCCTGCTCGGCTTGCAACAACACCGTCCGGCCGGTGAGGGTGTCGGGCCAGGGCGGGATCGGCGGCGGTCGGCGGGATTCGTAATCGGGCCAGCCACCCGCGAAATCGCCGAGCAACAGGCGGCACATGGCGCGATGGACGCGCATGGCCGGGACGTTGGGGGCGAGGCGGACGGCTTCATCGAAGCTGGCCAGTGCGTCCTGCGTGCGACCGAGGACCTGTAGCGCCTTGCCGCGATGGTCCAGCGTATGGGCATTGCCGGGGTCCAACTGCAACGCTGCGTCGTACGCCGCCAGTGCCTCGGCCGGGCGATCCAGGGCCAGCAGCGCATTTCCCCGATCCGCCACCGTCGCAGCATGCACCGGGCGTAACGCCAGCGCTCGGTCGTAATCCGCCAATGCCTCCGCCGGCCGGCGCAGGTCCATCAGCAGGTTTGCGCGGTTGCTCAGGATCGGCGCCATATCGGGGCGGAGGGCAATGGCGCGATCGTAGTCGGCCAGTGCCTCCTGCGGGCGGCCGCGTTGCACCAGCATACTGCCGCGATTGACCAGGGTCGCGGGATCGTCGGGGCGCAGGCGGGCGACGATGTCGATGCAGGCCAGTGCCTCGGCGGTGCGTCCCAACTCCGCCAGGACGATGGCGCGGTTGCCCAGGATGGCTGGATTGTCCGGCAGGACAGCGATGGCACGATCGTAACAGGTCAGTGCGTCGGCGGGGCGTTGGAGTTGGCGCAGCAGCCCGCCGCATTGCACCTGGAGGCGCGGATCCCTCGGTGCCATCGCGGCCGCTTGCGCCAGACCGGCGGCGGCCCGAGCGGGATGGCCTTGCTCCGCCAATCGAATGGCGGCCTGCATCGTTGCGATTGCTTGTTCCATCGCGCCCTCCCGCCTGCTGCACCAGCGCCGGGACGTTCTAGGGCGAATGGTATGCCGTGGGGTAGAGGGAAGCGGTCGGCCGGCTGCGGTGGTGCGCGGCCCGGCTGCGATCCGGCTTAGCGCGCGCGCCGGCGGATGCAGCCCAGCCCGATCACGCCGGTCGCCAGCAGCGCGAGCGACATCGGTTCCGGCGCGTTGGAATTGCCGCCGGTGGTGGTGGTTGCCGAAACACTGTTGGTGATCAACTGCTGCTGACCGTTCAGCGGGGCGAGCGCGGCACCGGTGAACGTGTGGGAATTCGCATAGGATTCGAATGTGGTGACGAACGAGGTCACGGCAGCGTTGGCGACGAAGGTCAGGCCGGAATACTCGGTCTGCCAGATCGCGAGCTGGATCGCGGACGACACATCGGCGTTGCCAGCATAGGTGCCGGCCAGCAGCGAATTGCCGTAGGCGCCAAGGGTCATGATTTTATTGTTCAGCGCGGTCGAGATCGCGTGGCCGTTGCTGTCGGTCGTCAAAGCGCTGCCGATCGTGAACGTATAGACGTTGTTGCCGAGGTAAATGTTATGGAACAGATCGACGCACCAGGCTGCGGCGTCGAACGCCGGTGCCGAGGGGGTTGCCGAGTCGGTCGCATGCAGCACGATCTGCCCGGCGATCACGCCGCTCCAGGTCGTGGAGCCGTAGCTGACGTTGATGCCGGAGTCATAAAGCGGCACGGTGACGGAGGTGACCGAGAGTTGGTCCGCTTTGGCGGGCAGCGCGACGCCGATTGCGCAGACGGCGACGAGCATCGTCGCGCGGGCGATGGCACGCAGCATTCGGATCCTGGGATTAGCAGGGCTTGCAGCGGATGCTCGGTCGTTCGCGAGCGCGTCGGGTGTGGCATGGAACATAAGAGTGAATCCAAAAAATAAACGGTTCGATTCGAACGGATCATTGGAAATATGACCGCACGACCTGTCTAGTCGAAGTTCGGGCCGATTAACAACGGGAAAATGGCGCGTTCCGATAAAAAATTGGGAAAATACAGATATATTTGTATAAAAAAATATAAATAGCGTTATTTATATTACATCGTCTCGCGTAGCGCAAAACGGCGCCGCAACGCACGAACCGCAGACGCAGTTGTCATCCAAATCAGCCTGCGCCACTTATGCCGCATGACCATACGCACACGCTTCGCCCCAAGCCCCACCGGATTGTTGCACATCGGCGGCGCCCGCACCGCACTGTTCAACTTCCTCTATAGCCGCCACAACAACGGCGCCTTCCTGCTGCGGGTCGAAGACACCGACCGCGAACGCTCCACCGACGAAGCCACCCGAGTCATCCTCGAAGGCCTCGACTGGCTCGGCCTCGATCGCGATGAGCAGACCGTGTTTCAATCGTCGCGCGCCGCCCGCCATGCGGCGGTCGCGCACGAATTGCTGGCGGCGGGAAAGGCTTATTACTGCTATTGCACGGCCGAAGAACTGCGCCAGATGCGGGAACAGGCGGTCGCCGAAAAGCGCTCCCCCCGCTACGATGGGCGGTGGCGCGATCGCGATCCAGCCGAGGCGCCGCCCGGTGTGCGGCCATCCATCCGCCTGAAAGCGCCGCAAACCGGGGAAACCGTGGTCGACGATCTGGTGCAGGGCACGGTTCGGGTCGCCAATGCCGAAATGGACGACATGATCGTCCTGCGCAGCGACGGCACCCCGACCTATCTGCATGCGGTGGTGGTGGACGACCACGATATGGGCATCACCCATGTCGTGCGTGGCGACGATCACCTGACCAACACCTTCCGGCAGGTGCAGATCTTCGAGGCGATGGGCTGGGAACGCCCGCGTTTCGCCCATATCCCGCTGATCCACGGCGCCGATGGGGCAAAACTGTCCAAGCGGCACGGTGCGGTGTCGGTGCTGGAATTCCGCGAGCAGGGCTTCCTGCCGGAAGCCGTCTGCAACTATCTGCTGCGCCTCGGTTGGTCGCATGGCGATCTGGAGGTCGTGGATCGCGCCGAAGCCATCCGTCTGTTCGATATCGCCGACGTCAATCGCGGCGCGTCCCGGATGGACTACAAGAAACTGGAAAACCTGAACGGCATCTACATCCGCCAGGCCGACGACGATCGGCTGACCAAGATGGTATTGGAACGGTTGGCGCATCGCCCGCATCTGGCCGTGGGCGCCATCGCGGCGCAACGCATTCGGGCGCTGATGCCGCAATTGAAGGAACGCGCGAAAACCACGATCGAGTTGGCCGACGCCGCAGCCTTCCTTGCACATCCTCTGCCGCTGACGATGCAACCCAAGGCCGAGGCGCTGTTGACCGCCGAGGCAAGGCTACTGCTGCGCGGCGTCGGCAAAGCGCTGGAAACCTGCGATTTCACCGTTGCCGGGATCGACGCCGTCCTGCGCAGTTTTGCCGAGGCAGCCGGCCTCAAACTCGGGGAGGTTGCGCAGCCCCTGCGCGCCGCCCTGACCGGGAGCAATGTCAGCCCCGGAATCGACGCCACTTTGGCCGCATTGGGCCCGGCGGAATCGCTCGCACGGATCGAAATCGCCTCCCGCTGAAAAAAATCGGGAAAAAATCCATCGGCTTGATTCAGGTCAAAGGCAAACGGCGTTCGGCGGATCATGTTCCCTGTCGAGAAGCAGACCAAGCCTGTCTTGCTCCGCTCCTCTCTTGGACTCCTCCCCAAACTTGGCGGTGCCCCGCGTGGGCGCCGCCCTTTTCTTTTGCGGAGTCGAATCCCGCGCATCTCCTGGCACGATCCTCGCCAGCATGAGACAAAGCCGCCAGCATCCTCCGGTCCCGCCCCATGATCCTGCGCACCCGCAATCTGACCGATTCTCATATTCTTAAGGCTGGTAGCCCCCGCCCCATCGACGGATGCTATGAATCCGATAGGAGAGATTGCGTGGCTCGTAACTCAGGTGATCAAGCTCAGAATACTGGCACACAATCGGAACGGTTCATAGAGATAGCCTGCGGCCTCAGCGCTGACGAGGATGAGGAAGCCTTCCGCGCCAAGCTGTGGGTGATCGCGCGGCAGAAACCTAAGGATGGTTCTGAGCTAACTGAGGCCACCGGCCAATGAGGCGCGTCCTGCTGGCGGCGCTTCTTTTGCCGGCCTTATTCAGCGTCGTCGAAGCGCAGTCCCCAGAGAAGCCATTGGACCACGGGCGCTATCAGATAGTGTTTAGCCCCCATGCCAGAGCCGATTCATTCCTTCTTGACACTCAGACCGGCACCGTCTGGCAGTTCACGAAATATACGAACTTGGCCAACGAACCTATGGCCTGGGTCGTCGTGCCACGGATAGATAACGATATGGATATGGCCGCGTGGGCCCTCACCCAAACGCTGAAGCCTCAGCCACCCTCCCAGGCCCCGCCCTCAGGGCAAGTCGTTAAGCCGAGATAGGCCCAAATTTCCGTTTCCAATATCGTGTTTGCGAAGTGCATAGTCCTATTTTTTTGCGGAGCCTAATCCCGCGCATCTCCTGGCACGATCCCCGTCAGCATGAGACAAAGCCGCCAGCATCCTCCGGACCCCCGCCCCATGATCCTGCGCACCCGCCATCTGACCGATATCGCCGACCTCGTGCGGGAGGCCGGGCGGCGCGAGATTCTGCCGCGCTTCCGCAATCTCGAAGCCGGGTCGGTGCGCACCAAATCAGGCCCGCTCGACCTTGTGACCGAAGCGGATGAGGCCGCCGAGCGGTCGATTGTCGCAGGGCTGCGGGCGCGGTTTCCGGGGTGCGCGGTGGTGGGGGAGGAAGCGGCGACCGCCGATCCGTCGTTGCTACAAACCCTGGCCGGCGCCGATTTGGCTTTCGTGGTCGATCCGGTCGATGGCACCGCCAATTTCGCCGCCGGTCTGGCGCTGTTCGGGGTCATGGTCGCGGCGATCGTGCGGGGGGAGGTCGTGGCCAGCGTCATTCACGACCCGATCGGCGACGATACCGCCTTCGCCTTGCGGGGGGAGGGCGCGTGGATCGAAACCGCCACCGCCAGCCGCCGGGACCTGCGCATCGCACCGCCCGCCCCGGTCGCGGAGATGGCCGGCAATGTCGCTTGGCGTATGCTCCCCGAAGCCCAGCGCGCGATCGTGTGCAGCAACTTGCCCAAGGTGGCCGCTTCCTGGGATTACCGCTGCGCCGCGCACGAATACCGCATGGTGGCCGATGGGCACTGCCATTTCTTGTTCTTCAACCGTCTCTATCCCTGGGACCACGCGCCCGGTTGGCTGCTGCATCGCGAAGCCGGCGGGTATTCCGCGCAGTTCGACGGCCGAGGCTACGATCCCACCCGCATCGATGGCGGCCTGATCTGCGCGCCCGACCGCGACTCCTGGCAGGCGCTGCGGGACGCGCTTCTCACTTGACACGCCGCGGCGTCGCCCTCATGTGGCCGCGTTAAATCGGACTCTCCCGGCCCCCTCGGAGCATTTGCATGACATACGGTCTGTCCCGTCGTACCCTCGGCGCGTCTGCTGCCGCGACTGTTGCCAGTTTTGGCATTCTTCGCCATGCCCGTGGGGAAGAAGCGATCCGCTTGCGCTGCTCGCTGGATACCGCACCGTCGCATATTCGTAACGTGTCGATCGTCGACTACCTGGAAAAGGTCAAAGCCGCGACCGGCGGCAAGATCGCGGGGGAGGTGTTCCACGCCGGGCAGTTGTTCGCCGATCTGAACGTCGGCAAAGCCCTGCTGCAAGGGCAGGTCGATATGGCGGTGCCGGGCGCCTGGACCCAGACCGGCATTGTGCCGGACGGCGACTTCGTGCAACTGCCCAATTTCTACGGTCGTAAAATCGAGGTCACCTGGGCCGCCTGCGACGGCAAACCCGGCCAGCAGATCGCTACCACCCTCGGCGCCAAACTGCGCAGCCATCTGCTCGGACCCTGGGTCTCCCTCGGGTTTCAGAACTGGTACACCACCAAGACCCCGCTGCGCACGGTGGCCGATCTGAAAGGGTTGAAATTGCGCAGCCCCGGCGGCGCCGGCATTGCCTGGCGGATCAATTTCTTCGGTGGCATCCCGAACACCACTGCGTGGCCGAACGTGCCCTTGGCCCTCTCGCAAGGCACCTTCGATGGCTTCGTCTCCACCGACGAAAGCTGCTTCAGCTCCAAATTGTGGGAAGCCGGGGTGCGCCATTCCTATGCCGATCACCAGTATTGCGGGATGTATGTGCCGCTGATCGCCGATGCGTTCTGGTCGAAGCTGGCGCCGGACATGCAGAAAATCATGACCGATGTCTGGGCGCAGAATATCGGCACCTATCGCACCAACGCCCAGGTCGCGCAGACCCGCGCCCGGCAGGTTCTGATCGACAACGGTGTGACGATCGTCGATCCGACCGAGGAAACCCTGAAAGCCGATCGCGCCCGTATGCAAGCCGATGTCGGGACCTTGATCAAAGACGCCAAATTGTCGCCCGAGATCGTCAAACTCGTCGATGCAACCTTCGCCGGATGATTGCGTCGGTATGACCCCCGCCCCCCATAGTTTCTACGATCGGATCGAGCGGACGCTGGTCGGCCTCCTCGGTTTGCTGGCGATGATCGTCGGGCTCGTCCAGGTGCTCGGTCGCTACTTCTTCCCCGCCCATGCGATCATCTGGGCGGAGGAGGTGATCGTCTACCTCGTGGTCTGGGGGGTGATGATCATCTCCAGCCAACTCGTGCGCACCGACGGCCATGTCCGGCCCGACCTTGTGTTGCGGGTGGTGCCGGCCTGGCTGCAACGCTGGCTGGAGGCGTTCAACTGCGTGGTCGCGCTCGGATTCTGCGGCGGCATGCTGTGGTACGGGTGGGAGATCGTGCAGACCTCTCTGCTGCTGGACGAAACCAGCGCCACCGGGCTCGCGTTCCCGATGTGGATTTATTATAGCGCGCTGCCGACCGGCGGTTTCCTGATGGCGGTGCGCTATATCGTCCGCTTCTATCGCTACGTGTTCCGCTTCGATCCTGCGACAATGGCGCTGGGGCATATCCCCGAGCACGAGCTGACACCCAATCTCGCCCCGGCCGGAAAGCACTGATTTTCGATGGACGCTTTGCTTTTCCTGGCGATGTTCTTCGGCTTGCTGGCCGCCGGCATGCCGATTTTCCTGGTTCTGGGCGCCTGCGCGGCGGTGCTTTACATCGCGACCGGACAACCGCTGATCGGGGTGGCGCAGGTGGTCATCGACCATCTGAACTCGTCCACGTTGATGTCGTTGCCGCTGTTCGTGATGGCAGCCGCGTTCATGCGCCAAGGCGGTGTTGCCAAGGCGCTGGTCGATGTGTCCGCCGCTTGGCTCGGCGGCGTTCGCGGGTCGCTGGGGTTGGTGACGGTGGTTGCCTGCACCCTGTTTGCCGCGATCTGCGGATCGTCCGTGGCGACCGCATTGGCGATGGGAACCATCCTGCTGCCGGCGATGCTGGAAAAGGGCTATCCGCGCGGGTTCGCGTTGGGGGTGATCGGCGCATCCGGCACGATCGGCATCGTCATCCCGCCCTCCCTGGCGTTGATTCTATATGGCATCGTGACGGAGCAATCGGTGCCGCGCCTGTTCCTGGCCGGCATCCTGCCTGGGCTTTTGCAGGCCGGCGCGTTCTTTGTCTGGGTCTGGTACTACGCAAGGCGCAACAATCTGCCGATGGAACCGTCTTTGCCGCTGGCCGAGCGCCTGCGGGTGACGGTGCGGGCGCTGCCGGCGCTGTTGGTGCCGATTATCGTGTTGGTCGGCATCTACGGCGGCATCGTCACGGTGACCGAGGCAGCGGCCATCGCCGCGACCGTGGCGCTGTTCGTCAGTCTGGTCTTCTATCGCGGGTTCAAGGTCACGCAAACGCTATCGGTCATCGCGGATGCCCTGCGCAGCGCGGCGACGATTATGCTGATCGTGGCAACGGCGCTGGCCTTCGGGCATTGGATGACGGAATCCGGCGTGCCCGCCAAATTGGTCACCTGGACGCTCGGACACCATTTCGCCACCTGGGAATTCCTGCTGGCGATGAATGTGCTGTTGCTGGTCCTCGGCTGCTTTCTGGAGGTCGTGGCGGCCCTGCTGCTGGTGATGCCGATTCTGGCGCCTGCGTTGGTGCCGTTGGGTGTCGATCCCGTGCATTTCTCGATTATCTTCACCCACAACATGGAAATCGCGCTGATCCATCCGCCGGTGGGCCTGAACCTGTATGTGCTGTCCACCATCTCCACCGCCCCGGTGGGGGAGGTCATTCGCGGCATTCTGCCCTTCCTGATCCTGCTGCTGATCGTGCTGGGCATCATCACCTATGTGCCGGAGCTGACGATGTGGCTGCCCAATCTGGTTTACGGGCACTAGACCGCGACGAGCGTAGGAGCAGGATAAGACGGGCGGCATAGTCGAAGCCGTCGATCGCAGGTTCGGACAGCCCCCGAAACGGGCGGCGATCCGTCATGGAGGAAACAATGACCGGAAATCCCGCGTATCAGCATGGGCTGGACAAAAACCAGGCCAATTTTTCCGCGTTGACGCCGCTGACCTTCATCGAGCGGGCGGCCTACGTCTATCCGGACAAGCCGTCCGTGGTGCATGGCGACGAACGCTATACCTGGGCACAGACCTATGCGCGGTGCCGCCGTCTGGCCTCGGCCCTGGCGCGGCGCGGCATTGGCAAGAACGATACCGTTGCGGTCATGTTGCCGAACACCCCACCGATGTATGAGGCGCATTTCGGCGTCCCGATGTGCGGCGCGGTGCTGAACACGCTGAACACCCGCCTCGATCCCGAAACCATCGCCTTCATGTTGAAGCACGGCGGGGCGCGGGTGCTGATTGTGGATCGCGAGTTCTCCGCCGTCGTTGGGCCGGCCCTGGCCATGCTGGACGAGAAGCCGCTGGTGATCGACGTCGACGACCCGCAATGGCCGTTCGGCGATCTGTTGGGCGCAACGACCTATGACGCCTTCCTGGCCGAGGGCGATCCCGAATACGCGTGGCAGAACCCGGACGACGAATGGGATGCGATCGCGCTGAACTATACCTCGGGCACCACGGGCGATCCCAAGGGTGTGGTGTACCACCATCGCGGCGCGCATCTGAACGCGGTCAGCAACATCCTGAATTGGGGCATGCCGCACCATGCGGTGTATCTTTGGACGCTGCCGATGTTCCATTGCAACGGCTGGACCTTCCCCTGGACGGTGGCCGAGCGGGCGGGGGTGAATGTGTGCTTGCGGCGGGTGGAGGCGAAAGCGGCCTGGGATGCCATTCGCACCGAGGGCGTCACCCATATGTGCGGCGCCCCGATCGTTTACTCCTTGCTGATCAACTGCGACCCGGCGCTGCGCGAAGGGATCGGCCATCGCATCGCCGGACAGGTTGCCGGCGCCGCGCCGCCGGCCGCGATTATCGAGGGCGCCGAACAGGCCGGGATCGATCTGACCCATGTTTATGGCCTGACCGAGGTCTACGGCCCGGTGTCGGTCTGTGCCAAGCACGCCGCCTGGGAGTCGCTGCCGATCGACCAGCGGGCCGAACGCAACGGACGCCAGGGTGTGCGCACCCCGTTGCAGGAGGCACTGACGGTGCTCGACCTAGAAACGATGCAGCCGGTGCCCTGGGACGGGGAGACGATGGGGGAGATCGTGTTGCGCGGCAACATCACCATGAAGGGGTATCTGTCCAATCCGGCGTCCACCGCGAAGGCGTTCGAAGGCGGTTGGTTCCACAGCGGCGACCTCGCGGTGATGCAGCCCGACGGCTACGTGAAAATCCGCGATCGGTCGAAGGACATCATCATCAGCGGCGGCGAGAATATCTCGTCGATCGAGGTGGAGGAGGCGTTGTACCGCCACCCCGCCGTCCTGAGCGCCGCCGTGGTCGCGCAACCCGACGAGAAATGGGGGGAGACGCCCTGTGCGTTCGTCGAACTGAAGCCGGGGGCATCGGTGTCGGCCGAGGATCTGCGCGTTTTCTGCCGCCAGCATCTGGCAGGTTTCAAGGTGCCGCGGGCCTATGTGTTCGGCGATTTGCCGAAGACCTCGACCGGAAAAATCCAGAAGTTTGCGCTGCGGGAGCGGGCTAAATCCGCCAGCGCGATCGGGTAAATCCCGATAGGCGGTCGCCGCTCGGTCCGGTAAGAACGGCCCCACCTGGATCGCAAAACGGTCCGGACCGCAAACAAGGGCAAAATTGTCATGACCGAATACACGGCGCCACTGCGCGATATGCGCTTCGTGCTGAACGACCTCGTCGGCATGGATCGGATCGCGGCGCTGCCGGGTTTCGAACACGCGGAACCCGACCTGATCGACGCGATCCTGGAAGAAGCCGGGAAATTCGCCGGCTCCGTGCTCTCGCCGTTGAACCATTCCGGCGACAAGGAAGGCGCCCGCCTCGATGCCGACGGGGCGCACACCGCCGCCGGTTTTGCCGCTGCCTATAAGCAGTTCGTCGAAGGCGGTTGGAACGCCCTCGGCTGCGACCCCGAATACGGCGGCCAGGGCCTGCCCGCCGTGCTCGGCACCGCGGTAAAAGAGATGTGGAACGCCGCCAACATGGCGTTTTCCCTCTGCCCCTTGCTCACCACTGGCGCCATCGAGGCGCTGCACCTTGTCGGCTCCGACGCCCAAAAAGCCATGTACCTGCCGAAAATGGTCGAAGGCACCTGGACAGGCACGATGAACCTAACCGAACCGCAGGCCGGATCGGACCTTGGTGCCATCCGGACCCGAGCGGTTCCGGATGGTGAACATTACCGTATTTATGGGCAGAAGATTTTTATCACCTACGGCGACCACGACATGACGGAGAATATCGTCCATCTCGTGCTCGCCCGCTTGCCCGACGCGCCCGAGGGTGTGCGCGGTATCTCCCTGTTCGTGGTGCCGAAATTCCTGGTCGGCGCCGACGGTTCGCTTGGCGCCCGCAACGATGCCTATTGTGTGGGCCTGGAACACAAGCTTGGCATTCATGCCAGCCCGACGGCGGTGATGGCATACGGCGACAAGGAAGGCGCAATCGGCACCTTGGTCGGGGAGACCAATCGAGGCCTGGAATATATGTTCATCATGATGAATCGCGCCCGCTTCGATGTGGGCTTGCAGGGCGTCGCCATTTCGGAACGAGCGTTTCAGCACGCGCTCGATTACGCCCGCAATCGTGTGCAGGGTAACGATGCCGGCGTGCGCGGCGGCGGTCGGGTGCCGATCCTGCGGCATCCCGATGTGCGTCGGATGCTGATGTCGATGAAATCTCGCACCGAGGCGATGCGCGCTTTGGCTTATGTCGTCGCTGCTTCCCTAGATCTGGCGCAACGCCATCCCGATGCTGCGGAACGGGAGCGCAATCGGTCGATGGTCGATCTGCTGATTCCCATCGTCAAAGGCTGGAGCACCGAAACCTCGATCGATATCGCCTCGACCGGCGTGCAGATCCACGGCGGCATGGGCTTCATCGAGGAAACCGGCGCGGCGCAATACCTGCGCGATGCCCGCATTCTGGCGATTTACGAGGGCACGACCGGGATCCAGGCAAACGATCTGGTGGGCCGCAAAATCCTGCGGGATGGCGGCGCCGCCGCCCGCGCCGCATTCGCCGAGATGCGCGCGGTGTTGGCGCGTCTCGACGCAGCCGGGGGCGACGATTTCGCCGCGATCCGCGCCGGGCTGGCCGACGCCATCGCGCGGTTGGAACAGGCGATTGCCTGGATCGTCGAGACCAACCCGACCGACCCGCGCGGCGTATTGGCCGGGGCAGTGCCGTTGCTGAACCTGTTCGGTATCGTTGCGGGCGGTTGGCAGTCGGCCCGAGCGGCCTTGGCTGCGGCGGATCGGTTGGCGGCGGGGGATAACGACGAACCCGGGTTCTACCGCGCCAAGATCGGCACCGCTCGGTTCTACGCCGACCACGTCCTGTCGCAGGCAGCCGGGCTGGCGCATACCGTCATGCACGGATCGGCCGGGGTGTTGGCCCTGGAAGACGACGATTTCGCGGCAGCTTCCGGCTAGATCGCGAATCGCACGCGCGGTTCGTTTGCCGGTCGACACCCTCCGGCGGTGACGAGCGGGGGGGGCGTTCGAATGCAACATCCCTGAAAGGCACCGACCCGTCCATTGCGTCCTGTCGGCTCCTGCATGCAGACTGCGTCCCATCCGCCGAACCAAGCCCAAAAAGACTGGCGGATAGGGGGGCCAACCATGACACGATTCCTCTGCCTTTTAGCAGTCGCGCTGCTGCTTTGCACACCGGCCAGCGCCCAGAAACGCGGCGGCATCCTGACCATGTACTCGCCCGACAGCCCCGGCGGCCTCTCGGTGCTGGAGGAGGCGACGGTCTTTTCTCTCGGCCCCATGGCCGGTGTGTTCAACAACCTGATCATGATGGATCAGCACAAAACCCATAACAACATCGACGGGATCGTCCCCGATCTCGCGTCTTCCTGGACCTGGAGCGACAATTACCGCACCCTGACCTTCAAACTCCGCGAAGGCGTGAAGTTCCACGATGGCGCGCCATTCACCGCCCGCGATGTCCTCTGTACCTTTGCCTTGCTGATGGAGACATCGGTCGACAAGCTGCGCGTCAATCCGCGCAAGGTCGCAACCCAGGATATCGATAGCCTGACCGCCAACGGCGACTTCGAGGTGACGTTTCACCTGAAACAGCCCCGGCCCTGGTTTCCGATGATTCTGGCTGGCGGAACCGCCGTGATCTACCCATGTCACGTCAAACCCGCCGCGATGCGCACGCAACCGATTGGCACCGGCCCCTATAAATTCGTCGAGTTCAAACCGAACGAATATATCAAGGTCGCGCGGAACCCGGATTATTGGAAGCCCGGCCTGCCATACCTCGATGGCATCGACTACATAATCGTCCGCGACCCTGGCACCGCCGGCCTGGCGTTTATCGCCGGGCGTTTCGACATGACGTTCCCGTACCAACTGACTCCGCCGCAACTCAGCAACATCCGCAGCCAGAAATCCGATGCGATCTGCGAGATGGTGCCGGCCGGCGGGGTCAACCGTCACATCCTGTTCAATCGCTCCAAACCCCCGTTCGACAACATCGAGTTGCGCCGCGCGGTGGCACTCAGCATCGATCGTCAGGCTTTCATCGACATTATCGCCGAAGGTCAGGGCGACATTGGCGGCGTGTTTCAACCGCCGCCCGGCGGACTCTGGGGCATGCCGCCGGAGATGCTGAAAACCCTACCCGGCTACGATCCCGACGTCCGGAAAAACCGCGAGCAGGCACGCGCGATCATGCGCGGCCTTGGCTACGGACCCGAGAACCGGCTGAAGATCAAGGTCATGACGCGCGATCTGTCATTCTATAAGGCGCCGGCCGTCCTGCTGATGGATCAGCTCAAGGAAATCTATATCGAAAGCGAGCTGGACACGGTGGAAACCCCGGCATTTTTCCCCCGCGTCTACCGCAAGGATTACACGCTGGCGTTCAACCTCCAGACGAGTGGGCCGGAGCCCGGCGGGATCGTCGATGCGTATTACAAATGCGGCTCGAATCTCAACTGGGATAACTACTGCGATGCCTCGCTGGATAAGATGATCGACGAGCAATGGCTGGAAACCGACATTGCCAAGCGTAAGCAATTGCTCTGGGCCATCGAGCGCAAGCTGGCCGAGGACGTTGTGCGTCCCATCCTGTTCTACGTGCGTGCGGGTACCTGCTGGAAGCCCGCCGTGAAAAACATGACACTGATGGAAGACAGCCAGTTCGCGGGCAACCGGCGGGAGGATATCTGGCTCGATCGCTGACCCCTTCGGCGTGAACGGTGTGCTGGCGTCGCCAGGGCGCCCGATTGCCGTGCCGGCACATGGACCGGAACGCGCACCTTAGGCTCAGGCCCCATAAGCGGCTTGCCTCGGCTCGTGGGCATGCGACTCCTGAGACGTCGGAGGTGAGCGATGTCCGCCGTTGCTCTACTTTCTCGGGCACAGATCGACCGCTTGGCGCCCCAGTTCCTGCGCTCTCGCGGTCGGCGATGGGTGGACGACCGGCGGGTGATCGGTGGGATCGTCTCCGTCGTTCGCAACGGCGCGATGTGGAAGGATGCACCGCGCAGCTATGGGCCGCACAAAACGCTCTACAACCGCTTCGTCCGCTGGAGCCGCGTGGGCGTCTTCGAACGTATTATTGCCGCCCTGGCCGCCGAGGGCAGCAAACCCGAGTAATCGACGATCGATCGCACGCCTCTCAAGGCGCACCGCACTGCCGCAAACGTTATCTTCTGGCTTCGAGAGTGAGTCCTGAGCCTCGCTTTATCCCGCATACCGTCGCGAGGAATATAAAGTGCATGCCATGAATGGCATGCTCGTAAAGCAAGCGCTCGTGCTGCGCCTATGTTTTCGGGAACAGGCTGGGGAAAAGCACTTCAACCGTATCCAGTGGAAAGCGCAGCGATACCGGCCCTTTCGGGGTGTCCGATCCCAAAATGCCGTCATCGACGAGCGCTCCAAGCAGATCTCTGGCACTGCGTTCCCGTAAGCCGGTGACGCGCGTCGCCTCGCCTCGTGGCAGCTCGCCGCGCTGCAGGACCTGCTCCAGCAGGGCAAAGCCCTCCGGCTTCATCTCGCGGCTGCGGACATAGAGCTTCAATCGATCGACCAGCGTGTCGAGGGCGAACAATTCGCCCATGAAGGTCACCTGGTCGAGGCAGACCTTCAAGAACCAAGTGGTAAAATCCACCAGCGCACGGCGTGACAGGTTCCCACGGCCATCTAAATCCCCCTGCCGGGGGAAGTCGGCAAGATCCATCATCCGCTTGTAGTCGCTACGGCTCTCCAACCCCCGCGCTAGGCCCCGCGAGACCGACCAGAGGCCATGTGCACCAATCCCGGCCTCCAAAGTCATGGCATGGCTCATCAGGCGACTGACACGGCCATTTCCGTCCAGGAATGGGTGGATGTAATTCAGCCGGTGGTGCGCCGCTGCGATCGCCGTGATCCGTTGGCCCATTCCCAGGCCGGCAAAGCGATACCGGTGCTCGAAATGTGACATGAAGGCATCTATTACGCTCCCTGATGGCGGTAAATGCCGTCCGACCTCGACGTCTGGGCTCTCGGCCGAACGGAAGGCGCCAGGGGTCATATGCACCTGGCGGTCGCCTTGCCCGATCAGCAGCATCGCCCCCGGCGCGTCCTCGTAGAAGGCACGATGCAGCCAGGCGATGAAGCTGGCGGCGGCCGGATCTGGCAAGGCGCCGGCTGCATGCAATCGATCGATCTCGCGCTGCACCCGGATATGCGCACGAGCTTCGACCTGCAGGTCACGGCGTTCTGGCGCGGCGTCGAACTTGTCGGCAAGGGCACGCTCAATCTCCCTTGGCGTCGTGTTATGGCCCTCGATCAGGTTCGAGTAATAGCAATTCATGATCCGGACCGACTCCGCCAAACCGGCGGCTGAGCGCGGATGCAACCGTGTTCCGAGCATGCTGGTCGCAGCAGAGAGCTTCGCCACGAGATCGAGGATCTCGGCGTTCACATCGTCGAGTAGGCAGGGCTCTATTCGCGATGGGGATTCGATAACGGCTGTCATGCCGATCTTTAGAATCTAAAGGCTCAATGAAAACAAACAAAAAACGCGATTCGGAAGCCGAATTTGCCGATCTCTCTGCCGATCTACGATTTTCCTGCAGTGCCTTGAAACTTCGATTGAATTCGTTCGGTGCCGCAGGTCTGCTTGCCGATCTACCGGCCCCTGCGTCCCAGCAACCGTTGTCCTCTGGCTCCAATAGTAAGTCCTGAGCCTAAACCGCGACGACCGGGCAAAATATCGCCAACAAACAATGGGTAGATCGCGATACGCGAGCCGGCGCGAACGCATCGCGATCTAATTTGTGCCTCGGCACCGACAGGAAAAACGCGCGCCGCGCGTGTGAAATCCGGCACGAACGCTGCCGCTGCCGATCAGGCGGGGAGGGCCACACCCTCCCACCCCGACAGGGTCTCCACCGCGCGGCCGATGCGGAAGACCATGGCTTCCTGGAAGGCACGGCCGACGATTTGCACACCGACCGGCAACCCGTCCGATCCCAGCCCGACCGGCACGCTCATGGCCGGGTGGCCGGTCACGTTGAACGGGATGGTCTGCATCGGCGCGCCGCTGGACAGCGCATCCACCGGGGCATCGAAGCGCGGCGCGGTGTTCAGCGCGGACAGGCACAGCAGCGCATCGTAGCGCGTCAACGCGTCGCTGACCGCTTCGGTCAGTTCCCGTCGCACCCGCAACGCCGCGAGGTAGTCGGCCGATCGCACGGTCGCGCCCAGGACGAACCGATTGGCGGTGATTTCGCCGAAATCCAGCAGCCTTGTTTGCAGATCGTGCTCGTGGATGGCGAAAGCCTCGGCCATCATGATGACCCGACCGGCGGCGCCGAACAGCGCGTAATCCGGCAGGGCGATATCCTCCACGATCGCCCCGGCGTCGCGCAGTTGCGCGGCCGTGCGGTCGAGCCCGGCGAGGACGTCGTGCGTCGTTGCGGCGGCGCCGATGAAGAAGTCGCGGGGAATGCCGATCCGCAGCCCCTTCACCCCTTTGTTCAGATCGGCGCTGTAGTCCGGAACCGGCAGATCGGCACTGGCATCGTCGTACGGATCGTGCCCGGCCAATAATTGCAGGGTCAGCACCGAATCCTCGACCGAGCGGGAAAGCGGCCCGCAGTGATCCAATGCCCAGGAGAGGGGGAAGACCCCGCGCCGCGACACACGCCCGTAGGTCGGCTTGATCCCCACCAGCCCGCACCACGCCGCCGGACCACGGATCGACCCGCCGGTATCCGACCCCATCGCCATCCGCACCATGCGCGATGCGATCGCGGTGGCCGAACCGGACGACGATCCGCCGGTCACGTGCTCGGGGTTCCAGGGATTGCGGGCCGGCGGAAAGGGCAGGTCGAAGCTGGGACCGCCAAGGGCGAATTCGTGCGTCGCCAGCTTGCCCAACAAGACCGCGCCGGCCGCGTCGAACCGACCGGCGACGACGCTGTTGGTTTTCGGCACGTTGTGCAGCCGCAGTTTGGAATGGCAGGTCGTGCGGATGTTGGCCGTGTCGTAAATGTCCTTCAGGGCATACGGAATGCCATGGAACGGACCGCGATCGCTGCCGGAATTCAACTCGGCGTCGGCGCGTTGGGCCTGCGCCAGCGCCAGATCCCCGGTCGTCAGTACAAAGGCATGCAACGCGCCGTCCTGCGCCGCGACCCGCGCCAGCGCGTCCTGGGTTAGCTGCACCGATGTAACGGCACCCGACCGCAGGGCCTTGCCCATCGCGGCAATGGAAAGATCGCGCGTGTCCATCATGCGTCTCCGACCGGGGGGAGTGCGAAGATATGCGCCGGCTCCCCCGTGTGATCCTGGCGTCCGTGCAACAAATCGATCTGTGCTCGGAAGTCGGCATAGGATGCCAACACGGCGGCACGGCGCGCGGGCGGCACGGTCAGCCCTCCGCGTGCCATGAATGCGTCGAATTCGCGGGCCAACGCGTCGGGGGAGAGGGGAGGCATCGGGGACTCCTGTTCGCTGCGATGCAGCATTATGCACACCGGAACGACCGAGGTTACAAGTCCCAACAACAAACGGGAGGAACGAATGCGCACGCAGGTGGGAATTGTCGGTGCCGGTCCGGCCGGATTGTTGTTGTCGCACCTGCTGCATCTGGCCGGCATCGAGTCGGTGGTGCTCGAATCCCGCTCCCGCGCCTATGTCGAAGCCCGCATCCGCGCCGGGGTGCTGGAACAACCGGTCGAGCAACTGTTGAACGACAGCGGTGTGGGGGAGCGGATGCGGGCGGAGGGCCTGCGCCACGAGGGCATTGCCCTGCGCACCGGGGGCCGCGACCACCGGATCGACCTCGCGGCGTTGACCGGTCGCGGCATCGTCGTCTACTCCCAACATAAGATCGTCCAGGACCTGATCGCGGCTCGGCTTGCGGCCGGGGGCGATATCCGGTTCGAGGCGACTTGCATCGGCCTGCACGATCTGCGCACCGACGCGCCCTTTATCGTTTACGAGCAGGACGGCCGGACGCACCGACTGGATTGTGCCATCGTGGCCGGCTGCGACGGGTTCCACGGCATCGCCCGCGACACCATTCCCGCAGCCGCGCGGCAGTCCTTCGATCGCGAATACCCCTTCGGCTGGCTGGGCATTCTGGCCGATGTCGCGCCGTCCTCGCCGGAGGTGGTTTATGCCAGCCACGATCGGGGTTTCGCGTTGCTGTCGATGCGATCGCCGTCGGTCAGCCGGCTGTATTTGCAGTGCGCGCCGGACGAGGACCTTGCGCAATGGTCCGACGATCGGATTTGGAGCGAGCTGTCGGTGCGGCTCGCGCGCGATGGGTTCGCCTTGCAGGACGGGCCGATCTCGCAAAAAGGGGTGACCCCGATGCGCAGCTTCGTGGTGGAGCCGATGCAGTATGGCAGGCTGTTCCTGCTGGGCGATGCGGCCCATATCGTGCCGCCGACGGGTGCCAAGGGCCTCAATTTAGCGGCGGCCGATGTTGCGGTGCTGACGCGGGCGCTGACGGCGTGGTTCCGTTCCGGCGATACAAACTATCTGGATACCTACAGCGAGACCTGCCTGCGTCGGGTGTGGAAGGCGCAGCGCTTTTCCTGGTGGATGACCAGCCTGCTGCATCGCTTCGCCGAGCACAGCCCGTTCGAGCGCCGGGTGCAGCAGGCGGAGTTGGATGCGCTGTTCGGTTCGGTCGCCGCCTCGACGGCGCTGGCCGAGAATTACGTCGGGTTGCCGCTGATACTTTGACCGGCGATTCCATCGCGATCGTCGATCCGCGGTTGACGGGGGCGAGGGGGGGCGGCACGAAGACCGCTCCCCGCCGTTGGAGAGACTCGACCATGCGCCGTTCGGCGGTCCCCAGCTGATGTTGCAGGCTCGGATCCAAGAAGATCCCGTCGCAGCGTTGCGCCGTGTTTTCGGCTTCCCCGGTTTTCGCGGTCAGCAGGAAGACGTCGTGCGCCACGTGATCGCCGGGGGCGACGCGTTGGTGCTGATGCCCACCGGCGGCGGCAAAAGTATCTGCTACCAGGTCCCCGCGCTCTGCCGCCCCGGAACCGCCGTCATCGTGTCCCCCTTGATCGCGTTGATGGACGATCAGGTCGCGGCCCTGCGTCAGGTCGGGGTCAATGCCGGTGCCTTGCATTCCGAATTGGACCCCGCCGAGGCCCGATCGGTCTATCGCGACATGGTCGAAGGCACCCTCGACCTGCTCTACGTTTCCCCCGAGCGGCTGCTCGGCAACGGCACGATCGATCGATTGTCGCGGATTCCGGTGTCGCTTTTTGCCATCGATGAGGCGCATTGCGTGTCCCAATGGGGGCACGAATTCCGCCCGGAATATCGCGGGTTGGCGCTGCTACCGGAACGTTTCCCCGGCGTGCCCCGCATCGCCCTGACCGCGACCGCCGATACCCGCACCCGCACCGATATTCTCGCGGCCCTGGGAATGCGGGAAGCGGAGGTCTTCCTCGATAGTTTCCACCGTTCCAATCTACATGTGGCAGCGGAGGCGAAAGTCGGCGAAACCGCACAATTGTTGGAGTTCCTGGCGCAACACAAAGGGCAATGCGGCATCGTTTATTGCGGAAGTCGAGCGAAAACCGAACGTATGGCGGCGAAGCTGGGGGAAAAAGGGTTTCCGGCGATCGCGTTCCATGCCGGTCTGGATCCGCAACATAAGCGCGAATCTCTGACGCGGTTCCGATCCGGTGAGCCGGTGGTGATCGTTGCGACCATTGCGTTCGGCATGGGTATCGATCGCCCGGACGTGCGGTTCGTGGCGCATCTGGATATGCCCGACTCGCCGGAGGCTTATTACCAGCAAATCGGCCGAGCCGGGCGGGACGGCGATCCGTCGAATACCCTGCTGCTGTATGGCGGTCAGGATATTGCGCAGGCGCGGCATTGGCTTGCGCAGTCCTCGGCGCCCGAGACCCAGAAGCGGGTCATGCGTACCAAGCTGGAAGAAATGGTCGCATTGACCGAGGCGGTGACCTGCCGCACCCGAACGTTGCTGGCATGTTTCGGCGAAACGCTGTCCGGCGATTGCGGTCATTGCGACAATTGCGATGCCCCGCCCGTTATGGCCGACGCGACGGTCGAGGCGCAAAAAATACTTTCAGCCGTCTATCGAACCGATCAAATTTTCGGTGCATTGCATATTGTTGCGGTGCTGCGCGGCGAAAAATCGGAAGCCATCCTGCGCCACGGGCACGATCGGTTGCCCACATTCGGTATCGGTGCGGATCGTTCCGTACAGTATTGGCGCGCCCTGATCCGCCAATTGGTGGCAAACCGAGCATTGGATGTGGATACGGCGGGGCATGGGGGATTGTTTCTGGTGCAGGAGGAAGCACGTCCCATCCTGCGCGGCGAAGTGCGGGTGATGTTGCGCCAGGAGACCCCGAAGCGGCCCACTGCGAAACCGGATCGACGCCGGATCATTGCCGATGCGCCATCGGCCGGACCGGTGTCCGCCGGCTTGTTCGAGGCATTGCGTGCTTGGCGCGCCGCCGAGGCTAAATCCCAGTCCGTGCCGCCCTACGTCATTTTCCACGACACCGTGCTCCGCGATCTCGCAGCCGTGCGGCCGAACGATCGAGACGAACTCAGTCAGATCAAGGGCGTCGGCGCGTCGAAACTGGATCGCTACGGCGATGCGGTTCTGGCGGTCGTGCGCCGGGAAATAGGTTCGGCGTCGGAGTAAAATCGCGCGCCCCTGCGCGGTTACCGGAACCGCGTCGGGGCATAAGGGGTCAGATCGATGCGGGGTTGCCGTCCGGCGAGAATATCCGCCACCACCAGCCCGGTCGTCGCCCCTGCCGTCAAACCCACATGGCCGTGCCCGAAGGCATAGATCACATCGGAACATCCCGACGCCGGGCCAAGGCAGGGCAGCCCGTCGGGCATCGAGGGACGATGGCCCATCCACACCGCGACATTGTCCAGCGACAGCCCCTCGGGAATGCCGGGATAGACCTTGCGGGCGAATTTCAGCAGCACATCCGCGCGGTTCCAATTGGGATCGGCTTCCAGGCCCGCCAATTCCACCTGCCCACCCAACCGCAACCCCTGCGGCGTCATCGCACATCCCATCTTCCCATCGCTCGGCATCACCGGATAACGCGGTTCGATACCAGGATTTGCGATGACGATGTGATACCCTCGTTCGGTTTCCAACGGTACGACATCGCCGGCCAGCCGAGCCAAGGCTTTCGACCAAGCGCCGGCGGCGATGACGGCACGATCGCAGGCAATCTCCCCGTTGTCGATCGTGACGGCTTTCAAACGACCGGATTCGATACGAAATCCGGTGGCACGGTTTCGTTGCAGTGCCGCGCCCTGGGCTTCCGCATGGCGGATCAATGCGGCGACATAGGCGCCGGGATCGCGGCATTGGCCGTTTTCCTGCACCAGAACGGCGAATTTGTAATGCCGGTCGAGTGACGGCTCCTGCTGCCGTAACGCATCTTCATCCAATTCCAACCATTGGACGCCGTTATCGGCGCGGACTTTCCACGACAAAGCCTCGGCTTCGAACGCGCTGCGGTCGGGGAAAGCGAACAATACACCCTGTTTGGTAATCATCTCGCCGACGCCGGCTTCTTCGGCGAGTTTGAGGTGACGTTCCGGCGCCCGATCCAGCAGCGGTCGCAAGGCTTTGCCGATCGCACGCACTTTGTCCGGCGTCGAGCCCGCCGCCAAAAAACGCCGTAACCACGGCAGGATTTTCGGTAAATAAGACCAACGGATCGCTAGTGGACCGAGCGGATCGGCGAGGTAGGATGGCACTTTTTTCCACAGGCCGGGGGACGACATGGGAATGACCGAACTGGGGTTGAGCAAGGTGCCGTTGCCGTAACTGGCGGCTTGCTCGCCCCCGGGTTCGCCGGGCTCGACGATGGTGACGCGATGTCCGTCGCGCAACGATTCCAACGCGCAGGCGGCGCCGACAATGCCGGCGCCGATGACAACGACATGCATGTCAGATGTTCTTTTTCAGTCCGTAGAATTGCGGCCAGCCGTCCGGCACCTCGGACAGGTAGGAACGATATGCGGTCGGTTGGTCGTACATGCCCAGCGGGACATACGGCGGATCGTCCCAGAACACGGCTTGCATGTCGTCGACGATCTTCTTCTGCGCACCCAGGTCCGGCGCCTCGAACCAAGCGTCGTACAGCGTTTCCATTTTCGGGCTTGTTGGCCAACCGAACCAGGTTCCGGCCCCGGTGCCGGTGCCACGGATGGCGATATTCGGCGCGGGCGAGACGTTACCGAACCCGCCGAGATAGGTGTAGAAAATGTTCCAACCGCCTTTGTCGATCGATTCCTTGCTGGCGCGGCGTTGCACCACGGTGCCCCATTCCAGCGTCTGCATATCGACGTTGAACCCCATTTTGGTGAGGATATCGGTCGCGACCTGCGCCTCGGCCCAGATATTCGGCAGCGTTGTTGCTGCCAGAACCACGATCTTTTCGCCGTTGTAGCCTGCCGCCGCGAGGTCCTTTTTCAATTTCGCGAAATCTTTGATGCCGTGCGTCCGCTCGACACCGACGGTGCTGGCCATCGGGGTACCGGGGACGAAGATGCCAACCTCGGTCTTGATCAGCGCCGGTTCGGCGCCGGCATAGGCATCCATAATTTCCTTCTGGTCGAAGGCCGACAGCACGACGCGCCGGATCGCGGGATTGTTGAACGGCGGATTCAAATGATTGAACCGCAAACAGCCGATTTCGCCGGTGCGGTCCTTCACCCCGATCACGATATCCTTATTCTTACGCATCGACGGTATTAAGTCGATCGCCGGCTGTTCCCACCAATCGATTTCGCCGTTTTGCAGGGCTGCGGAAATGGTCGATGCATCCGGAATGAAATTCCAGATCGCACGATCCACATGCACGATTTTCGGTCCGGTGTTGAAGCTCGGCGTCCCCTCCGCTCGGGGTACGTAGGCTTCGTTCCGAGCGAGGACGATGCGGGAGCCAGGGATGCGTTCGTTGGTCAGGAAACGGAATGGACCGCTGCCGATCGCTTCGGGAATTTGTTGCAGCGGATCGGTCTTCGCCAGACGTTCCGGCATGATCGCGCAATAGACCTCGGCCAAGGCGGCGCGCAGCAACGGGAATGGCTTGTTGAGGCGGAAACGAATGACATTGTCCGACGGGGCCGAAACCTCGTCCACCCGCTTCATCATCGCCTGACCGAAAGGATTGCGTTTCGACCAGCGTTGGATCGTGGCGACGCAATCCTTGGCCAGCACTTTCTCGCCGTCGTGGAATTTCAGGCCATCGCGCAGCGTGAGTTCCCACAATTTACCGTCGTTTTCGGTCTTGTCGCCGGCCACCATCTGCGGGCGCACCACGAAATTGGCATCGTAACCATAGAGCGTATCGAATACGGCAAGGGAATAATTGCGGGTGATGTCCGCCGTCGTCCAGACCGGATCGAGCGACGCCAGATCGGCGTGCGGCGCGAACGTGACGGTTTTCGATTTACTCTGGGCGCTCACGACCCGCGGTGCGGCGAGGGCAGCGGTTCCGGCGAGCGCGGTGCGCAGAATGGTGCGGCGTTTCATGATGCTGAGCCTTCCCAATGACAAACAGAGCCTAATCCCAGGCCGCTGCCGTCAGCAACGATCTTATGGCGGTTTACCGCGAGGCTTATCCCGTTTGGGCCGCATGCAGCGCTGCGGCAACAACCGGCGCGGCGGCGGCGGACATGCCTCGGCCGCTGTGCCCGACGCCCGGCACATCGATGACGGCCCATCGACAGGTCGTGCCCAACGCCGCTGCGGCGTCGTGCCCCATGCGGATATAAGTATGCGCTCGCGCGTGCCGATGCGGGCCTTGGCGTAACGAGCGCGGTCCTTTCGGGAAGAACTTGCCGGTTGTCCTGGTATCCTCGGTGCCGGCCATGATCGCGATCGGAAATTCCAGCACGGCTTGCAACGCTGCCGGCGTCAGTCCGACATCGCCGAGGCCGAAGGGCCAGGGGATGTCCAGGTCGGGCATGGCATAGGTGCCGGCATTGGCGCTGACCGCGACCGCGACCCGATCGCGGTAGCCGAACGACAGCATGCGGTGCACGTATTGCCCGCCGGCCGAATGGCCGAAGACGCCATAGCGTTGGCTTTCGACCACGTCTTCGGCCTGCAAGGCCGAAAACAACCGATCGTCGATGCCGAATGTCCAGTCCGATCGCGGGTTGGGCGTCCCGTCTTTGGCGTGCAGATTGCCAAAATTGTACCACAGGTATTCGGGGAAGGATTCTTCGGGGAACTCGATGGCGATGGCCAGAATGCCGCAGGAGTCCACGTGTTCCAGCCAATAATCGCGATAGGCCTGCCCATTGCGCGCGACCCCATGATGCACGAACAGCACCGGTGTCGCGGGGCCGAAACCGCTCGGGCAAGCGCTGTGCAGAACCAGCCGCCGATCCGGAAACGCTGGATCGAAATACGGCATCGTTTGCGCGCCGGGGTTCGCCACCAGCGCCGCCAACCCCGTCACGGCGCCAGCCCCAACCGCCGGCGCATATCTTCGAATATATCGCCGCTGGGTTCGTTCTCTGCCGGGTCTGCGGCGATCGGGCCGGCGCCTGCGGCTAGCTCGCAGAGTTGTTGATAGGCAGCGGCGTCCTGCACGACGAGTTCCGCCTTGCCGTCGATCGTCAACACGATAGGGCGGCCGGTCGCCTTCAATTGCTGCAGAAGGGACGTCGAACCGGCGTGGAAGGCAGAGAGGGGGTGGATGTCGTTGACGATGTCCATCGCGGCACCTCGGTCCTGGCCGATCGGCCGAGGCGACGCGCAACGCTGGGCCGATCGCGCCTTGTATTGGGGCGGGGACGGCGTTTCGGCCATCCCCGCCGCCGTTGTTTACGCCTTCGCGACGGCGCGTTTGGTAATGACGCCCACCAGATGCGCCCGATACTCGGCGCTGGCGTGGATGTCGCCGTTCATGTTGTCTGCCGAGGTGGCAACCCCGATCGTTGCGTCGGCGGAGAAGTTGGCGGACAAAGCTTTTTCCATCCCCTCGTGCCGGAACACGCCGCCTTGGCTGGCGCCAGTCACCGCCACACGGGCGCCATTGGCGAATTGCGCGACGAACGCTCCGACGATCGCATAGCGCGAGGCCGGGTTCTTGAATTTCTCGTAACCGGCCTTCTGCGGGATCGGGAAGGTCACGGAAACGATCAACTCGCCCTGTTCCAGCGCGGTGGAGAACATGCCCTGGAAATAATCGTCGGCAGCGATCGAGCGCTTGTTGGTCGTAATCGTGGCGCCCAGGGCCAGCACGGCCGAGGGGTAGCACGCGGCAGGGTCATTGTTGGCGAGCGATCCGCCGATGGTGCCGCGATGGCGCACAGCCTCATCGCCGATGCCGCCGGCCAGAGCGGCCAGGGCCGGAATGGCTTGCCGCACCTCGGCGCTTTTCGCCACCGCTTCGTGCCGGGTCATGGCGCCGATGGTCACGGTCGTCGCCGTCACCGTGATTCCGGCTAGACCGAGGTCCGCGAGATCCACCACCGCCGAGGGTTTGGCCAGCCGCTGCTTCAACACCGGGATATAGGTCATGCCGCCGGCCAGCGCCCTGGCTTCGTCGTCGGCGGTCAGTGCGGCCACCGCATCGGCAAGGCAGGCCGGTTTCGAATAGGTAAAATCGTACATCGTTCCGACTCCTTTATTCCGCCGCCATTTTGGTCTGGCCAGCCTGTATGATCGACCACAGCTTCGGCCCGGTCGCGGGCATATCGATGTGACGCACGCCGTACTCTTTCAGCGCGTCGATCACCGCGTTCATGATCGCGGGCGGGGAGCCGATGGCCCCGACCTCGCCGCAGCCCTTCGACCCCAGGGGGTTGTGGGTACACATGGTGTTCTCGGTGGACACGTTGAAGTTGGGCAGATTGTCCGCCCGCGGCATCGTGTAGTCCATCATCGAGCCGCTCAGAAGCTGGCCCGATTTGTCGTAGATCGCGGCTTCCAGCAGCGCCTGCCCGATGCCCTGGGCGACGCCGCCCTGAATTTGACCCTCCACGATCATCGGGTTCACGACGCGGCCGACGTCGTCCACGGCGGTGAAATTAATCACCTCGGTGACG
>JANXMB010000032.1 GCA_025354865.1 Acetobacteraceae bacterium | reverse complement strand
GAAAAGAACCGTCAGATGCTGACCACTAGGCTTTGATTGGGTGGGCCGATTCACCTAACGCTTGGGGCTCAAGCGTTAGGATCGGACCACTAGGCTTTGATTGGGTGGGCCGATTCACCTAACGCTTGGGGCTCAAGCGTTAGGATCGGACCACTAGGACTGAGTTTCCAACGAAGGTGTTCCATGTCCATCCACGCCGCGCTGACCCATCGCACGTCCTATCGTTACGATCGTCCGGTCTCCCTGGGTCCGCAAACCATCCGCCTGCGGCCGGCGACGCACGCCCGCACGTCGATTCTGTCCTATTCCCTGCGGATCGAACCGCAGCCGCATTTTCTCAATTGGTTGCAGGATCCCCAGGGCAATTTCATGGCTCGGGTGGTGTTTCCGGAGAAGGTGACGGAATTCGACATTACCGTCGATCTGGTTGCGGACATGGCGACGGTCAATCCGTTCGATTTCTTCCTCGAACCGGAAGCGGAAAACTGGCCTTTCGCCTACGATCCGGTGCTGTTGCAGGAACTGGCGCCGTTCCGTCGGCTCGATTCGCCGGGGCCGCTGTTGCAAGCGGCGATCGATAGCGTCCCACGGGCAGCGATGCGCAATGTCGATAAGCTGGTCGCCCTGAATCAGTCCATTGCCGAACGCATTGCCTATATCGTACGCATGGAACCGGGCGTCTGGTCGCCGGAAAAGACCTTGGAAGAAGGCAAAGGCTCGTGCCGGGATTCCGCCTGGCTGCTGGTGCATTTGCTGCGCCACCTGGGCTACGCCGCGCGCTTCGTGTCCGGCTACCTGATCCAGTTGGTGGCCGATGTGAAGCCGCTGGAAGGGCCGGAAGGGCCGTCGTCGGATTTCACCGACCTGCACGCCTGGGCCGAGGTCTATTTGCCCGGCGCCGGTTGGGTCGGCCTGGATGCAACATCCGGCCTGATGGCTGGGGAGGGGCATATCCCCCTCGCCGCCAGCCCCGATCCGGGATCGGCCTCCCCCATCTCCGGCACCGTGGACGATTGCGAGACCGAATTCGGGTTCGAAATGCAGGTCGTGCGCATCAGCGAAACGCCGCGTGTGACCAAGCCCTATACTGACCGGCAGTGGCAGGACATCCTGGCCACCGGCCATCGTGTGGATCGGGCGCTGCAAGGCGGCGATGTGCGCCTGACCATGGGGGGGGAGCCGACGTTCGTCTCGGCCACCGATCTGGACGCGCCGGAATGGAACACCGATGCCCTGGGGCCGACCAAGCGCGCCTATGCTGGCCGCCTGATCCGCCGGCTGGCGAAGCTGTGGACGCCCGGATCGGCGCTGCAATATGCCATGGGCAAGCAATACCCCGGGGAACCGTTGCCCCGCTGGGCGCTGTATTCGCATTTCCGCACCGATAACGAGCCGGTCTGGCTCGATCCCGGCCTGCTGGCCTCCGACGACGATACCGGAACGGCCGATGCCAAGGATGCGGCGGCATTCTGCGCGGCGCTGGCCGAGCGGTTGCAGGTCGATCCGGCTTTTGTGCTGCCGGCGTACGAGGATATTCATTACTACCTATGGAAAGAACACCGCCTGCCGGCCAACGTCGTGGTGCAGGAAAGCAAGCTGCGCGATCCGTTGGAGCGGGCCAGAATGGCGCGGATATTCGGCCAGGGATTGGCATCCGAGGTCGGCAGCGTGCTGCCGCTGCGCCGCACGATCGACGGTGGGGGGCGGCGTTGGCAGTCCGGCCAGTGGGTGTTCCGCGACGGCACCATGTTCTTGATCCCCGGCGATAGTCCGATCGGCTTCCGCCTGCCGCTGGACTCGCTGCCTTGGGGCGATCCGGAGCAACTGTTCCAGGATTTCGAGGCCGATCCCTTTGCTCCGCAGGTGGCGCTGCCCACCCCGCAGGCCTTCCGCCGCAGCGATCGTGCGCCCGATCCCGGTCCGGGCGTGGAACGCTTCCGCCCGATGCCGCAGACCGTCCCCACCATCGGGCCGAACAATCCGCTCGGCGAGCCCGACATGGTGCGCACCGCGCTGACCGTGGAAGCCCGCAACGGCATCGTGCATGTCTTCTTCCCGCCGCTTTATACCGCCGAGGACTGGCTGGCTTTGACCGCCGCCGTCGAGCAGACCGCTGCCGAATGCGGCCGACAGGTCGTGCTGGAAGGCTATCTGCCGCCCTCCGACCCGCGGCTGTCGCAATTCTCGGTCACCCCCGACCCCGGCGTGATCGAGGTCAACATCCACCCCACAGCGCATTGGGCCGATCAGGTGGAACGCACCACCCAGCTTTACGAGGAAGCGCGGCAGGTGGGGCTGGCGGCGGAGAAGTTCCTGATCGACGGCAAGCATGTCGGCACCGGCGGCGGCAACCATGTGGTGCTGGGGGCGAACGATCCCGTCGATTCACCGTTCCTCCGGCGCCCCGATCTGCTCAAATCCATGCTGGGATTCTGGCACAATCATCCCAGCCTGTCGTACTTGTTCAGCGGCTTGTTCATCGGGCCGACCAGCCAGCATCCGCGCATCGACGAAGCCCGTCAGGATGTGGTGAACGAGCTGGAAATCGCCTTCGCCCAGATCCAACCCTTCCAGGACGTGCCGCCGTGGCGCACCGATCGGATGTTCCGCAACATTCTGGCCGACATGACCGGCAACACCCATCGCACCGAATTCTGCATCGATAAGATGTATTCGCCCGATTCCGCCGGCGGGCGGCGCGGTTTGGTGGAATTCCGCGCCTTCGAAATGCCGCCGCATGCGGAGATGTCGCTGGCGCAGATGCTGCTGGTGCGCGCCGCCGTCGCCGCGTTCTGGAACAAGCCGTACGAGCGACGCCTGGTTCGCTGGGGCACAAGGCTGCACGATCGGTTCATGCTGCCGCATTATGCCGAGCAGGATTTCAACGACGTGCTGGATGAGTTGGGGCAGTTCGGATTCCGGCTCGATCCCGCGTGGTTCGCGCCGCATCTTGCGTTCCGCTTCCCGCATATCGGCAACGTCGCGGTGCGCGACACGCATTTGGAATTGCGCCACGCGTTGGAACCCTGGCACGTCCTGGGGGAGGAACAGGCGGCCGGCGGCACCGCACGCTATGTCGATAGCTCAGCCGAACGGGTGCAAGTGAAGGTATCGGACTGGGTGGAGGAACGGTATGTGCTGGCGTGCAACGGCGTCGGCGTGCCGTTGCAGGCCACCGAACGGCAGGGCGAATACGTGGCCGGCGTCCGGTTCAAAGCGTGGCAGCCGTATAGCGCGCTGCATCCCACGATCGGCGTGCAGGCACCGCTGGTGTTCGATGTCTACGATCGCTGGTCGGGTCGCAGCCTGGGCGGGATGACGCATCAGGTGCTGCACCCCGGCGGCCGCAGCGATGAAACCGCGCCGGTCAATGCCAATGCGGCCGAGGCCCGTCGTCGCGCTCGCTTCTTCCCGATCGGGCACACGCCGGGACCGATGAACGAACCGCGAATCGCCCTGGGCAACGAGCATCCGCGCACCCTGGACCTGCGGCGGTTCGCGTGATCGTTCGGCGACCGGCTTGCGCCGCACACGGACATAAATCCACAATGACCCCGTGAGCGAGAATCCAGAACCTCTGTCCTCGGCCCCCGCTGTGCTGATGACCGACCCCGGCGTTCCGTTACCGGGCGGCGCCGCGCCGGTGGACGGCGAATCGGTGGAGGGCGAATCGGTGGACGGCGAACCGGTGGACGGCGAACCGGTGGACGACGATTCGGGGGGCGATCCCGCTCTGGCGACCGGCATCGACGAAATGGTCGACGGCCAGCGCGGGCTGCGGCCGCATTGGCGCCATCTGCTCGGCACCTTCTCCTCGCTGGGTGTCGGCGGGCTCGCCGATCAGGTGCGCCGCATGGCCGTCGCGTTCGACGACGAAGGGGCGAGCGGCATCCTGCAAAGCGCGGGGCGGCGGGTGTGGCGCTGCGATCCCTTGCCGCTGCCGATCGTCGCCTCGGAATTCGCCGCCCTGACCGAGGGGTTGGCGCAGCGGGCGGAGTTGCTGGAAGCCATTCTGCGCGACATTTACGGGCCGCAAACCCTGCTGTCCGAAGGCCATCTGCCGCCCGCCACGATCTATGCCAACGACAGTTTCCTGCGCGCCTGTCGCTCCGATCGGCCCCGCCCGCCCGGCCATCGGTTCATGGATTTCTATGCCGCCGACCTGATCCGAGCACCGGACGGGCAATGGCGGGTGTTGGCGGATCGCACGGTGGGGGCGGCCGGGCTCGCCTATGCGCTGGAAAATCGGGACGTCCTGGCGCGGGTCGTGCCAGAGGTGTTTCGCGGCGCGCAAATGCGCCCGCTGCGCCCGTTTTTCGATGTCTGGCAGGGCGCCTTGCAGCGCCTGGGGCACGAGCGGGCGCAGATGGCGCGCTTCCAGCAAACGCAAATTCAAGCGCAATCCCAGATGCAATTCGCCGGGCTGGTCGCCCCCGTCTCGACCGGGCCGGGCATCGCAATGCTGACACCGGGCACCGCCAGCCGGCATTGGTTCGAACACATGATGCTGGCGCGGGAACTGTCCTGCGCCCTGGTCGAAGGCGGCGACCTCACGGTGCGCGGCGGCGTCGTGTTCCTGAAAACCCTGAAGGGATTGCAACGCGTCGATGTGCTGCTGAACCGCATCGATCCGCGGCGGTTGGACCCGCTGGAGCTGGATTCCGGCAGCAATGGCGGGGTGACCGGGCTGATGGACGCCATCCGGACCTCGGCCATTCATGTCAGCAACGATCCCGGTGCCGGCGCGGTGGAAGCCCCGGCTTTGGCCGCGTGGCTGCCATTCCTCTCGCAACATTTGCTGGGGGAGGCATTGAAGCTCGAAAGCGTGCAAACCCTGTGGCTGGGCGACGCGGTGGTGCGGGAGGCGGTGCTGCGCGATTTCGATCGCTGGCGCATCCACGCCGCGACCGATCGGCGCAGCCCGGCGATCGAGCCCTGGCTGCTGGGGGCTGACGCGCGCGCCGCGCTGCTGGCGGATATCGCGCGCAAACCCTGGCGTTTCTGCGCCACACGCTTCACCCCGCCCTCGGTCGCGCCATGCGTCGGGCCCAACGGGATGGAACCGAAACCGATCGTGCTGCGGGTCTATCTGGTATTCGACGGCATGACCTGGCACGCCATGGATGGCGGGCTGGCGCGCGTGGTGGAACCCGGCCGCCGCAGCAACGATGCCGCGCCGCAGGACCGGATTTCGAAGGATGTCTGGGTCCTGCATGACGACGGGCGCACCACGGTCGGCGTCCCGTCCGTCCCGGCGGTGCCCATTGCCATCCGCCGCACCACCGGCGACCTTCCCAGCCGCGTCGCCGACAACATGTTCTGGCTCGGTCGCTACGTGGAACGATTGGAGGGATCGGCCCGGCTGGTTCGCGCCACCATCGCCCGCCTGTCCCGCGGCGATGTCATGCCGCATGAGCTGGTGGAACTCGCGGCGCTGTCCCGTAGCTTGGTGAAAGCCCGGCTGATCCCGGCCGAATCGGTGGCCGTGACCGGCGGCGCCACCGCGCTGCTGTCCGCGCTGTTCGGCAGCCTGCGCGAAAGCAGCACCGTGCCCGGCCCGATCGCCGACCTGATTGCGTCCGTGGCGCAGTTGACCGAATTGGTGCGCGATCGGCTGACCGGCGATATGTACGCCGCCTTCACCACCGCGCTGCGCCAAATCCGCCAGAATGCCCGCGCGGTGCAGGGCAATGTGGAAGTTCTGTCGAACGTCATGGTGGATGTTCTGCGGTTCTCCGCCTCGGTGGCCGGGATGGCGGCCGAGAATATGGTGCGCGGCGGCGGCTGGCTGTTTCTGGAACTCGGCCGGCGTATGGAACGCGCGCAATCCATCTGCACCCAGGTCGGTTTCGCGCTGGAACAGCCGCCCGCGCGGGTGGAGCCGGCGCTGAAACTGGTGCTGGAACTGTGCGACTCCCTTATTACCTACCGCACACGGTATCTGACCGTGCTGCAACCCGCGCCGGTGCTGGATCTGGTGCTGGCCGATAGCGGCAATCCGCGCGGGCTGGCGTTTCAGCTCGAAGCGATCGCCCATCTGCTCGATCAGATCGAGGGGCCGGGCGATCGCACCCTGTCGCGCGATGTCGCTGCCGTCGCGGCGGATGTCCAGCTCCTGGTGCAACGCGTCGCCGATGCCCCGGATCAGGCGGATGCCGCGTCCGCACTGCCGGCGACCCTGCATCGGCACGCCGCCATGGTGGCTGCGTTGTCGGATCGCGTGACCCGCAATTACTTTGCTCTGCTGCCGGCCCCGCAAAGTGTCGGAACCGGCGAAGAAACCCAGCCTCTGCGCGGTGCCGCATGAGGTTCACGATCGAACACACGACCACCTACAACTACGCGCGGCCCGTCGATCTCGCGTGCCATATGCTGCATTTGCTGCCGCGCGAGTTGCCGTACCAAAAAATCGTCGGCAGCGAACTGATCGGCGATCCCGTCGCCGCGCGGCGTACCGACGCCCGCGATCATTTCGGCAATCATGTGTGCTGGCTGTTCCTGGACGTGCCGCATCCCCGGTTTTCGGTGTCGTTGCATGCCGAGGTCGAGGTCGAGTTCCCGCCGCCGCCCGACCCCGAAACCACCCCCGCGTGGGAGATTGTGGCAACCGCCCGCGACGGAGGCCCCGATGCTTGGCAGGCGGCCGAGTTCGTGTTCCAAAGCCCGATGGTCGCCGCAGACCCCGAGGTCGCGGCCTATGTCGCCCAGTCGTTTCCGCCGGGGCGCAAGGTGTTGGTGGGGGTGATCGACCTGCTCGACCGCATTCGCCGCGATTTCAAATTCCAGTCAGGCGTGACGACGATCGCCACCCCGGTTGGCAAAGTGTTGGCGCAGAAGGCCGGCGTTTGCCAGGATTTCTCCCATCTGGCGATTTCCGGCCTCCGCAGCCTCGGCATACCCGCGCGTTACGTGTCCGGCTACATCCGCACCCGACCGCCGCCGGGGCAGGTGCGCCGTCGCGGGTCGGATCAATCGCATGCCTGGGTCGGCGTCTGGCTGGGCGCCGAGCACGGGTGGGTCGATGTGGATCCGACGAACAATTTGATTGTGCACGACGAACATGTCGTGTTGGGATGGGGCCGCGATTACGGCGACCTGAGCCCGGTGCGCGGCATCATTCTGGGCGGCGGCAAGCACACCTTGTCGGTGAGCGTGGACCTGGAGGCGGTTTAGCGGGCCGCTAAAACGGCCTGTCCCCGACGATCTGCGTGCGGTGCATGACGCGGCGTTCCGCACCGTCGAAATCGTCGCGGCGGTGCAGCGCGGCGCGGTTGTCCCAGAGCACGAGGTCGCCGACCCGCCATTGTTGCGTCCATGTATGGTCCGGCGCGGTGGCATGCGCCCAAAGCATGTCCAGCAGTTCCTCGCTCTCCGCCAGTTCCAACCCCGGAATAAACGCATTGCGCCGCCGGCCGAGGAACAGGCACGGCCGGCCGCTGACCGGATGGGTGCGCACCAGCGGATGCACCGCGCCCGGGGTTTTGCGGGGATCGACGACTGCCTCGAACCCGACCCGCAATTGCCCGACGCTGTTCAGGCTGCTGTCGTGCACGCAGCCCAGGCCGGCGATGCGATCGCGCGTGGCCTCCGGCAACGTTTCGTAGGCGGTATACATATTGGCGAAACTCGTATCGCCGCCGGCCGGCGGGACTTCCAGCGCATAAAGCGCACTCGCCATCGGCGGCAGTGGATTGTAGCTCATGTCTGAATGCCATTTCGCTTCGTAATGGCCGAGGCCGCCGATCGCCCGTCCGTTTTCCACAACGTTGGAAATGACATTGACGTAGTCGATACTATCGTCGATCTGCCGGTGTTCGGTTTTGGCATGGCGCGGATTGCGGTCCAGCGCGCCGAAATTGCGGCTGAACGCCATAAGCTGGTTGTCGGTCAGCGCTTGGTCGCGAAAACGCAGCACCAGATGCTGCATCCAGGCACGATGGATGGTGCCGAATGCCTCGGCCGTCATGGGTTGGGCGAGATCGACGCCGTCGATGTCGGCGCCCACGGCGGCTTCGCTGGGAATAACCTGGAGCATGGGGCAGGGTCCATTCGATTGGGTTGGGGCGCGCTGCCAGCTTCTTCCATCCTGCCCTCGGGGTAAAGCGCCCGCGCCCACGGCGGGTGTGCGACGGAGGGGCAGCGGCCCGTCCTTTTGGGCAGCAAGGCATGGGTTGGGCGGCTTCGGAAGAGGTGGTAGCGTCGGGGTTCGAAGGGGGTGCCATGCGTCGTATCGAAGTCCTGTGTATCCAACGAATGGGGGCAAGCGACCGCGATCGGATCGCGGCGGTGGACCCGGCGGTGCATGTCGTCGATGCCGGCGGATGGTTCGACGGGGAAATTCGCGAGACCTGGCCGGCCTTCGCCTCCGCCCGCTATCTGGCGCCCACGGCGATGGGGAAGGGCACCCGAACGGAACGGGACGCCCTGCTGGCGGCGGCGGAGGTGGTGTTGGGCGGCTGGCCCTATCCGCTCGATCTGCGATCCCGAGCGGCGCGTTTGAAATGGTTTCATCAGCGACCGGCCGGGGCGAGCAACTTGCTCATGGGCGATCTCTGGGGTTCGGATGTTGCGGTGACGACGTCGCGCGGGGTGGGGAACACGCTGGCGATCGCGGAATATGCCATCGCCGGTATTCTGCATTTCGCCCGAGGCTTCCACGTCGCGCACGACGGCGTCTTCGATCATCGCGCCTATCGACCGCTGGCGATCGGCGGGAAAACACTATGCGTCGTCGGTGCCGGCGGGATCGGGCAGGATATCGCGCGGCTGGCATCCGGGCTGGGGATGCGCGCGATCGGGACTCGTCGGTCCTACACGCCGGGGCAGGCGTTGCCGGCGGGGTTTGCCGCGCTGGGCGGGCCGGACGCGCTGGACGGGTTTCTGGCCACCAGCGATTTCGTCGTCGTCGCCTGCCAATGGACCCCGGAAACCACCAACCTGATCGACGCCGCTCGGCTTGCCCGCATGAAACCCGGCGCCATCCTGGTCAACGTCGCCCGAGGGGAAATCGTCGATGAGAACGCGGTCGCCGATGCGCTGGACAGTGGGCATCTGCGCGGTGTGGCGATGGATGTTTACAACGGCGAGTTCGAGCATCCGCCGCCGGAGCGCTTATGGCGGGACAAGCGCGTGCTGCTGACCCCGCATGTTTCGGGCATGAGCGACGCGGACCGGCATGGTGCGATCGAGATATTCTGCGAAAATCTGGCCGCCTACATCGCCGGGCGACCGCTGCGGAACGTTATCGACTGGGCGGTGGGGTACTGAAGCGCGATGACCGGAGGTGGAATCACCGGAGGTCTGAATCGCGCGAACAAACTATAGCTTAGATCGCGATGCGTTCGCGATTGCCGTCCCTGCCATAGCCGCGCGCGCGACAACATGCGACGCTGCGGAAAATATCGGCAGATGGAGGCCCGGACCATGCGTATCGTCGCTCTCGAAGAACATTTCACCGTGCCCCGGATCGTGGCCGGCATTGCACCCGCCGCGATCGCCGCGCGCGGCTTTCCCGGCCCCGATTTCCCCTGGGCGCAGACGATCAAGCGGGGCGAACTGGCGGATCTCGGCGATGCCCGCCTCGCGGATATGGATGCCAGCGGCATTTCGGTGCAGGTGCTCTCGGTCGCCGGGCCGGGGGCCGACCTCGTGCCCGGGCAGCAGGGGATCGATATCGCGCGGGCCTATAACGATGCGTTGGCCGAATCCTGCGCGCAGCATCCGACCCGGTATCGCGGCTTCGCCCATCTGCCGCTGCATTCGCCCGACGCGGCTGCCCGGGAACTCGAACGTGCGGTGCGGGAACTCGGGTTCCATGGCGTGTTGGTGAACGGCGCGACCGATGGGCGGTTCCTGGATCATCCCGCCTTCGCACCGGTTCTGGCGCAGGCGGCGGCGCTGGACGTGCCGATCTATTTGCATCCCGGCATTCCCACAGCCCCCGTGCGGGAGGCGTATTTCGACGGGCTGCCGGGCAATTTCAGCTTCACCATGGCATTGTCGGCCTGGGGCTGGCACGCCGATACCGCCATTCACGTCCTGCGTCTGGCCCTGAGCGGCGCGCTGCACCGCCACCCCGGCCTGAAACTGATTATCGGACATATGGGGGAGGCGCTGCCCTTCATGCTCGACCGCATCGACGAGACCACCGCCGCCACCGCTCGGTCCATGTTCGGCGAATCGCTGCGGGAGACGATCGTCGATCGCGTGTGGGTGACCACCAGCGGGTTCTTTACGGCGATCCCGTTCATGGCGGCGTTCATGGCGTTCGGGGCGGATCGGCTGATGTTCTCGGTCGATTATCCCTTCGCGTCCAATGCGCGGGCGCGAGCGTTTTTGGACACGTTGCCGGTGTCCCCGGCGGACAAGGCGAAGATCGCGCATGGCAATGCGGACAAGCTGCTCCGGCTGCCTGTCTGATCCCGCGCGCTCCCGGTTACCCCAGCGCCCCGCTTGCGCGCAGGGTCGCCACGTCCGCCGCCGTAAAGCCCCAATCCATCAGCCCGCTCGCGTTATGGGCGCCGATGCGCGGGTCGGTTTGCTGAATGGCCCCCGGCGTGCGGGAAAATCGCGGCGCCGGGGCCGGTTGCACCACCCCGTCGATCGTCGCGAAGGTGCCGCGCGCGACATGGTGCGGATGGTTCGGCGCGTCGGCTAGACTCAAGACCCCGGCGAAGCAGGCGTCGCTGCCCTCCATCGACGCGATCCACTCGGCCTGGGTGCGGGTGAGGAAAGCGGCTTCGAGCCTGGCACGCAGGTCCGGCCAAGTCGCGGGGTCGCGCTGGCGTTCGCGGGGGAAGTCGTGGATCCCAAGGCGGTCCAACGCCTCGGCAAAGAATTGCGTCTCGATTGCGCCGAGGGCCACGAACCGCCCGTCGCGGCAGCGATAGACTCCATAATAAGGCGCCCCGCCGTCGATACCGTTCGCCTCCCGCCGATCGTTCCATCGCCCCCCGGCCATATGGCCGTAGAATCCGGCCATCAGGGAGGCTGCCCCGTCGCTCATGGCGGCATCCACCACCTGCCCTTCCCCGGTTGTGCGGGTATGCAACAGGGCAGCGAGAATGCCGAGCGCGAGGTAGAGGGCACCGCCGCCGAAATCGCCGACGAGGTTGAGGGGCGGCACCGGTTTGTCGGCACCGCCGATCGCGTGCAGCGCCCCGGTGATGGCGATGTAATTGATATCGTGGCCAGCGGCCTGCGCCAGCGGCCCGGTTTGGCCCCAGCCGGTCATCCGTCCGTAGACCAGCCTTGGGTTGTGCGCCAAAGCGACATCCGGCCCCAGGCCCAGCCGTTCCATCACGCCGGGGCGGAACCCTTCGAACAGGGCATCGGCGGTGCCGATCAGCCGCAGGCAGGCGGCGCGCGCCTCCGGTTGTTTCAGGTCCAGCGCCACCGATTTGCGGCCCCGGCGGGTGACATGGGTCTTTTCCCCGCGGTCGCCGTCTTTGCGGTCGATGCGCAGAATATCGGCGCCGAGGTCGGATAGCAGCATGCCGCAGAACGGGCCGGGACCGATGCCGTTGAATTCGAGGATCCGGACGCCGTTCAGCGGGCCGCTGGCCATCGATCAGGCCGCCGTCACGCCGCCATCGACCACCAGCCCGGCGCCGTTCATGTAGCCGGCGTCGTCGGAGGCGAGGAACACGATCCCCTTGGCGATATCCATCGGCACGCCCAACCGCCCCCAGGGAATGGTATCCGTCACAATCTGCTTATGCGGCGCCGTATCGTTGCTGCCGATCCGTTGTGCTCGGGCCACGAATGTCTGCTCCCCCATATCGGTCTGAATGACGCCGGGATGGATGGAGTTGACGCGCACGCGGTAGCCCTTGCGACCGAACTCCAGCGCGCAGGATTTGGTGAACAAGGTCACGCCGCCCTTGGTCATGGAATACAGCGGATCGAGCTGGGAGCCGACGAGCCCGGCGATCGACGCCAAATTGACGATGGCGCTGCCGTGCTCGGCGTTCGCAGCGGATTCCCGCAGTGCGGCGATGCACATGCGGGTGCCCAGAAACACGCCGGTCATGTTCACCGCGACCAGCTTGTCCCATTCGGCGAGGGAGATTTCCTCGATCCCTTTGCCGATGAACACGCCGGCATTGTTGACCAGGATGTTCAAGGCCCCGAAACGAGCGACCGCGACACCGACGGCGGCGGTCCAGTCGTCTTCCTTGGTCACGTCCAGATGCACGTATTCGGCCTGACCGCCGGCGGCGCGAATCGCTGCCACCGTTTGCGCCCCGCGCTCGTCCAGCACATCGCCGATCACCACTTTGGCGCCGGCTTTGGCCATGAGCTGCGCGGTTTCCCCGCCGATCCCGCGTGCGGCGCCGGAAATCAGGGCGACTTTGCCATCGAGACGATTCATCCGTTCCTCCATCGTTTCCGCCAGCCTACACGCCGGCCCGAAAACGACAACGGCCCGGGGCGGTACCCCGAGCCGTCTTGGGTGTCGATCGGCGGTTGGGTTAGCCGAACTGGTTCATGGTGTTGTGGGCGCCGCCGGCCTTCAAAGCGGCCTCCCCGGCGAAATACTCTTTATGATCGTCGCCGATATCCGACCCCGCCATGTTCTGATGCCGGACGCAGGCGATGTTGCGGCGGATTTCCTCCCGCTGGATGGCCTTGACATAGCCCAGCATGCCGCGATCGCCGAAGTATTCGCCGCAGAGTGTGTCGGCCTGCAATGCCTCGGTATGATAGGTCGGCAGGGTGATCAAATGGTGGAAGATTCCGGCGCGTTTTGCTGCGTCCGCCTGGAAGGTGCGGATGCGTTCGTCGGCTTCGGCCGCGAGCGGCGTTGCGTCGTAATCGGCGCTCATGAGCCGAGCACGGTCGTATTCGCCGACGGAGTTGGAGCCCTCGGCTTTCCAGGTGTCGTAGACCTGCTGGCGGAAGCTCAGGGTCCAGTTGAAGCTTGGGGAGTTATTGTAGGCCAGCTTGGCGTTCGGCACGACCGCGCGGATGCGATCCATCATGGATGCGATCTGCTCGACATGGGGCTTCTCGGTTTCGATCCACAGCAGGTCGGCGCCGGCCTGGAGGGAGGCGATGCCGTCCATCACGCAGCGATCGGCGCCGGTGCCGGGGCGGAACTGGAACAGGTTGGACGGCAGACGCTTCGGACGCAGCAGCTTTCCGTCGCGGTGCAGCAACACATCCCCGTCGCGGGCGTCGCTCGGCGCGATTTCCTCGCAATCCAGATAGCTGTTGTACTGGTCGCCGAGATCGCCCTTGGCGTGGCTGACCGCGATCTGCTTCGTCAGACCGGCACCCAGACTGTCGGTGCGGGTGACGATGATGCCGTCTTCCACCCCGAGTTCGAGGAAAGCGTAGCGCACCGCGCGCACCTTGGCGAGGAAATCCTCGTGCGGGACGGTGACTTTCCCATCCTGGTGGCCGCACTGCTTTTCGTCGGAGACCTGGTTTTCGATCTGCAACGCGCAGGCCCCGGCCTCGATCATTTTCTTTGCCAGCAGGTATGTGGCTTCCGCATTGCCGAATCCGGCGTCGATATCGGCGATGATCGGCACCACATGGGATTCGTAATTATCGACCCTCTCCAGCAACGCCGCTTCCAGGCCGTGGTCCCCGGCCGCTCGGGCCGCGTCGATCTGGCGGAACAGGCCGCCGAGTTCGCGGGCGTCGGCTTGGCGCAGGAAGGTGTAGATTTCGCGCACGAGGTCCGGCACGGCGGTTTTTTCGTGCATGGACTGATCGGGCAAGGGGCCGAATTCGGACCGGAGTGCTGCGACCATCCAGCCGGAGAGGTAGATGTAGCGGCGATCGACGGTGCCGAAGTGCTTTTTGACGGCAACGATCTGCTGCTGGCCGACGAAGCCGTGCCAAGCGCCGAGCGATTGGGTGTAAAGTGCGGGGTCGGCGTCGTAGGCGGCCATGTCGGCGCGCATCCGAGCGGCGGTGAAGCGGGCGATGTCGAGCCCGGTGCGGAAGCGGTTTTGCAGGCGCATGCGTGCGACCGATTCGGGAGCGATATTGTCCCATGTGCCATTTTTTTCGGCGATGACGGCGGCAATCTGCGCCGCGTGTTCCCGGTAGGCAGATTGGCGCCGCACGGCAGCGGGCAATCCGCCAGCCATTCCTTCGGGGGCATAATTCGGCTTGTTCATGACATCGTTCCTTCGCGGTTGATCGCCTTGCGGGCGTTCCGGATGTAGAATGCTGCACCCGCGAAGTCATGGAGGAATCAATGGTCGAAATTGGAAATCCGTGTGCGAATTTACATTTGGTTTCAACGATTTGTAAATTGCGTCGATTGTAACGGCGCGGCCGAGGTCTGGTTGTCGTCGTAATTTTTTGTGCTGGCGCTGAAAATGTGTTGACCGCGCGCGTCCGGACGGGGCACGCTCTGATCTTACGAATAACCGGCGCCGAACCCGTGCGACGCGGGCTCAGGAACTTGCCGAAACAGGGAAGGACTGCGGCAATGATGAATATCGGCCGGCGAGCTGCTTTGCGCTCGACCTTGGGTCTTGCAGCCGGTGCCGCATTGGCCCGACCCTATATCGCCAACGCACAGGCCAAGACCGCGATCGTCTGGAACAATCAGGGGTTCGTGAAGGAGGAAGACGACGCCTTCAAGCAGGTGGTGGCCGCCTACGAAAAGCAAAGCGGCAATAAGATCGACTATAGTATCATGCCGTTCACCGCATTGAATCAAAAGACGATTTCCGCGCTGACCAGCGGCGACGTGCCGGATTTGATTTTCCACGATGCCCCCGCGACGATCCTGCCGCAGAACGCTTGGAACGATAAATTGTTGCCGGTGGGCGATGTTGTCGAGGTGCAGAAGGCGCGGCTGAGCCCCAGTGCGTTGCAATGTTCCAGCTTCTACAATCAGGCAACGAAAGCGCGGGATTTCTATCTGTGCCCGGTCAAAATGGGGGCCACGCCCTTCCATATCTGGGGCGATCTGGTGAAGAAGGCCGGCTTCGACCTGAAAGACGCGCCGAAAACCTGGGATAAATACTGGGATTTCTTCAAACAAATGCAAGCGCCCCTGCGGGCGACCGGGATGCGCAAAATCTACGCCCTGGGATTGCAGGTCACGACCGTCGGACCGAACGACAGTACCAACCTGTATCAGCATTTTCTGGAGGCGAATGGCGGCGGCGACATTGTGACTCCCGATGGAAAATTGCACACCGACGATCCTAAGGTGCGGGAAGCCGCGCTGAAAACCACGACGTGGATGGCCGAATGCTACAAAGGCGGCTTCGTGCCGCCGGAGGCCTTGAGCTGGAACGATGCCGACGACAACAACGGCTTCCATGAAAAAATGTTCCTGATGGATTTGGACGGCACCATTTCCACCGAGGTCGCGATGATCCACGACAAACAAAAATACAACGACGCGGTGACCATGCGCCTGCCGCTGAAAAACGACGGCACCCCGATGCGTGCCTTTATCGGGCCGGGGGGCGGCTTCATCCCGAAAGGGGCGAAAAATGCCTCGGTCGCGAAGGATTTCATGAAATTCTACATGACGCCGGAAGTGATGAACGAAAATCTGAAGACCGGACTGGGTCGTTGGATTCCGGCTATCACCGATCTGTGCAAATCCGACCCGTTCTGGCTGGATCCGGCCGATCCGCATCGCGTGGCCTATACCAGCCAGGCCATCGGCGAAACACGCCCCTTATACAATGGGTTCAATCCCGCCTGGGGGCAGGTGGAGGCAGAGCAATTGTTCATGGCCACGGTATCCGATGTGGTCAAAAACAATATCGCCCCGCAGGTGGCGCTCGATAAAGCCTTCAAACGGGCGAACGATATATTCGCCAAATACAGTTTCGCATAATTTCCGAAGGGCGACGGATCATGAGCACGGCGACACAACCGAGCCTGAGCGTCGGGAGGGAGTTTGGGCGAAGCAGGGCGGAACGGCGCGGTTGGTTTGCGGGGGTGCACGGTTCGGAACACGCCTGGGCGCTGGCGTTTGCGCTGCCCTACACTGTGGTGTTTCTGTTTTTCGTGATTTACCCAATCGGTTACGGATTATGGATGGGCAGCGATCCCGCTTTGTATCGCGAGTTGTTCGACGATCCGCGCTATCTGACAGCCGTTGCAAATACGCTGCTGTACGTGGGGATCGGCGTGAACGTGAAGATGTTCCTGGCATTTATGCTGTCGGGATTTTTCATGCAGAAGCGCTGGTGGTCTAAATTCGTGATGATCTTGTTCATCCTGCCGTGGGCAACGCCAGCCTTGCCGGCCTTCATGTCGATCCATTGGTTTTTGAACGGCCAATGGGGCATGTTGAACACCGCCCTGTACGAATTATTCGGCTTCGACGGGCCGGTGTATTTGAACGACGCCTGGACCGGCCTGTTCAGCAATATCGGTGCCTATATCTGGAAAACTTTGCCGTTCTGGACACTGATCTTGCTGGCCGGACGCATGGCGGTGCCGCAGGAACTTTACGAAGCCGCAGCGGTCGATGGCGCAACCGGCCTGCGCAAATTCACCCATGTGACCTTGCCGTTGATGGCGAACCTTTATTTCGTCTGCACGCTGCTGGACATGGTCTTCGCGTTGGGCGACTTCAACGCGACCTTCTTTGTGTCGGGCGGGGGGCCGGCGATGGCGACGGAAGTGTTGGCGACGCTGGGTATTCGTTACGCCTTCACCGTGGCATTGCCGCGCCTGGGTGTCGCGGCGGTGATGTCGGCGTTGCCGTTGTTGATACCTCTGGTAATCCTGCTGATGCGGAAGTTGCGTATGTCGGAGGGCCAGCTATGAGCGGGTCGATCGTCAAGGGGCGACGGCATTCCAAGCTGTACTATCGCCTCCAAAATTACGCCTCCGAAGCCCTTGGCCTGCTGCTTGGCGTTGTTGTCGTGATTTGGTCGGTGACCCCGATTTACAATATGTGGACCATCGCGCTGGATAGCCACGATGCCATATTCAGCGGGACGCTGTTCCCCGAAAGCCCGACGCTGGAAAGCTTTCGGGTCGTCGTCACGCAGGATTTTTGGTATCTGGAACGTTTCTGGCACCAGTTCGGCAACAGCTTCTATGTCGGCGGGATGGTCACGTTTCTGACCTTGTTCATCGGGTCCCTGGCTAGTTTTACCGTGGGACGGCTGCATTTGCGCAACGGTTGGATGCTGACGAACGCGGCCCTGATGACCTATGTGATCCCCGCGTCGTTCCTTGCCATCCCGATGTATCGCATCATGCAAATATATGGCCTTACCAACAATCTGTGGTCGGTCATTGCGACGCTGACAACCTTCGCTACGCCCTATGCGATTTTCATTTTCTCCCAGTATGGGAAATCGATTCCGATGGAATTGGATGAATCCGCCCGCATCGACGGCGCCAATCCATGGCAGATCTATTACCGGATTTATCTTCCGTTGATGGCCCCGGCATTGGTTGCGGTCGGGACCTATGCGCTGCTGCTCGCGTGGAACGAATATCTCTATAACTTCCTGATGCTATCGACACCGCAGAGCATGACGGTCGCCGTGGCGCTGGCTCAATTCCTCAACAGCGACGAATCGCCATGGAATTATATGATGGCCACCGCCATCATCTACGCGATTCCCCCGATCGCATTGTATTACGGATCGCGTCGCTACATGGCAGCCGGTTTGACCATGGGAGGCGTGAAGGGCTGATCGGAACGACAACGTTAAACCGAACACTCTCAAGCACAAGGATGACGGCCATGCGGAGCATGAAGCGTCGCGAATTCGTCGGTGGATCGTTGGCTGTGGCGACAGCGGCGACCTTGTCGAGACCCTACATTGCCAGAGCGGCCGGTATCACAGCAACGGTTTGGCAGATCCAAGGGTTTGTCCAGGCCGAGGACGAGGCGTTCCGCAAAACGATCGCCGCCTACGAAAAACTCAGCGGCAATAAGATCGACAATAGCATTATGCCATTTCAGGCATTGAACCAAAAAGCGATCGCTGCGCTGACGAGTGGCGACGTCCCCGATCTGATTTTCCACGATGCCCCAACGACGATTCTGCCGCAAAATGCCTGGGACGACAAACTCGAAGACGTC
>JANXMB010000031.1 GCA_025354865.1 Acetobacteraceae bacterium | reverse complement strand
CAGTGCGTCGCGCAAGGTGCGCTCCGCATTCAGAAGGTTCGCACCCCTGAGATCGGGCTCAACCAGCCATTCTGTGCGTCGCCCTATATTGGCCGAAACAAAGCCCAGCATGCGTTGGATCGCCTGGCCGATCTCGGCGTCCTGCAAACCTTCGTCGCCGGCTGCGGTCAGGCCCGCTAAAATCGCTCCACGAAGCAGTGTTACGAAAAGAAAATCGTTAAAGTGACCAGCCTGGAGAGCAGCGTCCTGACGGTTGTCCGTAAAGGCGAGGATTTTGCGGGTGCCCGGAGCTATGGCGAACTGAGGGTCGTTCATCCAGCGCAAGATCGAAGCGATGATGATGGTCGTAGCGGAGCTGCGCCCTTCGGCACTGAGAGCGGCAAGGCGGTTGATGTCACGCGTGGAGTCACTGTGGTGCTCGCCGCAGGCCGGACAAAATTTGAATCGTCCCGGCATAAACCAGGCACGACGACCACCTGGGCCAGTCGAACCATCCGGCAAAACGGCAACAAGTTCGGCCCGCGTCTTGCGATACGTTGCCTTCAAACGGAGCTCGCCCGAACGCCCTTCTTCGAGCCACGGATCGGGATAGTCTTCATCCCGGCCCTGAAAGAGGAATTCGCCATCCACCGGCTCCGGCATAAGAAAGCCCCAGCGGCTAGCGGCTCCGTCCGTATCGTCATCGTCATTGATGGGCACGTCGTCGATCTCGCGCTTTTCAAAACGCGTCGTGCCCATTTCATTCAGCGCGTTAACGGGGTGATGCTCTTGGCCGCAGCGCCGGCAAAAATGCGTTGCAAAGAGGCGTTTGTCAGGATGCGTTGGATCGAAAACCTGTCCATCAAAGGTGACCGACCTCGATCCCGCATGGTCGAGAGTTGCGTACAGACGACCGGCGCCAGAGATAAATTGATGCAGCTTGAACGCGAAAAGCGGCTCATCGCTACCGCCTGCAACACCACGCGCGCCCTCTGACAGACTGAAAGCCAGAAGGCAGTTTTTCAACGCGGCTTCACAAACACTGAGGTTCTGCCCGCACTCGTTATGGAGGAGAGCGGCCGCCTCTTTCAGGGATTTGGGGCTCGCACGAAGCGGCTTGCGATTTACCTCCTTCAGCCCGAGCCGAGTTTCCACCCAGATCGCAAGGGCATCCAACGCGATTTCCTCATTGGATTTGCCGTCATATGGCGTTTCGTCCGCCGCGCGCCTCACGCTTGTTCCCAGTTCGGTCAGCCCCTCATCCGCCGACCTTTCAGAATTCGTTGCCCGCTTCAGAGTCTCGGTGACGATCGCATCGCGCGCGATCACGGTTCCGAAAAGGCGTGACGCCACTCCCGCAACGATTTGATTGCGGTCGTCTTCAATGCCTTCGCTCGCCATCGTGGCCGAGGTGCCGATGCAAATCGGGGGATGATTCGGATCGCCAACACGCGCGCGCAGACGGCGCATGAGCATGGCGACATCGGCACCCTGCCGTCCCCGGTAGGTGTGTAGTTCATCCAAGACAATGAATTTCAGTCCCCGGCAGTTTTCGATCACTGCCTTGTCCAGTTCGGATTGCCGGGTCATCAGCAATTCAAGCATCATGAAATTCGTCAGCAGAATATCTGGCGGGTTATTCTTGATTCGTTCACGCTCCTCTGGCTTCTCTTGTCCAGTGTAACGCGCGAATGTGACCGAGACAGGGTGTCCCGGACCGCCTAGGAATTTTTTGAGCTCTTCTAACTGACTGTTGGCGAGCGCGTTCATCGGGTACACGACGACGGCGCGTGTGCGGGCGCTTTCTCCCTTTCTTTTTGCTTTGATAACCGCGTCTATGATCGGGATGAAAAAGCACAGCGACTTGCCAGACCCAGTGCCGGTCGTCACCACGAAGCTTTTAGCGTCTAGCGCGAGGCCCAAGGCCTGCGCCTGATGGCGGTGGAGCTTGAGGCTCTTGTCGGCCGCATCCGACGCCGCCCGCCGATCTATGAAGATTCGCGCGCAATCTTCGACCAACCCACGCTCCCCGACGAGCGACCGGATCGAGCCGCCACCCTCGTAGTGCGGGTTCAGTTGCAGCAGCGGCTCAGGCCAGAAGCGGCGGCCGGCATAAAGCCGGTTGACCTCTTGCTGGAGTTCGGCCGACCGGATGCGGGTGAAGGATCGCGCGAAGCCGGTGTACTGAGCCAGCAGGTGATCGTCTAATGCGAATACGTCCATCAGGCCGAAGCTCCGTCAACCGCAGCGTGTTGCCCGACATTCTCGATCGGTGGACCGGGTAAGAAATCTGACCCCCCGTTGTGACGGCGGGCCACCGAGCTGGGCCACGCATGGTGCAGCAGCGGGTTAGCGGTAGCGTTGCCAAGACCGCTTGGCATGGCGCCCAATTGATTTCTCTCCGCCGCGTTGACCATTCCACCTGCCTACGTCGGCGGAACGGGAGCAACCGCCGCCGCCCGATGTTCCGATTCGATCATCTTCAAACGTTGGTACTCCTCGACGGCCAATACGATCACGACCGGCCGACCATGCTTCTCGACGGTCACGGGTTCAGCCCTGGCCGTGTCGATAAGCCGACCGAAGTTGTACTTCGCGTCCCTGGCCGATAGCGTCTGCATGTCCCGCCCAAAAAAATGCGCTCGCGCTATTTGTGGCCAAAATGGCCAAGGGTTCAAGGGTTCAAGGGCGGTCTCGGGGACGGATCGCCGAAGGGCGAATGACCGAGAGCGCTGAGAGACCATTCCATCGCCCGACGAATGACACGGCGGTCCTGCTTACGCGTGCGACCGTCGGCAAGCCGACGAGTAGGTTCTCCCGGCAACCTCGCCTGGGGTGGTCGCACATGTGGGGAGAGCAGCACTCTGGTACCGCCAAACCCACGACAGGGTATCCGGCGACTTTCTGCCGATTGCGTTGATTTTGCTCAGATTGCACTGCAATCCAGGTAATCTGAGCAAAAACGGCCCCGAAGGACTGCTTTCAACTTCTTGACTTTCTTGAGAAAATCTGGAGCGGGCGAAGGGATTCGAACCCTCGACCCCAACCTTGGCAAGGTTGTGCTCTACCCCTGAGCTACGCCCGCCGCTCCGTCAACGAGCGGGTAGATAGGGGGCTTCGAATCAGATTGCAACCCCATGAATGCACGCAACACCCTGGACGCCGGGGCGGTGGCGCGTCATGGTCCGGCCAACGCACGAAACCGCTTGCTTCAACCGCAAAGCGGCACATTTATACGGGCATTGACGTCCGACACCCGGGAAGCGCGACACCATGGATACCATTATCGGCCAAGACCCCACCGCTGCCGCATCGATCGTCGATGGCGACCAGAAAAATTTTATGCAGGAGGTGATCGAAGCCTCCCGCACCATCCCCGTCCTGGTCGATTTCTGGGCGACGTGGTGCGGCCCCTGCAAGCAGCTCACCCCGACCCTCGAAAAGGTCACGAAAGCCGCCGCCGGGCGCATCAAGCTGGTTAAAATCGACATCGACGCCAACCGTGGCCTGGTGCAGCAACTGGCCCAGATGGGCCTGCCCATGCAGTCCGTGCCCACCGTCGTCGCCTTCTGGCAGGGCCAGATTGCCGACATGTTCCAAGGCGCCCTCCCCGAATCGGAGGTGAAGCGCTTCGTCGAGACCCTCCTGAAAGCAGCCGGCGGCACCATGCCGACAGCCGATCTGCTGGCGGAGGCGAAAGCCGCCCTCGAACAGGGCGACGCCCAGACCGCCGGGGAATTGTTCAGCGCCCTGTTGGCCGAAGAACCCGAAAACGGCGACGCCTGGGGCGGCCTGATCCGAGCACTGATGGCGCTCGGGCAGGAGGATCAGGCGCTGGAGGCATTGGCGCAAGTGCCGGAAAAATTGGCCGAACACGCCGAAATCTCCGGTGCGCGCAGTGCCCTCACGCTTGCACGCGAAGGCCGGGAGGCAACCGCCAAGCTTGCGACGTACGAGGCTCGGCTCGCCGCCGATGCGGCCGATCACGAAGCCCGCTACGAGCTGGCGACCGCGCTGAACGCCATGGACCAACGCGAACAGGCCGCCGATGCCTTGCTGGAAATCGTCCGCCGCGCGCGCACCTGGAACGAGGGCGCGGCCCGCGCACAATTGCTGAAATTCTTCGAATCCTGGGGTTCCGACGATCCCATCACCCAGACCGCGCGGCGGCGCCTGTCCGCCGTCCTGTTCAGCTGAATGCCGGCCTTCCACACGCCTCGGGACCATTTGCCCGCCGAATTCGCGGTCTTTCCGCTTTCCGGCGCGCTGCTGCTGCCGCGCGGCAAGCTGCCGTTGAATATTTTCGAACCCCGCTACCTCGCGATGATCGAAGATGCGCTGGCCAACCGCCGCATGGTCGCCATGGTGCAGCCCGACCCCAACACGCTGCCGAACGAGCATGGACCGGGCTTGTATCGGGTCGGCTGCCTGGGGCGGCTGACCTCGTTCAGCGAAACCGACGACGGCCGGTTCACGATTGCCTTGACCGGCCTCGCTCGGTTCGCAATCGCCGAAGAACTGCCGGGACGGCGCGGCTATCGCCGGGTGCGGGCCGATTTCTCAGCCTTCCCGATCGACCTCGACGCCAACCCGGACCCCAGTTCGGTCGAGCGGGAGGCATTGCTCATCGCCCTCAAAGCCTATTTTGTCGGGCAGAAATTCGATGCCAACTGGGATGCTGTCCGGCGCATTCCCGACGACACGCTGGTGGTGACCCTCGCCATGATCTGCCCGTTCGAAGCGGCCGAAAAGCAGGCATTGCTGGAAGCCCCGACCGAGGCCGATCGCGCCGCGACGCTGCTGGCGCTGCTGCAAATGGGGGCCGCCGGCGCCGATCTTCCCCCCGGCCGGCAGGCAAGCTGACACGATCGCCGACAGGCGAGTTGACACGATCACCGGCAGGCGAGCTGACATCATGACCGAACCCACCGCAGATACCCCCCATCCGGCACCGGTCGATCCGCGCCTGCTGGAAATCCTGGTCTGCCCTTTGACGAAAACCCCGCTGGAATACGATCGCGCGGCCGGGGAACTGATCAGCCGGCAGGCCGGCCTCGCCTACCCGATTCGCGACGGCATACCGATCATGCTGCCCGAAGAAGCCCGTCCGTTGCACGACTGATGCCCATCGCCACTGACATCCGCTACCAAAGGGCGGACAAAGTACTGCATGTCGCATTCGACGACGGCACCGTGATCGCATTGCCGGCCGAATATCTGCGGGTGGAAAGCCCCAGCGCCGAGGTTAAGGGCCACGGTCCCGACCAGCGCAAAACCATCGCCGGCCGCCGCCATGTCGGGATTATGGAGATCGAGCCTGTCGGCAACTACGCCGTGCGCATCGTCTTCGACGACCTGCACGACTCCGGCCTGTTCACCTGGGACTATCTGGCCGAACTCGGCGCGACCCACGTGCGGCGATGGCCCGCTTATCTGGCCGCGCTGGCGGCGCAGGGCCTCAGCCGGGATCCGTGATGCCGCCCCGCCGCCGCACCCTGTCGGACACCGATCGGACGGAATGGGCCAATTATGCGCGCCGGATTGCGCCTCTGCGCGGCACCGCGCCAGTGGCACCGCCGGTCGACGCGCCCGCCAGCGAACCGATCGTCGCGCGCTTGGACGAGCCCGTTCGTCCCAGCCGAGGCGTCCGCAGCCCTCCGCCGGTTGCGGTCGGCGGGCATCCCGGCGGCATCGATACCGGTACATGGAAGCGGTTTACCGCCGGGAAACTGCCGACGGTGCGGCGGCTGGACCTGCACGGGCAGACGACGCAGCGAGCGTTCCACGCGCTTATGGCATTCGTCCGGACCGCCCACGCGGACCATGTGCGCTGCGTAGAGGTGATCACCGGCCGGGGCAGCGGCGAACAGGGCGGCGCGATCAAACGGGAATTTCCGATCTGGTTGAATCTGCCGGAAATCCGCCCGTTGATCCTCGCCGCCAGCCATCCGCATGCCGCCAATCCCGGCTCCGTGCGGCTGCTGTTGCGGCGCATTCGGTGACACGCCGTCACGCGGCAGCCGCGCATTGACTCCCTTCGGCGCCCGCTTACGCGGCCTGCGGGCCGAACGCGGCGTAACGCTGAAGCAACTGGCGGAGGCGTTGCAGGTCTCCGCGCCCTATTTATCCGCGCTGGAGCACGGCAAGCGCGGCGCCCCCAGCGCGGGTTTGGTGCATCAGGTGAACGAGTATTTCGGGCTGATCTGGGACGACGCCGACGACCTCTCGGCCCTGGCGAAACTGTCCAATCCCCGCGTGACCATCAACACTGCAGGCCTGACGCCGGAACAAACCGCCTTGGCGAACAGGCTGGCCCAGGCGGTGCATCGCCTACCGCCGGAAACCGTGGCCGCGCTGCACGCCGTGCTGGACACAACAACGCCGCAGCCCAAACCCAGACTGCGGCGCGCTGCGCGTAAAAAGGCAGAGAATTAGGCGGCGAGCTGGCGCACGTTGGATTCGATTTCCGCGCCGAAGCGCATGCGGGCCGTCGCCAGATCGAAGGCGCTTTGCAGGCCCAGCCAGAATTGCGGGCTGGTCCGGAAGCACCGAGCGAGGCGCAGGGCCAGATCGGAGTTCAACGGCGCCTCATCGTCGATCAACGGGACGATTCGGTCGGCGGAAACGCCCAGCGCGTGTGCCAACGCGGCAGCATCGAGCCGCAGGGGCTCCATATACTCTTCGCGAAGGACCCGTCCGGGGTGCATCAGGCTGCTCATGCGTGCCATCGTTCGACCTATTGGTTGGAACGGTGAACGATATGGAACCGACTCATGGCGGAATTTGGGCAACGCTCGCCCGAATGTGCGATTTCCCGCCTTATTCTCTCTCCGTTGCGATCGACCGCAAAAATACCGCTCGGACGACCGCCGGAAACACCAGCAAAACCAGCAAAAGCGCCATTGCCAGCGCTGCGGCGACCGGCCAATCGCGGTTGGCGAAAAATTCCGCCCAGAGGACTCGGCCGACCAATTGTGCGTTCGGGCCGCCCAACAGCTCCGGAATGACATATTCTCCGACCGCCGGAACGAATACCAAAACGCAGCCTGCTACGATTCCCGGGATGGACAGCGGCAGGGTCACGCGCAGAAAGCCGAACCAGGGCGGCGCCCCCAGATCGGCCGCAGCCTCCCGCAGGGTCGGATCCAGGCGGGACAGGCTGGCATACAGAGGCAGTACCATGAACGGCAGGTAGGTGTAGATCATGCACAGATACAGCGCGGCGTCGGTATAAAGCAGCCGAATCGGTGCACCGATGGCCCAGGACAGCGCCGCCACCAACCAACCGTCGTCCGCCAGCAACCCGATCCAGGCGTTGATCCGCATCGGAAACCCGGTCCAGAACGGCAGCATCGCGGCCAGCACGAGCGGGTCCCGCCAGCGCACCGGCGCACGCGCGATGGTCAGCGCCACCGGATAGCCCATCAGCAGGCAGGCGGCGGTCGAAACCCCGGCGACCTGCAAGCTCGCCAGCAATGCGTCGCGATACAGCGGATCGGTCAGCACGGTGCGGAAGGCCTCGACCGAGACGCCCAACGCGAAGGGCGGCACCGCATCGACTGAATCGGCCAGCGCGATGGCCAGCACGATACCGAGCGGCAGAACGAGCAGGACGAACAGCCAGGCCCAGAGGATCGCGAGGACCGGTAATCGTGTCATGGCTGGCGGGTCATGTCGGGGTGGCGGAATCGGGCGGCAGCACGACCCCCGCCGCTGCGGGCCAGGACACAACGACCGCCATACCGGGTGCCGGGTCGGTGCCAAATCCGTTGTGTAGGGATTGCACAATGCGGATATCCGTCCCGTCGGCCAGCCGAACCGTGTGGGCGATCGTCTCCCCGGCGTAAACCGAAGCTAACATCGTGCCGTGCAAGCGATTCGCCCCGGACGCCTCGTTTGCATCCGTTTCCAACCGCAACCGCTCCGGACGCAAGGCCAACAATACCGGGCCGGGGGCGGAGGCAGCAGCGACCACCCGGCCCAGACCCGGCAGATCGATCCAACCGTCGCCGTCGGCGATGCCATGCAGAATATTCGCCGCGCCCAGGAATTCCGCGACAAAACGGCAATTGGGGCGCTCGTAGACCTCCACCGGCGTGCCAACCTGCACCATCCGGCCGTCGCGCATGACGCCGATCCGATCGGCCATGGTCAGCGCCTCGTGCTGATCGTGGGTGACCAGGATGAAGCTGGTGCCGAGTTGCCGCCGCAAGCGCACCAACTCGTCCCGAGTCTCGGCCCGCAGCGCGCGGTCGAGGGCGGATAACGGCTCATCCAACAGCAGCACCGACGGGCGCGGCGCCAGCCCGCGCGCGAGGGCAACGCGCTGTTGCTGGCCGCCGGACAACTGGTTCGGGCGCCGATCCGCCAGCCCCTCCAACCGCACCAGGGACAGCATATCCTGCACCCGAGCGGCGGCGGCGGCGCGATCCATGCGGCGGAGGCCGAAGCCGATATTGGCGGCGACGGTCATGTGCGGGAACAAGGCGTAGGACTGGAACACGGTGTTCACCGGCCGGCGGTGCGGTGGCAAACCGCCGATATCCTGCCCGTCCAGAACGATCTGCCCCGCCGCCGGCCGCGCAAATCCGGCGATCGTGCGCAGCAGCGTGGTCTTCCCGGAGCCGGAGGCACCGAGCAACACGAACAACTCATCCCGCCGGACCGACAGAGAGAGATTGTCGAGCACCGTCGTCGCGCCAAGCCGCACCGTCAGATTGCCGATTCGCAGGCGTTCGCTCACTTGCCCGCCTTGAAACGCGCCCAAACCCGGGATCGGGCACGCTCGGCTGCCTGCGGCACCGGACCGATGGTGAAGAAACCGGCCAATTGCGCGTCGGTCGGAAAGACATCGGTATCGGCCAGCAGTTCCGGCCGGATCGCCGCGCGGCTGGCCGGCACGGCATTGGGATAGCGCACCGTGTTGGTGATGCTGGCCATCGAATCCGGGCGCAGGACGAAATCGATGAACGCCAGCGCCTCCGCCTTGTGCGGTGCGTCGGCGGGAATGGCGAGCATGTCGAAGCCGATTTCCGCGCCCTCCCTCGGGGCGATATATTTCACCGCGACACCCTTCCCGACCTCCTTGGCGCGGGCGGCGGCCTGCACGACATCGCCGGAGTAATCGATCGCGAGGCAAATCCGCCCGCTCGCCAACGCCTCCAGATTGCCGCCGCTGGCGAAGGTCCGCACGTACGGGCGGATCGCCATCAGCGTGCGCTCGACCGCCGCGAGGTCGGTGGCATCGGTGCTATCGGGGTCTTTGCCGAGGTAACGCAGCACCGAGGGCACGACGTCGATCGCCGAATCCATCATTGCAATGCCGCAGGCGGCGATGCGTCTTGCGTGTTCGGGTTTGAAAATCAGGTCCCAACTGTCCAGCGGCGCATCCGGCGCCAGCGCCGCAATCCGAGCGGGAACGGTGCCCAGACCGATTGTTCCATAAAGATATATGCCGCCGTATTTGTTGCCGGGGTCCGATCGCGCGACCCGCCGCATCAACGCGGGATCCAGATTGGCCCAATTCGGCACCTGGGCGGTATCGATCGGCGCCAGCGCCCCCGCCTTAATCAGCCGCGAGAAGCTCGGTTCATTGCTGGGCGTCACCACATCGTAGCCGGAATGGCCGGCCAGCAGCTTCGCTTCCAGCGTTTCCAGGCTATCGAAAACATCGTACCGCACCGCGATACCGGTTTCTGCCGTGAAACGCCGCAGCACCGCCGGGTCGATATAATCGGTCCAATTATAGACGTTCACCACCCGCTCGGCCTGGCTCGGCGCGACGGCGCAAAGCATCGCGAGCAGGCAGAAAAACGCGCGTCCGATCCAGCGCATGGGTTCCTCCGTCGTGCAGGCCATGGTAACCTCGGTTCATGTGTGGACGCTACGCCGCCTTCCTGCCGGGGGATGCCCTCGCCGCGCTGTTCCAACTGGCCGGCCCGCTGCCCAATTGGGCGCCGACCTGGAACATGGCGCCCACCCGCTCGGCCCCCGTCGTGCGCCTGCACCCCACGGCGCGGGACCGCCGGCTGGATTTGCTACGCTGGGGGCTGGTGCCGCATTGGGCGACGGATGCAAAGGCGACGCGCCAGCCGATCAATGCACGGGCGGAAACCCTGACCGCCAGCCCGATGTTCCGCGACGCCTTCGCTCGGCGGCGCTGCCTGGTGCCGGCGGATGCATTCTACGAATGGGAAACCCCCTCCCCCGCGACCGGAGGCGCGAAGCAACCCTGGGCGATCGCCCGCGCCGACGGAGCACCTTTGGTATTCGGCGGTTTATGGGAGGGTTGGCGATCCTCCGACGGCGAAATCGTCCGCAGTTTCACCGTCGTCACCACCCCGGCCTGCCCTGCCCTGCGCCCGCTGCACGAGCGTATGCCGCTGATTCTGGAACCTCCCGACTGGCCGCTTTGGCTGGGGGAGCTCGCCGGCAATCCCGCCCTGTTGCTGCAACCCTCCACCGCCGATATCCGCCGCTGGCCGGTGACCACGGCGGTCAATAACGTGCGCAACGATTCGGCCGCGCTGCTGGAACCCGCCTGAGATGGTCGCCTGGCTGCTGGCAGTTTACGCGTTCCTCTACGCCCCGATCGCGTTTCTGATAGTTTTGAGCTTCAACGACTCGCGCATGGTCACATCCTGGGCGGGGTTTTCGACCCGCTGGTACGTGGCGCTCTGGAACGATCCGATCCTGATCGACGCCGCCTTGTTATCGCTGCGCATCGCGGCAGCATCCGCCACCTTAGCCACGATCGTCGGCACCGCCGCCGGGTTCGCTCTGGCACGGTTCGGGCGTTTTCGTGGGCGGGGCCTGTTCGAAACCTTGTTGGCGGCGCCGCTCGTGTTGCCCGAAGTGCTGACCGGGCTGTCGCTGTTGCTGCTGTTCGTCGTCCTGGAACAATGGACGGGCTGGCCCGCCGGTCGAGGCGCGGGCACGGTCGCCATCGCCCACGCATCGATTTCGGTCGCCTATGTCGCGATCGCCATCCGCGCTCGGCTTGCGGAAACCGGCACAGCGCTGGAGGAAGCGGCGGCGGACCTTTACGCGCCGGCCTGGACGGTGTTCCGCCGCGTGACCCTGCCGCTGATGGCACCTGCGCTGATGTCCGGCTGGCTGCTGGCGTTCACCCTGTCGATGGACGACGTGGTGGTCGCCAGCTTCGCCTCCGGCCCCGGCGCAACGACGCTGCCGATGGCGGTATTCTCCATGACGCGGCTTGGCGTCACGCCGGAGATCTACGCCCTGGCCACCGTCGTTGCCTCGGCCATCGCCGCCGGCTTAGGCGGGATGGCATGCTGGCGGGCCGGCTGGAAAAGCGGTTGGCGCGCGGTCAGACCATCCCGATCGGCCGCACCGGCGAGCCGGTCGCGCCCTTGAATTTGGTCGCCAGCAGCACGAAGCACACAGTCGAAACGCGATCCCGCGCCAGTTCCTCCAACGCGAGGTTCTCGATCAGATAGACGCCGCATTTCGACAGCGCATACTGGTGCACCGGCAGCCCGAGGCCATGGTCGGGATTCGGCAGGACCTCCACCGCCATATTGTCGGTCCCGATCGCCGCAACGCCCTGGTCGATCAGCCATTTCGCGCCGGGGACATCGATGCCCGGCTCCCCGGTCAGATATTTGGCATTATCGAGCGCGAAATATCGGCCCCAACCGGTGCGGACCAACGCAACATCCCCGGGTTCGACGGTAAAGCCGCCGGCCTTCGCCGCGCGGGCCAGATCGTCCGGCGTCACGACGCGACCGGGTTCGAGGTGAGCGTTGCCGTCGAGACCGGCGACATCGAACACCAGACCCCGGGTGATAATGGGCGGCACGTTCTCGATCCCCAGCTTGGTCAGGCCCCAATCGGTCACCACGTCCGGCGCGCAGAATCCGTTGAACAAATAGTCGCCGCTGGAGAAATGGCCGAGTGCGTCGATATGGGTACCGACATGGGTGGTCATTTCGATGCGTTCGAGGTTGGTGCCGGCATCGTTGCGCATGCCCATGGCGCGGCGGCGCTTGACGCTGTCCTTCCACGACGCCCAGATCGACATCAAATAAGGTGTCTGATTCGGCGCCATGTACGGCGCCCCCATATGGATCTCGTGGCTGAGGTCGTAGACCCGCCCCTGCGCGACCGACCCGAGCGCGGCCAGCCGCTTCTCGGCGGTCAGCAGATTGCCGGCGCCGATCTGATCGGCCGGACCCCATTTGGAGTGGCCGTGCACGAAGTGTTCCTGAACGGCGTTCGGCATAAGTGTTTCCTTCATCGTTGCGATCGGCACCCAGCGCTGGGGGTGTTTGCCGGAGGGTCGAATTTAGCCCCGGTGTGCCTGTTTCCCAAAGCCTGCCACTGCTCTACGGTGCACCGCAAGCAAGCCAAAAACTTCGAGGGAGACAACAGCCATGGTTCCGTATCCCATTCTGCCCGCGCCCCGTCGCACGGTCCTGAAGGCCGCCGCCGGCCTTGCCGGCATCCTCGCAACTGGCAAAGCCCCGGTTTTCGCGCAGGCCGCGCCGAAGAAGCTGATCATCGCCCATATCGTACCGCCGCCCGAATCCGGTGCGGTCGCACTGGAATGGTTCGCCCGAGCGGTCACCGAACGCTCCAAGGGGGAGTTGGACGTGCAGTTCCACGGCGGCACCTTGATGACCAAGGAGATCGACATCCTCAACGGGGTAAAATCGGGCAACATCTTCATGGGCACACCGTCCGGCGCGGCGGCCACCATCTTCCCGGAAATGGGCGTCTTCCTGGTGCCCTACCTCATCCAATCCTACGATCACGCGTACAAGCTGTTGAACGGCAGTGTCGGCGACAAGCTGGACAAGGTGTTCCAGGAAAAATACGGCGTGAAAATCAACTACTTCTTCGATTACGGCTTCCGCCATTTCTGGAACAACAAACGCCCGATCGTCGAACCAAAGGACCTGCGCGGTCTCAAGATCCGCACCCAACCGTCGAAAGTGTTCACCGACACGGTCAACGGCCTCGGCGCCGTCGCCGTTCCGCTCGGCTGGAACGAGGTCATGACCGCCGCACAGCAAGGCGTGATCGACGGCGCCGATCTGCCGGTCGTCAACATGGTGCCGCTGAAAGCCTACGAGGTGTCGAAATTCTACTCCCTGACCGGGCATAACTACGGATCGACCTGCGTCGCGATGAACCTGGGCATCTTCAACAGTCTGACCCCGGCGCAACAGAAGCTGGTGCTGGATACCGGCCGGGAGGCGCAGGGCAAAGTAACCGGCCCGACGCAGGACATCGACACCGAAAAAAGCGCCAAAGCCGCTTTGGAGCCTTTGGGGATGACCATCAACAACCCCAACCGGGAGGCCTTCATGAAGGTCGCGCGAGAGAAAATATGGCCGGTGTACCAGAAAATGTACCCGGAATTGTGGGACCTACTCGCGGCGACGCAGGCCTGACCCGCATGCAGTCCCCCGCTTTGCGCGCCGTAGAGGCAATCCCGAAGATCGTCGTCGGCGCCTTGGTACTGGGCGCCATCGGCACCATGCTGTTCGGCGTCTTAGCCCGCTACATCCTGCTGCCGATCACCAACTGGCTGGATACCGATCCCGTCAATTTCTTCTGGGTCGAAGAAGTCGGCGAGACGGCGCTGGCATGGCTCACACTGATCGGCGCGGCCATCGGCGTGGCGGAACGGAGCCATTTCGCGCTTGCTGTCCTGGTGCATCGGTTCCCGCCAGCGGTGCGCCGGGCGATCCACTATTCGAACCATGTCGTCATCGGCTCCTTTGCGCTCCTGGTAGCATGGCTGGGCTACAAGCTGGCGGTGTTGAACGCCTCGCTGACCTCCCCCGGCTTGGAATTCAGCCTCGCGTGGATTTACGCACCGGCTGCGGTCGGCGGCTTGCTCATGGCGGTATATGCGGTGAAATCGGCCTTGGCGCCGGCCGAAGGGGAATAATCGTGCTGCTGCTTATCACCGTACTGGTGTTCGTCGGGCTGCTCGCCCTGTCGTTGCCGATCGTGTTCTGCCTGGGCGCATCGGCGGTCGTCGGCCTTCTGATCGGCGGTTATCCGCTGCAACAATTGGGCTCGACGATGATCGCCGCGTCGCAAAGCTGGGTGCTGCTGGCGATCCCGTCCTTCGTCTTCGCCGGTTCCTTGATGGAACGGGCGGGCATGTCCAACTCCCTGGTCGAACTGGCCCGAGCAATGGTGGGCTGGCTACGCGGCGGATTGGGGATGTCGGTGATCGTGGTGTCGTATTTCTTCTCCGACATCTGCGGCTCGAAAATGGCCGAGGTTTCCGCCCTCGGTTCCGCCCTGGTCCCGCCGCTGAAGCGCGCCGGCTACCGAGCCGAGGACGCGGCCTCGCTAATCGCCGCCGGCACCGCGATGGGCATGCTGGTGCCGCCGGCGATCTTCATGATCGTGATCGCGGCTGTCACCAACCAGTCGGCGGTGGCGCTGTTCCTGGCTGGCTTCGTCCCAGCGGCAGTCATCGGCTGCTGCCTGTGCGTGCTGGTGACGATCCAGGCCCACGTCATGGGCTGGCCCAAGGACACAGCGACCAGTTTCGCTCGATTGATCGAAGCATCCAAAAACGCGGCGGTGCCCATGGTGATCCCCATTGTCATCCTGGGTGGCTTCTACCTTGGCGCTTTCACCGCGACTGAGGCCGGGGCGATCGTCGCGCTGTATTCCCTACTGGCGTCGAAATTCTACTATCGCAATGTGACTTGGATGCAGATCTTGGTCATAGCGTACGAGGCTGGCGTCCTGACCGGCGTCGTCGTCTTTCTGTTGGCCGTCGCCACCATCTTCCAATACCTGATGGGCCTGTCGGGCATGCCGCAGTTCCTGGGTTGGGTGCTGGCACCGCTGACCGGGCATCAATGGCTGTTCCTGACCGGTGTCGCGATGATGACCCTGGTGTTCGGCATGCTGCTGGAGGGTTTGCCGGCCGCCGTGGTGCTGATCCCCGTCGTGTTCCCGATTGCCACCAAAATCGGGGTGCATCCCGTGCATTTCGACATCGTCCAGACAGCAGCCGTGGGCATCGGCCTGTTTACCCCGCCGCTGGGCGTCGGCTTGCTGATGGCGCTGCGCTTCGCCGATGTGACGGTTTGGCAGCATGCCAAAACCTATTGGCCCTATATGATCGCGCTGCTGATCGGGCTGATGCTGATCATCTGCATCCCCGAGTTGTCGCTGACACTGCCGCGCAGTGCTGGGTTGATTAAGTAGACGGCCCGACCGCTGGCCATATGGCGGGACCGCGTGCTCAAACGGTTCCGCCATGTCCCAACCAACACTCCCCCAAACTGGCCTGTCCCCGACGCGATCCTGGCTTCTGCTGGGTGCGGCCTTCGCGACGTTTTCCGTCGGTGCGGGGTTCATGCACTCCTACACCGTCTTCCTGATCGCCTTTATCGAGGCATTCGGCTGGACACGGGCCGACGCTTCGGTCGCCTATTCGGTGTCGCAGATCGTGAGCGGGCTGTCCTCCCCGCTAGTCGGCATGTTGGTCGATCGGCTGGGGCCGCGCCGCCTGATCCTTGGCGGGGGCTGCCTGCTGGCCGCCGGATTGATTGCCAGCGCCTACGCCAACGCATTGTGGCACATGTGGCTGCTGTATGGCGTGCTGATGACCCTTGGCGCCAATTGTCTGGGGCTGGTGGTCTTCGTGCCGCTGCTGTCGCGACATTTCGTGAAAAATCGCGGCATGGCGGTTGCTGTGGTGCAGTCGGCCAACGGGTTCGCCCGTGCCTTTTCCGCCCCGCTCTCCACGATGATGGTGTCCGGCCTGGGCTGGCGCGGCGCATACACATGGCAGGGCCTGTTCATGGTGGCCCTGATCGTCCCGCTGGGACTGCTGTTCCGCGGCACCGATCCTGCGCCAGGTAGCCGAGCCGCAAGACGGGCCGCGTCGGTCGAAGGATGGACGCTGAAGCAGGCGATGCGAACCCCGCATTTTTGGCTGCTGATGCTGGTCTACGTGTTCACCGGCCTGGGCAGCTTCCTGGTCGCGCTGCACCAGTTGGCCTTCGCCATCGACATCGGTTTCGACAAACTCTACGCCGCCAGCGTGCTGGGTATGGGCGCTTTTCTATCGCTGCCGGGGGTGATCGTCACAGGTACGCTGTCCGATTACGTCGGGCGGGAGCTATCTGCCGTCGCGACCTATGGGACTTCGATCGTCGGGGTGGCCTGTGCGCTGATGATAACAGGGCCCGACCAGCATCTGCTGCTTTGGCTGCATTCGTGCTTCTTCGGGCTGACCTGGGGCGCGCGCGGCCCGGCAATCACAGCCAAAACCGCCGATCTATTTCCCGGTCCGAACCTGGGCACGATTTTGGGTGTAATTTCGATCGGCACCGGGGTCGGAGCCGGGGCAGGCGCGTGGATGGCCGGCTTCGTCTACGATATGACCGGGACCTATCGCGCCGCATTCTGGCTGGCGATCGCCTTCTACCTCTGCGGCAGCGTGGCGTTCTGGGCGTTGCGGCGTCCCCCGGCGGTGCGCTGAAACGATACCGGGAAGACGGCCCGAACAGCTATCAGCCCCGCAGAATGGTCCGCCCTGCATAGCGCGCGGCGTTGCCCAGTTGCTCTTCGATCCGGATCAACTGGTTGTATTTCGCAGTGCGATCGCTGCGGGACAGGCTACCTGTTTTGATCTGACCGCAATTGGTCGCGACGGCGAGGTCGGCGATCGTCGCATCCTCGGTCTCGCCGGAACGGTGGCTCATGACCGCCTTCCACCCAGCACGATGGGCCAGTTCGACGGCTTCCAGCGCTTCGGACAAGGTACCGATCTGATTGACCTTCACCAGAATCGCATTCGCCGAACCCAGCGCAATGCCACGACGCAGCCGCTCGGGGTTTGTCACCAGCAGGTCGTCGCCGACGATTTGCACTGTTTTGCCGACGGTGTCGGTCAGCAGTTTCCAGGTTTCCCAGTCGTCTTCGGCGCATCCGTCCTCGATCGACACGATCGGATAACGGCGGCAGAGGTCTTCCAGATACCGCACCATCCCGGCGCCATCGAGCTTCTTACCCTCGCCATCGAGGCAATAGAGCCCATCCTTGTAGAACTCGGTGGATGCCGGATCGAGCGCGAATGTCACATCCTCGCCCGGACGATAGCCGACTTTCTCACAGGCTTTAGTAATGAAACCAAGTGCTTCGTCGGCGGATTTGAGGTTGGGGGCGAACCCGCCTTCGTCGCCGACATTGGTATTGTGCCCGGCGTCGTGCAGCCCCTGGCGGAGGGCCGAAAAAATCTCCGATCCCATGCGGATCGCATCGGCGACGGTGGGTGCCGAGATCGGCTGGATCATGAATTCCTGGATGTCGATCGGATTGTCGGCATGCTTGCCGCCGTTCACGATGTTCATCATCGGCACCGGCAGAGTACGGGCGTATGCGCCACCGACATAACGATAGAGCGGCATGCCCAAATCGGCCGCCGCCGCCTTCGCCACGGCCAGCGAGACCCCAAGAATGGCGTTGGCGCCAAGCCGCGCTTTATTCGGCGTGCCGTCGAGGTCGATCATGACATTGTCGATTTCGACCTGATCGGTCGCTTCCATCCCGGCGATGGCGTCGAAAATCTCCCCTTCGGCGTAGCGGATCGCGCTCAAAACGCCTTTGCCGCCGTAGCGGGCTTTGTCGCCGTCCCGCAGCTCCACCGCTTCGTATGCGCCCGTGGAGGCCCCCGACGGCACCGCCGCTCGGCCCATGGCGCCGCTTTCCAGGGTTACATCCACTTCGACCGTCGGATTTCCGCGGGAATCGAGGATTTGGCGAGCAGTGACATCTACGATAGCAGCCATGACGGTCTCCAACGGATCGAATACGGTCACTCGGTACCATTTTGCCGGCGCCGTTGCCAGCCCCGTGCCGGCTTTATGGCGCAAGGCTTTCGCGCCTCATCATAGCACTGTGCCCGCCAGCCTGCACCTATATTTCCGAGCAAAAATATATTGACAAGCAATCTTGAATTGCTATTTTGGAACATACAATGAACCTTCCTGTATGCAGGAGATCCCGATGACCGCCATACCCCAAGACGACACCGCCGAAGGACTCGCCGGGCTGGAAGCCGCGTTGCGCGATGCTGCGGCTAGAGCCATGAAGACCGAAGCGCCACTGCTGTTGGCACTGGCATTCTTTCGCTGCGTGACTGGCCTCGCGCGCTGTTTGCGGGTCTACCGCCGGGATATCGGGCTGTCGCGTGGGTTGAGTCCCGACCTGATTGCCCTGCTGAATGCCGTGCGCAACAGCGCCTGCCGGCGATTGAGCGACCCCGCGCTGCACGAAAAAACCGCCCTACGCCTGTCCCGTGCGATCGACGGCCTTGCGCGTGCCGCCAGCCTAGCGCTGCCGCCGGCGGTTCGGTCCAAGGCAGTACGACGCAAGGATCGGCGTCTCCAGGCGGCGCCTATGCAAAAACCGGCACCCGTGCTGTCCGCGACAGCGACATTACCGGCGGCGGCGGCACCCGCGCTCCCGAACCGGAGCGCAGCAACGCTTTTCCCGGCGTTGCCCGCCCCGCCGGCGCCACCGCGGTCCCTGCGCGCCGATCTGAACAACCTCGGCGCCTATGCCAAGCTGCAATTGCACGACAATGCCTTCCAGGACGCCATGCTCGCCGACGCCGTTCGGTTGGCCTTGCGGAAAAGCGGGGTCGCCTGAGCGGCCGAGGCTCCACCGCCGCTTGAGCCTCGGCCGCGTCCGTGCAGTAATCCCGGCACACGCGCATGGGAGAAACGCCAATGGCCGATGGCCCAACCAAAACCGCCTTCGGCCGCATTTATCCGACGCGGACAGACTGGCTCGCTAAGGCCCCGCCAGAGCCAATCATCGAACCCGATTTGGAGATTATCGACACCCATCATCACCTTTGGGAACGTACCAGAGGCGGCGCCCGCGGCGAATCCTGGGATGTGCCAAGCTTTCGGTATCTGCTGCATGAGTTCCTGGCCGACTGCGCCACGGGCCACAACATCGTCGGCAGTGTGTTCCTCCAGTGCCACGCGATGTATCGCAAAGATGGGCCGGTCGAGATGCGCCCGGTCGGCGAAACCGAATTCGTCGCTGGAATCGCGGCGATAGCCGACAGCGGGGGCTACGGCAAAACCAAGGTCGCCGCCGGGATCGTGGGCTACGCAGATCTGACCAAGGGCGATTGGGTTATCCCGGTGCTCGAAGCCCATATCCGTGCCGGCGGCGGGCGGTTCCGTGGCGTCCGACATTCCTGCGGCTACGATGCCGATCCCATCATCGGCAACAGCGCGCCGGACATGCAGCCGGGCCTGTACTTGCGGGAAGATTTCCGAGCCGGGATGAAACAACTGGCCGCGTTGGGCTTGTCGTTGGATGCCTGGGGCTTCCATCCGCAAATGCCGGACATCGTCGATCTCGCTCGGGCCTTCCCGTCATCCAACATTGTTGTCGGCCATTGCGGCGGACCCTTGGGCTACGGCCGCTATGCCGGCAAAGCCGATGAGGTCTTCGCCGACTGGAAAAAGAACGCGACCGCCCTGGCGCGATGCGAAAATGTCACGATGAAACTGGGCGGCATGATGATGCGCTTGGCTGCTTACGATTATCTCGGGCTCGACGCACCGCCGTCGTCGGAGCAACTTGCCGCGCATTGGCGCCCCTATGTCGAAACTTGCATCGAGTTGTTCGGTGCCGACCGCTGCATCGCCGAAAGCAATTTCCCAGTCGAGAAAATGGGCATCGGGTTCGCCGCACTGTTCAACGCGCTGAAGCGACTGGCCTCCGGCTGTTCGGCCGACGAGAAGAAGGCCATCTTCGCAGGCACGGCACGGCGGGTTTACCGTCTGAACTGCTGAGTTCCCTTCCAAACTTGCGGCCCTCGGTTCGAGGTGCCGCATGAAGATCGCGCTGGTTGGGGACCGGCCGCGATCCCTGGATCGCGCCGAACGACCCGGTATGGCATCCTGGCCCACGCAACGACCCGACCAGGAGAATCCCAGTGCCCGAAGTCTACATCCACGCCGTCGAAGGCCGCACCATCGACCAGAAACGTGCGCTGGTGAAGGACATCACCGACGCCGTGGTCCGCCATTTCGACGTCGCACCCGACCGGGTTATGGTGCAAATCGTGGAATCGCCGAAGGAAAACAAGGCGAAGGGCGGCGTGCTCTTCAGCGATCGCTGATCGAAGGACCAATAACTATGAAAATCGGTATGTTCATCAATACCCAATTCCCCGAAGGCGACAACCTCGCCGCTCGTGTGCCGGAATTGGTCGAACAGGTGCGCATCGCCCGCCAATCCGGGTTCCAGTCGTTGCTGTTCCCGCATCACTACCTGACTGCGCCGCTGCAAATGCTGCAAATCGCACCGATGATGGCCTATTTGCTGCGGGAGGCCGAAGGCATGACCATCGGCGGCAATATCCTTCTGCTACCGTTGGAAAACCCGGTCCACGTTGCCGAGGAAGCTGCGACGATGGATGTGCTTAGCGGCGGGAAGTTCATCCTCGGTGTCGGCCTGGGCTACCGCGAAGGCGAGTTCGAGGCGATGGGCGTGTCGCTGAAAGAGCGCGCACCCCGGTTTTCCGAAAGCATCGGTCTGATCCGCCGCCTGTGGACCGAAGATCGGGTCACCCATCACGGCCGCTTCTACTCGGTCACCGACCACGGCATCAGCCTCAAGCCCTTGCAGGCCGGCGGCCCCCCGGTGTGGATCGCCGGTCTGGTGGAGGCCGCCGTAAAGCGCGCCGCCCGGATCGGCGACGCCTGGTTGATCGCCAATGCCACGACCTTGGGCGCCACCGAACCGCTGATGAAAGTCTACCGGGACACACTCGCCGGTCTCGGCAAGACGGTGTCGGAATTCCCCATCGCCCGCGAATGCTATGTCGGCGCCAACCACAAGACAGCCATGGACGAATGCCGGGCGGCGCTGGAATACAAATACAACTCCTACGCCGCATGGGGCATGGAAAGCCCGACCGCCCACATGAGCTTCGAGGAAGTCGCCCGCGATCGCTTCATCATCGGCGACAAGGTCTATGTGAAGGAAGAAATCGCTCGCTGGGAGGAAAAGCTTGGCGTCAACCACATGATCATGCGCGTCCAATGGCCCGGTTTGCCGCAGGAACAGGTGCTGGGCTCCATCCGGCGCTTGGGCGAAATATACGGATAAAATCGCTCGCACAAATGGTAAAAGTTGTGCGCCCTCTCCCCCGGGCACACCGCTCCCACCGCACCACTTGACCCCAGGCTCGGTTGGCCGAAACTCCGCAAGACCGGAGGAAACAACCGATGACCGACTTCGCCGCCTTCCGCCAGGAAACCCGAGCTTGGCTCGAAGCCAATTGCCCGCCCGCTATGCGTACCTGGATGCCCGAGGACGAACAGGTCGCCGGCGGCAAACGCGCATCGTATGTGCGCCCCGAACAGAAAATATGGCTCGACAGGATGGCCGCAAAAGGCTGGACCGCGCCGACATGGCCTACCCGATACGGCGGCGGTGGGCTCTCGGCCGAGGAGGCAACCGTCCTCGACGAAGAAATGCAGGACCTGGGCTGCCGCACACCGCTGCGCGGAATGGGCCTTTCGATGCTGGGTCCGACCCTCCTAGAATACGGCACCGAGGAACAGCGCCAGACCCATATCCCCAAAATCGTGACCGGGGAAATCCGCTGGTGCCAGGGCTATTCCGAACCCGGATCCGGATCCGACCTTGCCAGCCTGTCCACCCGCGCCGTGCTGCAAGGCGAGCATTTCCTGGTGAACGGCCATAAGATCTGGACGTCGAACGCGCATCTGTCGGATTGGATTTTCTGCCTCGTCCGCACCGACCCCACCGTACGCAAGCACGACGGCATAAGCTTCCTGCTCATCGACATGAACGATCCAGGGGTGCGGCCCCGGCCGATCAAGCTCATCAGCGGGAAGTCTGTGTTTTGCGAAACATTCTTCGAGAACGTGCAGGTGCCCGCCTCCCATCTGGTGGGGCAGCTCAACAAGGGCTGGACCATCGCCAAGCGGCTGTTGGAACACGAACGCAAGGGGATCGGTGGGATCGGCGCCCGAGCCGCCGCGAAATTCGAAACGCCGCCCGAAGCGGTGGCGAAAATGCATTTGGGCGAAATCGACGGTAAGGTTGCCGATCCCGTCCTACGCGATCGCCTTGCAGCCTATTCGATGGATGCGGCGGCGTTCCAACTGACCCGACGCCGAGCCGCCGAGGAAGCCGAATCCGGCGCACCGCCGGGCCCGCTATCGGCAATGTTCAAATACTATGCCACCGAACTGAACAAGCGACGCTACGAGACGATCCTGGAAAGCGAAGGGTTTCAGGGCCTCGGCTGGGAAGGCGAGGGGTTTGCCGACGACGAGCTACGCTTCACCCGCGAATGGCTCCGCTCGAAGGCCAATTCGATTGAGGGCGGCACGTCCGAGATCCAGCTCAACATCATTGCCAAGCGCGTGCTTGGCTTGCCGGATTGAAGCGCATGACCCTGATCCTGAACGAAGAAACCCGCATGGTGCGGGACACCGCATTGGACTTCTTCCGCGAACGGTCCCCCATCCTCGCACTGCGCAAACTCCGCGACGATAGCGACCCCGACGGTTTCGATAGAGCGCTATGGCGGCAGATGGCGGAGCTCGGGTGGACCGGGTTCCTGGTGTCGGAGGATTACGGCGGGTCCGGCTTCGGCGTGACCGGTCTAGGGCAGGCGATGGAAGCCGCCGGTCGCACCCTTGCTGCCACCCCTCTGCTATCGACCGCGTTGCTTGGCGCCAGCCTGCTGGATCTCGGCGGATCGGCCGGCCAGAAGGACGAATATCTGGCGCCGTTGGTGGCGGGGAACCTGATCGTCGCACTGGCGCTGGAGGAAAGCGCGCGGCATGCACCGCACCGCATCGCGACAATTGCCGACGATTCTTGCCATCTCACGGGCGAGAAACGCTTCGTCCTCGACGGCCATATCGCCGATCTCCTGATTGTCGTGGCCCGCGATAGCGAAGGGATCGGGCTCTATCTGGTCGATCCCCGGGCACCGGGCGTTACCCGCACCCGCACAACCATGGTCGACAGCCGCAATGCGTCGATCGTGACGCTGCAACACGCGCCCGCCGAGCGGCTCGGCGGTGGGACGGCGCTGCTCGACACCGTGCTGGATCGCGCGCGCGCCTGTCTGGCGGCCGAAATGCTCGGCAGCGCGACCGAGGCGTTCGAGCGAACGGTGCAATATCTAAAGGATCGCAAGCAGTTCGGCGTGCAGATCGGCACATTCCAGGCCTTGAAGCACCGCGCCGCACAGATGTTCTGCGAGATCGAGGTCACCCGATCCGCCGTCGTTGCCGCCTTGTCGGCGCTCGACGAACAGCGTCCGGACGCTGCGGCGCTCATCAGTCTGGCGAAAGCCAAAGCCAACGATACAATCTATTTGTGCGGCAACGAGGGCGTGCAGATGCACGGCGGCATTGGCATGACAGACGAGCACGAAATCGGGTTTTTCCTGAAACGCGCGCGGGTCGCGCAGGCGACCTTCGGCGATTCCGTCTTCCATCGCGATCGCTACGCCACCCTGATGGGGTATTGACACAGCGCTCGGTTGACAAACCCGCAACCGACGCCAACTTGCCGCAAAGCGCGGAACAGGAGACACGCACATGACCGAAGCCTGCATCGTTGGCTGGGCGCACTCGCCCTTCGGCCGCCTGGAAGATGCCGATATCGAATCTCTGATCGGCCGCGTTGCCAACGCCGCGATCGCCGATGCCGGGATCGCCCCGCACGACGTCGAAGGCACGTTCCTGTCGCTGTTCAACAACGGATTCTCCAACCAGGATTTTCCGGCATCGTTGGTGCTGCAAAGTGTCCCGGAACTGCGCTACACGCCGATCACTCGATACGAAAATGCCTGCGCGTCCGGTTCTGCTGCGATCCACGGTGCCAGGGATTTCCTCCTGTCCGGTCGCGGCAAGTTCGCGCTGGTCGTTGGGGTGGAGAAGATGACGGCGACGCCGGGCAAGGAAGTCGGCGATATCTTGCTCAAAGCCTCCTACCAGAAGGAAGAGTCGGACATCCCCGCCGGGTTTGCGGGCGTCTTCGGCAAGATCGCCGAAACCTATTTCCAGCGCTATGGCGACCAGTCGGATGCCCTGGCGGCGATCGCGGCGAAAAACCACAAGAACGGCGTGGACAACCCCTTCGCACAGATGCGTAAGGACCTGGGCTACGATTTCTGCCGCAATGTCAGCGAAAAGAACCCGTACGTCGCTCCGCCGCTGAAGCGGACCGACTGCTCCTTGGTTTCGGACGGCGCCGCCGCGTTGATCATGTGCGACGAAGAAACCGCAAAGGCGATGGGCAAGGCCGTGCGCTTCCGCGCCGCCGTGCAGGTCAACGATTTCCTGCCGATCTCCAAACGCGACATCACCCAATTCGAAGGCGCGGCGATGGCGTGGAAGAAGGCGCTGCAAATCGCCGATCTGAAGATCTCCGATCTGTCCTTCGCCGAATCGCACGACTGCTTCACCATTGCCGAACTTCTCGAATACGAGGCGATGGGCCTGACCGCCCCGGGCCAAGGCGCGCGCGCGGTGCTGGAAGGTTGGACACACAAGGATGGCAAACTGCCGATCAATCCGTCGGGCGGCTTGAAAGCCAAGGGCCATCCGATCGGCGCAACCGGCGTGTCGATGCATGCGATCACGGCGATGCAGCTGACGGGACAAGCCCCGGCGGGCATGCAATTGCCGAAAGCCGACATCGGCGCAGTCTTCAACATGGGCGGCGCGGCGGTCGCCAATTACGTGTCGATCCTGGAGCCGCTCCGCTGATTCCAACCGCCAATCTCGCCCATCTGCTGATTCAGACGGCTCGCCGGTTCCCCGACCGGCCGGCCATCGTCTGGCGCGATAAAGTGTGGACCTGGACCGATTTCGCCGCTCGGGTGCAGGCTGCCGCCGGCGCCCTGGCGGCCCGTGGGGTGAAGCACGGCGATAAGGTGCTGGTGCACGCCCGTAATTCCAACGCCGTGTTGGAATCGATGTTCGCCACCTGGCTGCTGGGGGCGACCTGGGTCCCAACCAATTTCCGCCTCACCCCGCCGGAGGTCTCGTACCTCGCCGTATCCTCCGGGGCGAGCGTGCATATTTTCGATAGCGCCTTCCCCGATCACGCAGCGATGGCTCGGCAGGAAAACACCGGCTGCGGCTTGGAGATCTGGATCGGCGACGGACCGCTCACCTGGGATATGCTGGCGGCTGAAACGCATCCTTTCCGACACCCGGCCGATGTCGATCGCGACCATCCGGCATGGTTTTTCTACACCTCCGGCACAACCGGGCGGCCCAAGGCGGGCGTGCTCACGCACGGGCAGATGGACTATGTCGTCTGCAACCACCTCTGCGATTTGATGCCGGGCACAACGGAGCACGATGCGTCCCTGGTGGTCGCACCGCTCTCGCACGGCGCCGGCATCCATGCTTTGCCGCAAATCGCGCGGGGCGCTGCGACCATTCTGCTGTCCGGCGAACGTCTGGATTGCGAAGAGGCTTGGTCGCTGGTGGAAAAACACCGCGTTACCAACATGTTCACCGTGCCAACCATCCTGACCATGATGACCCGGCACGACGCGGTGGATCACTACGACCATCGGTCGCTGCGCTACGTCATTTACGCCGGCGCACCGATGTATCGTTCCGATCAGGTGCATGCGCTCGAAAAACTCGGCCCCGTCCTGGTGCAGTATTTTGGCATGGGGGAGGTCACGGGCAATATCACGGTGTTGCCGCCGGCTCTGCATAGCCTCGACGACAGCGCGATGCCGGTGGGCTCCTGCGGCTTTCCTCGCACCGGGATGGAGGTCGCCATCCTCGATGCCGAGGGCTCGCATCTTCCGCCGACCACCACCGGAGAAATCTGCGTGCGCGGGCCCGGGGTTTTCGTCGGTTATCACAACAACCCCGAGGCAACCGCCAAAGCCACGGCATTCGGTTGGTTCCATACCGGCGATCTCGGCCACATGGATGCGCGCGGCTTTGTCTATATCACCGGTCGCGAATCCGACATGTACATCTCCGGCGGATCGAACGTTTATCCGCGTGAGATCGAGGAGGTTTTGCTCACCCACCCCGCCGTGACAGAAGCCTGTGTCGTGGGTATGCCGCACGAAAAATGGGGGGAAGCGGGTGTCGCCGTGCTGGTTCTGGCACAAGGCGCGTCGGTCGGTGAGGCAGACTTGTTCGCCCATATCGACGGCAAATTGGCGAAATACAAATGGCCGGCGACCTTTGCTTTTTGGCCCGAACTGCCGAAATCGGGATACGGGAAGGTCGTGAAACGCGACGTAAAACACTTGCTGGAGGCATCATGATCGACCCCGCGAAAATCTACGAGTGGCACGCACACATCTACTACGACGCAGAAAGCCGCCCGCGCGCCGCCCAATTGCGGGAATGGATCGAGGAAAAATTCACCGTCCGCATGGGCCGCTGGCACGATGTTCCCGTCGGTCCCCATCCGACGGCGATGTATCAGGTTGCCTTCGCACCCGACCAATTCGCGACCTTGGCGCCGTTCATTGCGATGAATCGGATGGGTCTGACCGTGCTGCTGCACCCCGAAGCCGGACGGCCGCGCGACGATCACACCCTGCACGCTACCTGGATGGGGGCGATTCTCCCGCTTTCGACTGCCATGCTTCCCGAAGTCGATCGGCCTGCCTGAAGGCGGCGGCGCGATCTGCCTCCGACAGACCGTCGCAGGCGATCGCTGCCAGCGTGCGCGTCATAGCGTTCGGCTCCACCGCTGCGTGCAGGCGACGCCAGGTGGGGGCCGAGGTGGTTGGCCATGCGACCCATCGCGGCGGGTTCTCCGGCCAGGGCCGTGGCGGTGTCCTCGATAAAAGCGCGACGATTGGCCGCGCATTGTTCGCGCAACGGGACGTATTTCTCCCGGCAGATCGGCAGGAGGTTTTTGGCGTAAATCTCGGCCTCTGTCTGCCGCGTCTGCGCCGCCGCCGGTCGTGCAATCGCCAGCAGAATCAATGCATATCGGGTCACGTCCGGCACGATCGATGTTCCCAGTCGCTTGACAAGCCCGCCCCCGGCCCCATCATCGGTCCAACAAAGGAGACCGCGATGTCCAGGCTGGATGACTGCTACAATGTGTTCGATCTCAGGGATGCGGCCAAGCGCCGTCTACCCAAGGCCATTTTTGAGTTCGTGGATCGGTCCACGGAAGACGAAGTGGCGTTGCGCAACAATCGCGCGGCGTTCGAACGGATCAAGCTGCGGCATCGGTCTTTGGTCGATGTTTCCAACCGGAGCACCAAAACGACGCTGTTCGGCAAGGAAATCGCGCTGCCGATGGCGATTGCGCCAACCGGTGCGGCCGGCCTGTGCTGGCACGAGGGCGAATTGGAACTGGCGAAAGCGGCGGCCAAGGCGAAGATCCCCTTCACCCTCGCGACCGGCGCCATGACCAACATGGAGAAAATCGCTCGAGAAGCCAATTTTCGCCTCTGGTTCCAGCTTTATGTCTGGAAGCAGCGCGACCTGTCCTACGGCCTGATCGAGCGCGCCAAAAACGCCGGCTTCGAAGCGCTGATCGTCACAACCGATACCATTGTGCCGCCGAACCGGGAATACAACGCGCGCAACGGTTTCAACATCCCGTTCCAGCCGAATATGCGTTTTACCTTCGACATCATGCGCAAGCCGGAGTGGTTTATCAACGTCCTGGTCAAATATCTCACGACCATCGGCATGCCGCGCAACGAAAACTACCCGCCGCAATATCAACGCGCGCTGCGGGCCGATCCGAAAATGTTCGACGTCATGCGCCAGGACAATCTGAATTGGGAAGACGTGAAAATCTTCCGCGACAAATGGCCCGGCATTCTGATGTTGAAAGGCATTAACCGAGTCGATGACGCACTGAAAGCCATCAGCTACGGCGTGGACGGCATTGTCGTTTCCAACCACGGCGGGCGCAACATGGATAGCGCCGCCGCAACGATCGACATGCTGCCCGAAATCGCCCAAGCGGTCGGCGACAAAATAACCGTGCTGTTGGATTCCGGCGTTCGGCGGGGTTCCGACATTGCCAAGGCCGTGGCACTGGGCGCCAAGTGCGTGCTGACGGGCCGAGCAACACTGTATGGTACGGCAGTGGGCGGGGAGGCTGGGGCATCCAAAGCGGTCGGCATTATCAAAACCGAACTGGATAAGACCATGGCGTATACGGGGTGCAATGGGATCGATGAGATCTCCACCGATATATTCTTTGGGGATCGTGAACGGAATACCATGGTTGGGGCGTAGAGCGTCGCCATCGGCGCGCTCGCTGGCACCAATAACTTGCGTAACAATCGTCTCTGAGGAGTCCTAAAATGTCAGCAGCCCTGCAACAGCCGCAAATGTCGGAAGCGGAATGGAATATTCGCTGCGAACTCGCTGCGGTGTACCATGTGAACGAACACCTCGGCTGGACCGACACCATCAACACCCACATGACGGTGCGCGTGCCGGGGGAGCCGAACCATTTCCTGATCAATAACTACGGCGACATGTTCGACGAAGTCACCGCATCCTCGCTGGTGAAAATGGATATGGACGGCAACGTCCTTACCCCCGGCGGGCGTTTCAACAACGCCGGATTTACCATCCACAGCGCCATCTACAAGGCGCGGCCCGACGCAAACTGTGTGCTGCACACCCATACCCGTGCCGGCGCCGCAGTCTCCCTCCTGCGCAACGGACTCCGCCCCATCAGCCAAGATGTGCTCGGCGTTTACGACGACATCGCTTACCACACCTACGGCGTGCCGGCGTCGGTCGAAGAATGCGACGAGCTGATGAAATCCTGCGCCCACGGCAGTTGCATCGTTTTGGAAAATCACGGACTTCTGACGTTCGGCGAAACGGTGCAAGGCGCGATGATGCGCATGTGGTCGCTCGAACGGGCATGCGAGTTGGAAGTGCTGGCGCGGCAGATGAACGCCGATCCCGTCCCCATCGGCAATTTTGTCATTCAGAAAGCGGCCGAACGGTACAAGAAGCGCCGGGCGACGGTCGAATACGGGCTGAACGAGTGGCGCGGTCTCGTGCGGCAGGTGGAACGGAAAGGTTTCGACTTCCGCCGTTGATCGGCGGTCGCGCAGAGGGGGCCGCCAGCGATGACGGCGGCTTCGGCAAGGTCGCTATGCGTACCGGATAAAACCGCCGCGATGAGAGGGACGCCACCCGAGGCAGCTTCCGTCAAAGCGGCCTCGCTATGCCGACGACGGGCACGGTCGTTCGGCCGCGCCCAACATCATCCGCGTGGTGGCCGCGGATGATGTTGGGGTTGATCAGCAGCGCCGTCGGCAGATTACGCTGCCTTCTGCACGATCATGCCTTGGGCGATCAGCGTTTCGGCGATTTGCACCGCGTTCAGCGCCGCGCCTTTGCGCAGATTGTCGGACACGCACCAGAACGAAATCCCGTGGTCCACCGTTGGATCCTTGCGGATGCGGCTGACATAGACCGGGTCCTCGCCAGCGCATTCCAACGGCGTCATGTAGCCGCCGTCTTCGCGGACATCGACCACTTCCACGCCCGGTGCGGCGCGCAGGGTGGCCCGCGCCTGACCGGCGGTGATCGGGTTCTCGAACTCGACGGTGACTGCTTCGCCGTGGCCGATGAACACCGGCACGCGCACGCAGGTCGCGAAAACCTTGATCGCGGGATCGAGGATCTTGTGCGTTTCGACCACCATCTTCCATTCTTCCTTGGTCGACCCGTCGTCCATGAACTTGTCGATGTGCGGAATGCAGTTGAAGGCGATTTCCTTGGTGAAGATCTGCGGCGGGCTTTTTTCGTGCACGAAGGACGACCGCGTGTGGGCGAACAATTCGTCCATCGCTTCCTTCCCGCCGCCCGAGGTGGACTGATAGGTCGAAACCACCACCCGCTTGATGCCGAACGCGTCGTGCAGCGGCTTCAACGCCACCACCATCTGAATGGTGGAGCAGTTGGGGTTGGCGATAATGCCCCGCTTGGCGAATTGTTTCAGGTGATGCGGGTTCACTTCCGGCACCACCAAGGGGACATCGGGGTCCATGCGGAACTGGCTGGTGTTGTCGATCACGATGCAGCCTTGCGCGGCGGCGCGCGGCGCATGAATGGCCGACACCGCGGCACCGGGGCTGAACAGCCCGATATCGGTGCCGGTGAAGTCGAATGTTTCCAGGTTCTTAACCGTCAAAACCTGTTTGGGGCCGTAGGAGATTTCCATACCGGTCGAACGGCCGGACGCGAGCGCGATCACTTCCGTTGCCGGAAAATTGCGCTCATAAAGGGTTTTCAGCATTTCGCGTCCGACCGCCCCGGTGGCGCCGACAACCGCGACCCTGTAGCCCATCGTATTCTCTCCTGAGATTGATAAGGGGCGCACCGATACCTGGGCGGCGCCCCCTAGGCAAGCGTTTCTACGCGAATTTCGGCATAACCTTGGTCCAAAACTGCTCAATCGAGTGCATCAGCTTCGCGTGCGGGACCAGCCCGTTATAGGTGTAGCAGAACACCCACTCCACCGGCTGGCGGCGGAAATTGGCTTCCAGGCCCCGGATCACCGTGTCCACCGTCCCCGCCAGAATATACCCTTCCTTCACCGCCTGCTCGGGGGTCAAATATTCGCCGGTCTTCGGATCCAACATGCCGCGACGGAAGCCGAAGGGTTCGAACCAGGCGCGGCCGGTGAACTGGCCGGAATCGGCCCACAAGGCCATCGCTTCCTCGTCGGTGTCGGCGATGATGACGTCGCGCAGCAGCGCGGTGCCCTCCACCCGGGGCCGGCCGGAGACCTCGGCATACACGTCGTACAGCGGCTCTTCGTAGACCGGCAGCATCGCCGGCAGGATCGCCGTGACGCCTTCGCGGGCCGCCCAGCGGATCGAGTTCTCCGACGACGCGAACGGCAGGAACACCGGCGGGAACGGCTTCTGCAACGGCTTCGGCACAGTGCCGACCGCTTTCAGGATGCCGTTTTCCACCCCGGCGCCCCATTTTTCGGTGGTCGGCAGCGTCCAAGGGGTCTCGCCCGCCGGCACTTTCCAGAACTGCCCGTCGTGGGTCAGCATCTGTTCGGTCCAGCACTTCTTGATGATCGTCCAATTTTCCTCGAACGCCGCGCGATTGGCCGCGTCGATCGCATCGTGCTGGTGCGGCAGGGCGCCGCTGACACCGTGCGTCTGTTGTGCCATGATATCGACCCAACGCCGCTGATAGCCGCGCGCGAACCCCGCATTCGCCCGCCCACCGGTCATGTGGTCGAGCATGGCGATATCCTCCGCCACCCGCATCGGGTTGGCGGCCGGCAGCACGATGCCAAGCTGGCCGACCCGGATGCGCTTGGTCTGCATCGCGAAATACAGGTCGAGCAGCACCGGATTGTTCGAAACCTCGAACCCCTCGATATGGAAATGATGCTCGGTGAAGCTGACGGAATCGTAGCCCAGATCGTCGGCGAGCTTTATCTGCTCCGACAGCTCCCGCAGCATACGCCCGTATAGCTCGGGGCGCGTGCCGGCCATGCCGGATTCGATCTCGGCGCGGCTGCCGATGCTGGGGAGGTAGAAAAGCGAAGCCTTCACGATGCGAACTCCTGGATGCCGTCGGTTGTTACGCGGATTTCTGGCGCGTTTCGGGGTTCGGCGCTAGAGTGTCGCGGACACCGACGACTCCAATTTCTCCGGGGAGATAAACCGCATGTTCAGACGCAGCTTACTGGCGGCCGCCGCCATCGCGACGATCGCCGCCGCACCCGCAATGGCGCAGGTCCGGATCGGGGTCGTGGGACCGCTTACCGGCGAATACGCCTCGTTCGGCGAACAAATGAAGTCGGGCGCCGCGCAGGCGGTCGAAGATATCAACAAAGCCGGCGGCATTCTGGGCCAGAAACTGGTGCTGGAAGTGGGCGACGACGCCTGCGATCCGAAGCAGGCCGTGTCGGTCGCCAACCAGATGGCCGCCAAAAAGGTCAAGCTGATCGCCGGTCATTTCTGTTCCGGCAGCTCGATCCCGGCGTCGAAAGTCTATGGCGAGGAAGGGATTTTGCAGATCTCCCCGGCCTCCACCAACCCGGCCTATACTGAAAAGGGCGGCTGGAACACGTTCCGCGTCTGCGGCCGCGACGATCAGCAGGGCAAGGTCGCCGGCGAATATCTGGCCAAGCATTTCAAGGGCGAAAAGATCGCGATCCTGCACGACAATTCGACCTACGGCAAAGGTCTGGCGGACGAGACCCAGAAAGCCCTGCACGCGGCCGGCGGCAAGGAAGCGCTGTATACCGCCTACACGCCGAAGGAGAAGGACTACTCCTCCCTCGTCAGCCGGATGAAAGATGCCGGTATTTCGGTGATCTATGTCGGTGGATACCATACCGAAGCCGGACTGATCGTCCGTCAGGCCAAAGAACAAGGCATGAAAGCAACCTTGGTCGGCGGCGATGCGCTGGTGACCAACGAATTCTGGCAGATCTCGGGCGCGTCCGGTCAGGGCACGTTGATGACCTTCTCCCCCGATCCGCGCCTGAATAAAGCCGCCGCCGAGGTCGTCGCCAGCTTCAAGGCGAAGAAAATCGATCCCGAGGGCTACGTGCTTTACACCTACGCCGCCGTGCAGATCTGGGCCGATGCCGCGAAGAAGATCAAAAGCACCGACCCGAAGAAAGTCGCCGCCGCGCTGAAAGCCTCCGGCAACTGGCCTTCCGTGCTCGGTCCCATGACATTCGATGCCAAAGGCGATCCGAAAGGATCCGGCTACGTGTTGTATATCTGGAAGAACGGCGCCTACGCCCAGATGTAGGCCCGCCCGCAACCGGCCCTGTGCCGGATGCCTTCAGCAGCGTTTCCAAACAGCGGCCGGCGGGTGCCCCCCGTCGGCCGTTTGCGTCGATGACCCGGCAAACCCCTTGACCCGACACCGTTGCATGCGCCACCCGTTGTCCAACACTGGGGGAACCTGAACACATGGACGCCGATTACATCGTCGTAGGCGCCGGCTCGGCCGGTTGCGTCGTCGCGGCCCGCCTGTCGGAAACCGGGGCGAAGGTCGTTCTGCTCGAAGCCGGGCCGAAAGACACCAACATGTGGATCCACATCCCCGCCGGGATGTTGAAATTGCTCTACCATCCCACCGTGAACTGGAATTACAGTTCCGAACCCACCGACGGCAGCGGCGGGCGGCGCATCCATTGGCCGCGCGGCAAGACCCTGGGCGGGTCCAGCTCCATCAACGGCATGCTCTATGTCCGCGGCAATCCGGCCGATTTCGACGGCTGGGCGCAGATGGGCTGCCGGGGTTGGAGCTTCGACGACGTCCTGCCGCTGTTCCGCAAATCCGAATCCTATTTGCAAGGCGACGACGCCGAATATCGCGGCAAGGACGGTCCGTTGAAGGTGGAGGACTACCGCACCGTCCTGCCGCTAACCCACCGCTTCGTCGATGCCGCGCAGCAGGCCGGCTTCGCCTTCAGCAAGGACCTCAACGGCCGCAAACAAGAAGGCGTTGGCTACTCGCAAATGACCCGCAAGGGCCAATGGCGCGGCTCGACCGCCCAAACCTTCCTGAAAGAGGCGCAATCCCGCCCCAATTTGCGGGTCGAAACCGAAGCCGTCGCCACCAAATTGCTGTTCGAGGGCAAAAAATGCGTCGGCGTCGCCTACCGCCAGCGCGGCCGCGATATCGAACTGAAAGCGAATAAAGAGGTCGTGCTGTCCGGCGGTGCCATCAACTCCCCGCATTTGCTGCAAATATCCGGGGTGGGTCCGGCCGAGCACTTGCAGTCGATCGGGGTGCCGGTCGTGCACGACCTCTCCGGCGTCGGGGGCAATCTGCAGGATCATTACGTCGCCCGCGTGTCGCATCGGGTGCGCGGCGAAATCTCCATCAACAAACTCGCCCGAGGCTTCCGCTTGGCGCGGGAGGTCGCTCGGTTTTACCTGATGGGCAACGGCGCGCTGACCTTCGGCGTCACCACGGCGCAGGTGTTCTGCCGGTCGCGTCCGGAACTCGCCAGCCCCGATCTGCAATTATTGTTCACCCCCGCCAGCTACGACGCCGGCCGGCTGGGCCATCTGGAGCGGGAAGACGGCATGACCGTCGCCGTCTGCCCGGTGCGCCCGGATAGCCGAGGCACCATCATGGCGCGCTCCGCCGATCCGTTCGCGAAAGCGATCATTACGCCCAATTATCTGTCCGACCCGGCGGACATCCAGGTGCTGCTGGCCGGCACGAAATTCGCCCGCGATATCTTCGCCTCCCCCGCCATCGCGCCCTACAGCTCGGTTGAGACATTGCCCGGCCCGGATGTTCGGACCGACACGCAATTGACCCAGTATTTCAAGGACTTCGGCTCGACCATCTACCACCCCGTCGGCACCTGCCGGATGGGCACCGGACCCGCCGCCGTGGTCGATGCGCGGCTGAAAGTACACGGCATCGGCGGGCTGCGGATCGCCGATGCGTCGATCATGCCGACCCTGACCACCGGCAATACCAACGCGCCGACCATCATGATCGGGGAGAAATGCGCCGCCATGATGAAGGAGGACGCTGCCTGACGCGGACACGCTCTGCCGGTTTCGCGTTGATTCCCGGCCCGGTTTGACGGAGAAAGCGCGTCCGATAGGATGGACCACGACGACATGCCCGAAATATACCTGCACAACAGCCTGAGCCGCCGGAAGGAGCGGTTCGCGCCGCTCGATCCGCAGCATGTGCGGATGTATGTGTGCGGTCCGACGGTCTACGACCTCGCGCATATCGGCAACGCCCGCCCTGCCATCGTCTTCGATGTCCTGGCCCGGCTGTTGCGGCAGTTGTTCCCCAAGCTTACCTACGCGCGCAACATCACCGACGTGGACGACAAGATCAACGCGCGCGCCAAGGAAAGCGGGGTGTCGATCGGCACCATCACCGCCCGCACAACGGCCGATTATCACGCCGACCTCGAAGCTTTGGGCGCCCTGCCCCCGGATGTCGAGCCGCGCGCCACCGCCCATATCGGCGAAATGATCGACATTATCCAGCGCCTGATCGCCGCCGGCCACGCCTACGCGGCCGAGGGCCATGTGCTGTTCGCCGTCGGCACCGATCCCGGCTACGGCAAGCTATCCGGCCATAGCCAGGACGAGTTGCTCGCCGGCGCCCGCGTCGATGTCGCCCCCTACAAGCGCGATGCCGGCGATTTCGTGCTGTGGAAACCGTCCACCCCCGATCTGCCGGGTTGGGACAGCCCTTGGGGGCGCGGGCGGCCGGGTTGGCATATCGAATGCTCCGCCATGTCGTGGAAATACCTCGGCGAATCCTTCGACATCCATGGCGGCGGGTCGGATCTGATCTTCCCGCATCACGAGAACGAAATGGCGCAATCCATCTGCGCTTTCCCCGGCAGCCAGTTCGCCCGCTTCTGGATGCATAACGGTATGCTGCTGGTCAACGGGGAGAAGATGTCGAAAAGCCTCGGCAATTTCTTCACCATTCGACAGGTGCTGGCAAAAGCCCCGGGCGAGGCGATCCGTTTGTTGCTACTACGCTCCCATTATCGCGCCGTGCTGGATTTCTCCGACGCCGCATTGACCGAGGCGAAGAAGGAACTCGACCGTTTCTATCGCGCGTTGGAACGGTTTCCGGATGTGTCCGCCGGCGATCTGCCGGTTTCGGTGCGCGATGCCCTGTGCGACGACCTGAACACCCCGCTCGCGCTGTCGGCGATGCATGCGCTGGCCGATGCGGCTTTCGCCGGCGATCTGGAAGCGGCGCGCGGCTTGCGGGCGGCCGGGGCCACGCTGGGGTTGCTGGGCGCGACGGCCGAGGCCTGGTTCCGTGGCGGCGACACCGACGACTCCGCCGCCATCGAAGCGGCCATTGCCGAACGGCTGGCCGCCCGCAAAGCCCGCGATTTCGCCCGCGCCGATGCCATCCGAGCGGATTTGACCGCGCGCGGGATTGTTCTGGAGGATGGGGCAGGTGGCACGACGTGGCGCCGCAACGGTTGAGAAGGATATGAATCCGATGCGTTTTTTGGCTCTGCTGGTGCTTCTGGCGACGACAATACCGGCCCTGGCGCAACCGCTGCCGCAATTGCCGCCGGGCACGACGATGCCCAAGGGCCTGCCGCCGATCCCGCCGAACGCTGCCAGCATGACCCCCGGTCAGGCCAAGGCGCAGTACGACGCGCTGGACCCCGCGACCAAGGAAGCGCTGAAGAAGGCGGCCGAACCGTATAAGGCGCAGGTGGCCAACGATCCGGATTTGAAGACGAAGATCAAGGCGTGGATCAAAGCCTGGATGGGCAAGTGACCGGACGCGACGGCGGCGCCGACCTGCATCCGGTCGGCAACACCCCGGTCGTCATCCTCGTCCGCCCCCAACTCGCCGACAATATCGGTGCCTGCGCGCGTGCGATGGCCAATGGCGGCTTGTTCCACCTGCGGCTGGTGGCGCCGCGCGACGGATGGCCGCAGGACAAAGCGTGGCGCACGGCGTCGGGGGCGGACAATCTGCTCGATGCCGCGACGGTCCACCCGACCGTGGCTGATGCCGTCGCCGATCTGCACCATGTGTTCGCGACCTGCCCCCGGCCCCGGCATATCGTGAAACCCGTCATGACCGCACGCGGCGCGGCGGCGGAGATGCGGGAAATCTGCGCCCGCGACCTGCGTGTCGGGCTGCTGTTCGGGCCGGAGCGAGCGGGTCTCGACAACGACGACATGGCACAGTCCGACGCGTTGATCCGCTATCCCCTCGATCCCCGGTTCATGTCGCTGAACCTCGCCCAGGCGGTGCTGGTCATGGCCTACGAATGGTGGACCGCCGCCGATTCCACCACGCCCCGCACCTTGATGACCAACGAAAGCGCGGTGGCGACCAAGGCGGATCTGAACAATTTCATGACCCATTTGATCGCCGAACTCGACGCCAGCGGGTTCCTGCGCAACCTGCCGAAGCGGCCGGGCATGGTGCGCAACATTCAGCATCTGTTCCAGCGCGGGGAAACCACGACCCAGGAATTGCGCACGCTGCATGGGATCGTGACCGAACTGTCCCTCGGGCGCCGGCAACGCGGGCGGAACGAAGCGGACTAGAAGTCGTGGCTGGCGAGCCGCCGCCGGGCATGACAATGTAGACCCATACGACCCAATCGGAGGAAACAACCATGGATCTCGGACTCAAGGGCAAAAAAGGCATCGTTTGCGCCGCCAGCAAGGGCCTGGGCCGCGCCTGCGCCATTTCGCTGGCGCGCGAGGGCGTCGAACTCGTCATCACCGCCCGCACCCAATCGGAATTGGAAGCCACCGCGCGCGAAATTACCGCGATGACCGGCACCAAAGTGACTGCGGTGGCCGGCGATATCTCCACCGAGGAAGGCCGAGCGGCTGCCCTGGCTGCGTGCCCGGACCCGGATATTCTGGTGAACAATGCCGGCGGGCCGCCGCACGGCGATTTCCGCGACTGGACGCGGGAGGATTGGATCAAAGCCGTCGATCAGAACATGCTGGCGCCGATTTTCCTGATCAAGGCGGTGGTCGATGGCATGGCCGGCCGCAAGTTCGGCCGCATCGTCAACATCACCTCGGCCTCGGTAAAGTCGCCGATCCCCGTTCTGGGCATGAGCAACGGCGCCCGTGCCGGTCTGACCGGCTTCGTCGCCGGGCTGGCGCGTCAGGTGGCGAAGGACAATGTCATCATCAACAACATTCTGCCGGGGCCGTTCCTGACGGATCGGCTGCGCAGCGGGGCGCTCGCGGCGGCGAAGCAGCGCAACGTGCCGGTCGATGAGATCATCGCCGAGCGGGCGGTGAACTCGCCGACGGGCCGGGTGGGCCGGCCGGAGGAATTCGGCGACGCCTGCGCCTTCCTGTGTTCGGCGAATATCGGCTTCATCGTCGGGCACAATCTGCTGCTGGATGGGGGCAACTTCAACTCCTCGATCGCGTGATCGCGCTGCACTTCCAATCTGCCCAGACACTGGCCGATCTCGTCCGCAGGGGCGAGATCGGCTGCCTTGCCCTGTTGGACCATTTCATCGATCGCACCGAGCGGCTCAATCCGCAGATCGGTGCGATAGTCGTGCAGGATTTCGAGCGCGCGCGGGAACGAGCGCGGCAATTGGACCGACAGAAAGACAAATCGGCGCCCTTGTTCGGCGTACCGATGACGGTCAAGGAAAGCTTCGACGTCGCCGGCCTGCCATCGACCCGCGGCCACCCCGAAGCCGCGCAGCATCGCGCTTGTGTCTCCGGTCTGGCGATCCGGCGGTTGGAGGATGCCGGCGTCACGATCTTCGGCAAGACCAATGTGCCGGTCGATCTGGCGGATTGGCAAAGCTACAACCCGCTCTATGGCACGACCGCCAATCCCTGGAACACGGCGCACACGCCGGGCGGGTCCTCGGGCGGATCGGCCGCCGCCCTGGCTGCCGGGCTGACGGGACTGGAGTTGGGAACCGATATCGGCGGATCGGTCCGGGTGCCCGCGCATTACTGCGGCGTGTTCGGCCATAAGCCGACCTGGGGTATTTGCCCCAATTTCGGCGATCCCGCGACCAGCCGCACGGCGATGAACGACATTGCCGCCCTTGGCCCCCTGGCACGTTCGGCCGGGGATCTGCGCGCGGTGCTGGATGCGCTGGCACATCCCGATCCCGCCGACACGGCGATGCGGCCGGTATTGCCTGCCCCGGCTTTCTCCGGCCTTCGCGACCTACGGGTAGCGGTCTGGTCCAACCAGCCAAACCAAGCCATTGAGCATGAGACCGTTTCGGCGATCGAGGCGTTGGCCGACCGCCTCGAACAAGCCGGCGCCAGGGTCGGCCGCGACGCGCGTCCCGCCTTCGATGTGGACGACGCCTACCGGCTGTTCCTGACTTTACTGAACGCGGCCTGGAGCGGATCGGCCTCGGACGCCGTCGTTGCCCGCGAAATCGCCACCGCCCAGCAGTTGGACCCGGCCGATCGCAGTGCCGATGCAGTCATGCTGCGCGGTGCCGGCATGAGCCATCGCACGTGGTTAGGCCTCAATGAACGACGGCATGTCGTGCGCCGCGCCTGGAACGGGTTTTTCCGGGATTGGGACGTGCTGCTGTGCCCGGTCTTCGCGACCAGCGCCATGCCGCATCGCCAGGACGGGCAAACCTGGGAACGCCGGATTGTCGTCGAGGGGACGGAGATCGCCTACAACGACCAGCTTTTCTGGCCAGGCCTGATCGGCGGCTTCCATCTGCCGGCAACCGTCGCGCCGATCGGGAGGACGCGGGCCGGATTGCCAATCGGTGTGCAGATCGCCGGCCCTACCCACGGCGATCGCGCGACCATCGCGATGGCCGAACTGCTGGAGCAGGCAGGCTATGGTTTTGTGCCGCCGTCGGGGTGGGATCGATTGGCCGGCGCGGTCGGCCAAACTGTGTAACATTAGGCTTGCCGCAGTGCGCCGTACAATCCTACCGTGTGCTCGGCACGATGGAGAAGCGGCATGCGTAAAACGATTTTATCCACGGCATTGTTGGCCGCCGGGCTGGCGTTTTCCCCTCCGGCCAGTGCACAGAAATCGGCCGACACGCTGCGCATCACCTGGCGCGATGCCATCCCCAACGTCGATCCGTATTACAATCAACTCCGTTCCGGTATCATTCTGGCCCATCAGGCCTGGGACACACTGATCTACCGCGACCCCGAGACCTTCCAGAACAAGCCGCTGCTGGCAGAATCGTATAAATGGATCAACGACACCACGCTGGAATTCACGCTGCGGCAGAATGTAACTTGGCACAATGGCGATAAATTCACCGCCGACGACGTGGTCTACACCATCGAAACCGTGATTTCGGACAAGCTGGTCGCGGTGCCCAGCAATTACTCGTTCTACGAGAGCGCCCAGAAAATCGATGATTACCATGTGCGGGTGAAGCTGAAGCGGATTTTCCCCGCCGCGCTGGATTACATGGCGATGACGCTGTGGATCTGGCCAAAAGCCTATCGGGAGAAAGTCGGCGCCGACGAATACGCGCGCCATCCGATCGGCACCGGCCCTTATAAAATCACCAAAGTCGATGGCGTGACCCAAATCGACCTGGAGCGCTACGCCGGATATTATGCCGATAGCCCCAAGGGCAAACCGGCGATCGGCAAAATCGTCATCCACGAGGTTCCGGACTCCTCCACCGAAATGGCGGAGTTGCTGGGCGGGCGGGCCGATTGGATCTGGAAATACAGCCCGGACCAGTTCGAAAACGTCAACCGCATGCCGACGGTTCAGGCTTTGCGGTCGGAATCGATGCGGATCGGGTATGTCGGCCTGGATTCCTCGGGCCGCAGCGGGGCGGGCAACCCGCTGACCAACCAGAAAGTCCGGCAGGCCATCTTCCATGCCATCGATCGCGACACGATGGCGAAGCAGTTGGTGCAGGGCGGATCGCGATCGCTGGACGCGCCGTGCTTTCCGACGCAATTCGGCTGCGATGCCAGCGCGGCGGTGCATTACGCCTACGACCCCGCGAAGGCCCGGCAATTGCTGGCCGAAGCCGGCTATCCCAACGGGTTCGACACCGAATTGGTGACCTATGTCCTGCCGTCCTGGGCCGGGGCGATGCAAAACTACCTCAAAGCCGTCGGCATCAATGCGCGACTGAGCGTCCTGCAAGTCGGCGCGGTCATCCAACGCAGCATCGCCGGGCAGAACCCGATGGAGGCCGGGGATTGGGGCAGCTATTCGATCAACGACGTCTCGGCGATCCTGCCGCAATATTTCGGCGGCGGCGGCAACGATTATACCCGCGACCCGGAAATCGCCGATTTGGTGAAAGCCGGGGGGTCCACGACCGACCCGGACCAACGGCGGAAATCCTATAGCGCGGCGATCAAACTGATCACGGAGCGGGCGAACTGGTTGCCGATGTACACCTATACGATCACGTACGGGCTGTCGCGACAGTTGAATTTCAAGCCCTATCCCGATGAATTGCCGCGATTCTACCTCGCCAGTTGGAAGTAAGCGCGCCGGGGTGACGGTTTAGGGCAGTTGCAGGCGCATTTCGCCTTTGAAGGCGTGCACCAGTTCCCGCCGTTGGAACCGCCATCCCGCCGCCGTCTTGCGGTAGGCATCGACATAGGTTCCGCACACCGAGGGTTCGGGACCATCCGGTCCCTCCACCATCACCAAGTAGTTGGAGCGCGCGGTGGCGGTCGCGCCCTCGACGGCAACGATGCTGTTCATGACATAGTGCATGCGTTTCGGTGAGGCCGGCACCGATTGGGTCAGCCATGCCTCGATCTCGGCCGGGCCGGTGGCAGTGCGGTAGGGGGCCGACCAGACCCCGTCGTCGGCGAACAATGCCGCGAGTTCGGCGAAGCGGCCTTCGTCCATGCAGAAGCAATAGCGGTGCGCGATCTCCCGGATGGCGTCTTTGTCTTCCAACATCGGTCGGTTCCCCCTTTTTTTTATTTTTGATTTCGTAGGGTCGCGCGATTCAGACCTACGGCGATGCCGCCTTCGGTCATCGCGCAACCTGCTAATCCGGTCGCGCGATTCAGACCTACGGCGATGCCGCCTTCGGTCATCGCGCTCCGCCACAAAAAAACG
>JANXMB010000053.1 GCA_025354865.1 Acetobacteraceae bacterium | reverse complement strand
TATCGCCCTAGCAGGCTGCTGAAAAACTCTTCTCGACACCCTACCACGAAAGATTGAGTCGCAGCGCACTGATCTCACGAAACATTCGGTCGCCCAAGCGGCGTCTGCGATTCTTTTTGACCAATCGTTGCCGGTCCGCCGGACTTTTTCAGCAGCCTGCTAGACCATGATCGTTTGAGGTTGCACGCGATCTCGGCGTTGGATCATGGTCTAAGCCTTTGTTTGAGAGGGTGATTCACGCCCGAGGTTGAAGTCAACCTCAGGCGATCACGCTCTAATCGTCGCGGTAGACGCGTTCCTTGCGCTCGTGGCGTTCCTGCGCCTCGATCGACATCGTCGCGATCGGCCTGGCTTCCAGACGGCGCAGGCCGATCGGTTCGCCGGTTTCCTCGCAATAGCCGTAACTGCCCTCTTCGATTCGACCCAGCGCCTGATCGATTTTGGAGACCAGCTTGCGGGCGCGATCCCGGGTGCGCAGTTCCAGCGCGCGGTCGGTTTCCACGCTCGCCCGATCGGTAATATCGGCCTCGTGGATACCGCCTTCCGACAGGCTGGCCAGAGTGCCGTCGGCCTCACGGATCAAATCCGTGCGCCAGCGCAGCAACTTCTGGCGGAAATATTCCGCCTGGATCGGGCTCATAAACGCCTCGGACTCGAGCGGGCGATAGTCTGGGGGCAGGCTCATCATCATGCTTGCAGATCCCGTTCGTCACGTTGCCGCTCACGGCCCGAAGGTCGGAGGCGGGTCGCCCCAGCCAGTCCAGGTCGTGAACGCGCGGGCTTATAGCGGCCTGCAACAGCTTGGCCAAGAGGCACAGCGCGGGATCGACCGACTGCAACAAAACAATGATCGGTTTTATCCCCGATCGCGCCGCGCCAGCTCGATCCGCGCCCGCATTCGCACCGCCCCGAGCACCGCCAACAGCACCGGCGAACCGCTGGTTGGCATGGCGCCCAGCATCCCGTCCAGGCGTTGCAGCACCGCGCTCGGGTCGCCCCCGGCCAGCAACAGGCGTTGCAGTGCGGCGAGTTCCGTCAGCAGCGCATCGGCCTGTTGCCGCGCGGGGGCGTCGCGATTGGGGTTGCCCATCGTCTCCTGCAAGCCCAGCAACCCATCCAGGGCGCCCGAGGCCGGAATCCACCCGACCCGCGCATCGGTATCCGGCACCACGAAGCCGGCGGTCCCGCGTGCCCCGCCGGCGGGGCGGGCAACGGTGGGCCGAGCGGCGCCGACCCCTTCGATACCCGTCATGCGATCGGCTCCTTTTGTTGAACCCGGCAGGTTTTGCCGGCCGATATAGGCGCGAATCGGCGGATTTCCGTGCCGGGCGGCGTGGCATGGCGATTGCGATGCCGGGAGGGAGGATGCACCCAAATCCTTAAGAAACCGTTAACGGAAGGCACGATCCTGCGCCCGACCCTGCTCTTTTACGGCCTGCTTGCGCTGTTCGGTGTCGCGATCGCGCCGGCCGTCGCCCCAGCCGTCGCCCAGGTCCGGATCAAGGATATCACCACGGTCGAGGGCGTGCGCGAGAACCAGTTGATCGGCTACGGTCTGGTCGTCGGCCTCAACGGCACCGGAGACAAGCTGAACAGCAACGTCTTCACCCGCGAATCGCTGATCGGCATGCTGGAGCGGTTGGGCGTGAACACCCGCGATCAGGCCACCAGCCTGTCCACCAAGAATGTCGCGGCGGTCATGGTCACCGCCCATTTGCCCGCCTTCGCCCGCAGCGGCAGCCGGATCGATATCGCGATCTCCGCCTTGGGCGATGCGTCCAATCTGACCGGCGGCACCTTGCTGGTCACCCCCCTGCTGGCTGCGGATGGAGAGGTCTATGCCGTCGCGCAAGGCTCCCTCTCCTCCGCCGCCATCGCCGCGCGCGGGGCCGCGAGTTCGGTGACCCGCGGGGTCCCGACCTCGGCCCGCATCGCCAACGGCGCGACGGTGGAAAAGGAAGTCGCGTTCCAACTCGACAAAGGCAAAATCCTGCGCCTGGGACTGCGCAATCCGGATCTGACCACGGCGCGGCGCATCGCCACCGCGATCAACGCCGCGGTCGGACCGATCGGGCGGGCAACCGATCCGCGCACCGTGAGCCTGACGCTGGATGGGCGCGATCCGATCGATGTGCTGGCGGCGATCGAGAACCTGCCGGTGGTGCCGGACAACGAAGCGAAAGTGGTGATCGACGAGGCCAGCGGCACCATCGTCATGGGCGCCAATGTGCGGATCAGCACCGTTGCCATCGCCCAGGGCAATCTGACCATCCGGGTCACCGAAACGCCGCAGGTGAGCCAGCCCGGGCCTCGGTCCGGCGGCACCACGGCGGTGGTCGATCGCACGCAAATTCAGATCGACGATCAGCACGATCGCAAGCTGGGCATCCTCGATACCGGCGCCACGCTGCGCGATCTCGTGGCCAGCCTGAACGCCTTGGGGGTCGGTCCGCGCGACCTCATCAGCATTCTGCAGGCGATCAAGGCCGAAGGCGCGCTGCAAGCGGATTTGGAGATCAGATAATGCCCGCGCCCATGTCCTTTGCCCCACCAATCCCGCCGGTTACCGCCGCTCCGATTGCCACCGCCCCCACCGCCGGGCGGGTAAATCTGGCCGGGGCAAATCTCGCCGGGGCAAATCTCGCCGGGGCGAAGCTGGCCGGGGCGACGCCCGATCGCGCCAGCGTGGAAAAAGCCGCCCGCGACTTCGAAGCGATGGCGATCGGCCAGCTTCTGGCGCCGATGTTCCAGACCGTCGATACCGCCCACAGCTTGTTCGGCGGCGGCAGCGGGGAGGAAACCTGGAAACCCATGCTGGTCGCCGAGTTCGGCAAACACATCGCCGCACATGGCGGCTTCGGCCTCGCAGCCCCGATCGCCGCCGCCATGCTGCGGATGCAGGAAGCGCAACCGCCCGAACCGAGGAAACCCCGCCCATGAGCACCCTATTGATCGATACCGTCACCGACCTCGCCAACACCCTGGCGCGAGAAAACGCCGCATTGGACGCTTTGGACCTGTCCGGCGCGGTCGCGATGCTGCCCGACAAACGCCGCGCTTTGGCGGTGCTGACCGAGGCGAAACCGATCCTGCTGCGCCCCGATCTGCGCCCGGCGATGGAGGTCGCGCTGCGCCGCTTGCGCGATCTGGCCGCCGAGAACCGCCGCCTGCTGCAACACGCGCTGACGGTGCAAAGCCGCGTGATCGAGATCGTGGCCGGCGCCCTGCCCCGCGCCGACACAGCCGGTCGCTACGGCGCCCCCGGCCTCCGCCGCCCCGCTCCCCGCGCTCCCGCCTGGTCCCTGGTTGCTCGGGTATGATCCGACCCGTAACGGCGGCGCGGCAAGGATCGGGACGCGATCAGAGCGCGATGACCGGAGGTGGAATCACCGGAGGTCTGAATCGCGCGAACAAACAAAGAGCGCGATGACCGGAGGTGGAATCACCGGAGGTCTGAATCGCGCGAACAAACAAAGAGCGCGATGACCGAAGGTGGAATCACCGGAGGTCTGAATCGCGCGACCGAACAATACGTTAGATCGCGAGACGTGAGCGAGAGCGAACGCATCGCGATCTAGGCGCGGCGTTTGGCCTTCTTCGGGGTGGCCACCGTACCCAACAACGGCGCCAGAAACCGGCCGGTGTGGCTGTCGGGATTGGCGGCAATGTCCTCCGGCGTGCCCTGGGCGACAATCCGGCCGCCGCCGTCGCCGCCCTCGGGTCCGAGGTCCAAAATCCAGTCGGCGGTCTTCACCACCTCCAGATTGTGCTCGATCACAACCACCGTGTTGCCCTGCTCGACCAGCGCGTGCAGCACTTCCAGCAGCTTGCGCACATCCTCGAAATGCAGCCCCGTGGTCGGTTCGTCGAGGATATACAGCGTCCGCCCGGTGGCTCGGCGTGCCAGTTCCTTGGACAATTTGATCCGCTGCGCCTCCCCCCCCGACAGGGTCGTGGCCTGCTGGCCCAGCGCAATATAACCCAACCCGACCTGCTGGAGGATCTTCAGCCGGTCGTGGATGCGGCTCTGCGCGCTGAAATAGGGGACAGCTTCTTCCACCGTCATTTCCAACACCTCGGCGATCGATTTGCCGCGGAATTCGATTTCCAGCGTCTCGCGATTATAGCGCCGGCCTTTGCAGGTATCGCATTTCACATAGACATCGGGGAGGAAATGCATCTCGATCTTGATCAGCCCATCGCCCTGGCACGCCTCGCACCGGCCGCCTTTGACATTGAAGCTGAAACGACCGGCCTTGTAGCCGCGCGCCCGGGATTCCGGCAGTTCGGCGAACCAGTCGCGGATCGGCGCGAACAGATCGGTGTAGGTCGCCGGATTGGATCGCGGCGTGCGCCCGATCGGCGACTGGTCGATATCGACGATCTTATCGAGTTGCTCCAACCCCTCGATCGCATCGTGCGCGGATGGCACCTGCCCCGAGCCCATCAGGCGGCGCGACGCCGCTTTATAGAGGGTATCGATCACCAAGGTGGATTTGCCGCCGCCGGACACCCCGGTGACGCAGGTAAAGGCGCCCAGCGGAAACGTTGCCGAGATGTCCTTCAGGTTATTGCCGCGCGCGCCGATCACCCGGACCGCCGGGCTTTTTGCTGTCACCGGACGGCGCAGCAACGGAATCTCGATCCGACGGCGGCCGGACAAATAGTCGCCGGTCAGGGATTTGGGGTTGGCAGCGACCTCCGGCGGGGTACCGGCCGCCACCACGAACCCGCCGTTCACCCCCGCCGCCGGCCCCATATCGATCAGATGGTCGGCCGCGCGGATCGCGTCTTCGTCGTGCTCGACGACCAGCACCGTGTTGCCGAGATCGCGCAGCCGTCGCAGCGTGCCCAGCAGGCGTTCGTTGTCGCGCTGATGCAGGCCGATCGATGGCTCGTCCAGCACATAGAGCACGCCGGTCAAGCCGGACCCGATCTGGCTGGCCAGCCGGATGCGTTGCGATTCGCCGCCCGAGAGGGTGGCCGAACCGCGGGCGAGCGTGAGGTAGTCGAGGCCGACATCCACCAGGAAGCGAAGCCGATCGACAATTTCCCGCAAAATGCGGCCGGCGATTTCGGCCCGCTGCGGGGTCAGGGTCGGCAGCACCTCCTGAAACCAGCCCAGCGCCTGCCGGATCGAAAGGTCCGAGGCCTCGGCGATATTCTTGCTAGCAACCCGGACCGACAGCGCTTCCGGTTTCAAACGCGCGCCGGCACAGGCTGCGCAGGGTTTTTCGGCCTGATAGCGGGACATTTCCTCCCGCACCCAGGCGCTGTCGGTTTCCTGCCAACGCCGCTGCAAATTCTTCAATACGCCTTCGAACGGTTTCGAGACCGTATAAGCGCGGAGTCCGTCTTTATAGGTGAACGAAACCGGTTCGCTGCCGGTGCCGTAAAGAATGCCATCGCGCACGGTCTGCGGCAGTTCCGCCCAGGGCGTGCGCGTCGTCGCCTTGAAATGCCGCGCCAGGCTTTGCAGCGTCTGGTCGTAATAGGGGCTCTGCGCCCCGGTCCAGGGCGCCACCGCGCCCTCGGCCAGGCCCAATCGTTCGTCCGGCACAACCATTTGCGGATCGAAAAACATCTCCCGCCCCAAACCGTCGCAGGCGGCGCAAGCGCCGTGCGGGGAGTTGAAGCTGAACAGCCGCGGTTCGATCTCCTCAATCGTGAAACCCGACACCGGGCAGGCGAAACGGGACGAAAAAACCGTCCGATTCGTGCCATCCGGGTGCTCGGCGTAGACCACGCCGTCGGACATGGCCAAAGCGGTTTCGAAACTATCGGCCAAGCGCGGGGCGATCCCGTCGCGCACGACGATGCGATCGACCACCGCTTCGATCTCGTGCCGGGTTTTACGATTGAGCGCCGGGACCTCGGCAATTTCATACAACGTGCCGTCCACCTTTGCTCGGGTGAACCCGCGTCGCTGCAATTCGGCCAGTTCCTTGCGGTATTCGCCCTTGCGGTCGCGCACCACCGGCGCCAACAGCATCAGGCGCGTGCCCTCGGCCATCGCCATGATCCGATCCACCATCTGCGACACCGTCTGCGCCTCGATCGGCAACCCCGTCGCCGGGGAGTAGGGCACGCCGACCCGCGCCCAGAGCAGACGCATGTAGTCGTGAATTTCGGTGACGGTGCCAACAGTGGAGCGCGGATTTTTCGAGGTCGTTTTCTGCTCGATGGCAATGGCCGGCGACAGGCCTTCGATACTATCGACGTCGGGCTTGCCCATCAGTTCGAGGAACTGGCGCGCATAGGCGGACAGCGATTCGACGTAGCGGCGCTGGCCTTCGGCATAGATCGTGTCGAAGGCGAGCGAGGACTTGCCCGACCCGGACAACCCGGTGATCACGGTCAGCCGGTCGCGCGGAATTTCGACATCGACGTTCTTCAGATTGTGCTCGCGCGCGCCGCGCACGGTGATGGAGCCGGCCATGAAAGTGCTTGTCCCCTTTTGCGCGAGCGATTATGTTCGGTTTATGTTCCAGCCCCCTATGACATTTTCCGGGTGGCAAAGGAAGCGTGTTAACCCATTTTTCACCGATATGGGGTAAGAACGCGGTTTGCAGGATAAGGAGTCGGATCGATGGCTGGTAGCGTCAACAAGGTGATTCTGGTGGGCAACCTGGGCAAGGACCCCGAGGTGCGCAACACCCAGACCGGCGGCAAGCTCGTCAATCTGACGCTCGCCACCAGCGAAACCTGGAACGACCGCGCATCGGGGGAGCGGAAAGAACGCACCGAATGGCACCGCGTCGTGATCTTCAACGAACGCGTCGCCGATGTCGCCGAACGCTTTCTGAAGAAGGGTGCGAAGATCTACGTCGAAGGGGCGTTGCAGACCCGCAAATGGACCGACCAATCCGGCCAGGAGCGCTACACGACCGAGGTTGTAATCGCCGCCTTCAACGGCAACCTCACGATGCTCGACACCCGCTCGGGCGGTGGCGGTGGCGATTACGGCGGTGGCGACTCGGATAGCAGCATGGGTGGTGCCGGTGGGGGCGCCAGTGGGGGCGCCAGTGGGGGTGGCGGCAGTAGCTACAGCCGGGATCGCGCTCCGGCAGCACGTACCCCGGCGGGCGGCGGCGGATCGCGCGGCGGCCAATCCGGCGGGCAATCCGGCGGCCCGTCCTGGGACGCGCCCAAGGGTGGCGACCTGGACGACGAAATTCCGTTTTGATCCGGCATTCCCCGGCGGCCCGGTGCGGCGGAGAAGCAACCCAGCGATGGCGCGTTTTTGCGCCGGCCCGGGTCGCTTGGCCGGTCCGGCACGCATTCGACCGGACGCCGGTCTCAATCGGCGGCGCGGGCGTGTTCGTCCGGCGTGCGCAGGCGCAGCGCCAAAGCGTGCAATCCGCCGGCAAATTCCGCCGCCAATGCCTCGTGCACCGCGCGGGAGCGGGCGACGCGGTTCATGCCGAGAAACGCGTCCGCAACCAGCAGCACGCTATAATGCGTCTGCCCCCCGGCTGCGGCGCCCATATGTCCGGCGTGATGGGCGCTATCGTCGATCACCGTCAGCGTCGACGGCGCGAAACGATCGGTCAGAACCGCTGTCAAACGGTCCGCTCGGTTGGCTGCATGCATGGTTTTCATCCCCTCGATATCGGCCGAAATGGGGTCGGCGCCAAGCGTCCCTGTTGCCAACCGCGATCCCGCCGGACATAACACGTCGATGAATCGTCGTCCCGCGCGCCCCAAGGCTTACGCGCCCGACCCGGCTGCACCGGGCCGGTGTTGCGACATGCCATCTTGCGGTGCGCCGGGCGGCTATCGCGCCCCGAAATCGCGCACCAATCTCAAGGATTATTGGTGGTTCTGCCTGGATCATGTGCGCGCCTACAACGGCTCGTGGGACTACTATAAAGGTATGTCCCCGGCGCAGATGGAAGCGCAGTTGCGGGCCGATACATCCTGGGACCGGCCGTCCTGGCCGCTGGGACATATCGGCGGATCGGCCTGGGACGACGACATGCTGCGCGACCCGCTACGCATCCTCGCGTCGAACGGGATGCACCAGCAGCGCCGGGCACCGCCGCCGAATCAGCCACCGGCCGAACTGCGCGATCACCTGGCCATTCTCGACCTGTCCTGGCCGACAACGCTGGAAGCGGTTAAAACCCGCTACAAGGCGCTCGCGAAACGCCACCATCCCGACGCCAACGGCGGCAGTCGGGCGGCGGAAGAACGGCTGAAAACCATCAATCTGGCCTATGCGGCGGTTCGCTCGCATCTGGCCACCGAACCCCGGCTGGCCGCCACCGGCTGATCGTCCATCCCCAAGCCCTTGCGCGCGGCGGCGCCACGGGTAGACTTTCCGCGCATTGAGACAGGAAACGCTGGTCTATGAACACGGTTGCCACTGACGCCGCCATGCGTCCCACCTCCGACGTCAACCTGCCCGATACCACGGTATCGGCGCGGGACGCTTTCGGGATCGATATCGACTTGCAGGTGCCGGCGTTCTCCGTCCGCACCGAACATGTTCCCGACCTCGATAGTTCCTACAAATTCGACAAAGAGACGACGCTCGCGATCGCCGCCGGCTTCGCCCACAACCGCCGCGTGATGATCCAGGGCTATCACGGCACCGGCAAATCGACGCATATCGAGCAGGTTGCCGCCCGCCTGAACTGGCCCTGCATCCGGGTGAACCTGGACAGCCATATCAGCCGTATCGATCTTATCGGTAAGGACGCGATCGTCCTGAAGGACGGCAAGCAGATCACCGAATTCCGCGAAGGCATCCTGCCCTGGGCGCTGCAACATGCCTGCGCTTTGGTGTTCGACGAATACGACGCCGGTCGCCCGGACGTGATGTTCGTGATCCAGCGCGTGCTTGAAGTCGAAGGCAAGCTGACCCTGCTCGATCAAAACCGGGTCATCCGGCCGCACAAATCCTTCCGCCTGTTCTCCACCGCCAACACGGTCGGCTTGGGCGACACGACCGGCCTGTATCATGGCACGCAGCAGATCAACCAAGGCCAGATGGACCGCTGGAACATCGTCGCCACCTTGAACTACCTGCCGCACGCCACCGAAACCGCCATCGTGCTGGCCAAGATGGGCGTCGATACAGGCAAGGAACCGGCGCAGAAGAAGCGGGTGGAAAGCATGGTGGCCCTGGCCGACCTGACCCGTGCCGGCTTCATCAACGGCGATATCTCCACCGTCATGTCGCCGCGCACCGTCATCACCTGGGCCGAAAACGCCCGCATCTTCGGCGATGTCGGCTTCGCCTTCCGGGTGACCTTCATGAACAAGTGCGACGAAGCCGAACGCAGCACGGTTGCCGAGTACTATCAGCGTTGCTTCAACGAAGACATTCCCACCGGCGGCTTCACCACCCGCAAGTTCGGTTAAGGGGATCGGCGCATGAGCGGGTCGGCAAGCAAGGACAACACGCGGGCGGAAGAATTCAAGCGGGCAACCGCCGGCGTGTTGCGCGCGATCGCCGAACAACCGGATATCCAGGTGGCGTTCCAACCTGGGCCATCCGGCGTGTCGGGCAAGCGTGCGCGCCTGCCGCTGCCGACCCGCGCACTGCCGATGGCCGAAATGGCGAAGTTGCGGGGACAATCCGACGCCATCGCACTGCGCCTGCGCCACCACGACGATGCCGTGCATGCCCAACGCATGCCGGCGCGGAAAGAAGCCAAGGACGCCTACGACGCCCTCGAACAAGTGCGGGTGGAGGTCATTGGCGCCGAGTTCATGCACGGCGTGAATGCCAATATCCGCGCCAAACTGTCCGAGGAATGCGAAGCCGACGGGCTCGATCGGATGACCCGCAAGGATCAACTGTCGATCGATCGGGCGTTGGCTCTGCTGGCGCGCGAACGCATGTCGGGCGAGCCCTCCCCCGAACCGGCCCGCCGCATTCTGGATATGTGGCGCGACACTTTAGGCGATAACGCCGAGCAGGCGCTGGCGGAAATGATGGATGCCAAGGCCGATCAGACGGCTTTTGCCCGCGCGACCCGCAAGCTGCTGGCAGCATTGGAACTGGCGGAAGCCGAGGTCGAGGCCGATCCGGACGACAATTCGGAAGACGGCGAAGACGGCGGCGAGCAGTCCGGCCAACAGGATAACTCCGAAGACGGCGACGGCCAGTCGCAATCCGAATCCGAATCCATGCTCGGCGCCCAGCCCGAGGAAATGGAAGGCGAAGCCGCCGACGACGACGGATCGGAATCCGAGGAAGAAGCCGCCGTTGCCGAAGGCGACGACCGCCCCGGCGGGCCGCAGCCCCGGCGCGAGCGGGCCAATCCCGACAGCGACGCGGTCTACAAAGCCTATACCCGCCAATTCGACGAAGAAGTGGCGGCGGAAGACCTGTGCGACGCCGACGAACTCAGCCGGTTGCGCCAGCAGTTGGATCAGCAGTTGCAGCACCTGCAAGGCGTGATCTCCAAGCTGGCAAACCGCCTGCAACGCCGGCTGTTGGCGCAGCAGACTCGCGCCTGGGAATTCGATCTGGACGAGGGCATCCTCGACGCCGGGCGCCTGTCCCGGGTCGTGATCAATCCGATGATCGCGCTGTCGTATAAGAAGGAACTCGACACCGAATTCCGCGACACGGTGGTGACGCTGCTGATCGACAATTCCGGCTCCATGCGGGGGCGGCCGATCACCGTGGCAGCGATGTGCGGCGACATTCTGGCCCGCACGCTGGAACGCTGCGCCGTCAAGGTTGAGGTTTTGGGCTTCACCACCCGCGCCTGGAAGGGCGGGCAGTCGCGCGAACGTTGGGTGCAGGAAGGCAAGCCGCGCAATCCCGGTCGGCTCAACGATCTGCGCCATATCATCTACAAGGCCGCCGATTCGCCGTGGCGCCGCGCACGTAAGAACCTCGGGCTGATGCTGCGCGAGGGGCTGTTGAAAGAAAATATCGACGGGGAGGCGCTGCTGTGGGCCTACCGTCGCCTGCTGATGCGCCCGGAACATCGCCGCATCCTGATGGTCATCAGCGATGGCGCGCCGGTGGACGATTCGACGCTGTCGGTGAACCCGGGCAACTACCTGGAAAAGCACCTGCGCGAAGTCATCCGCGACATCGAAAATCGCGACCAGGTCGAACTGATCGCCATCGGCATCGGCCACGACGTGACCCGCTACTATCGCCGCGCGGTGACGATCGTGGATGCCGAGGAACTCGGCGGCACGATGATGAAGAAACTGACCGAGCTGTTCGACGACGACGCCGCAGCCGCTTGGGCGCGCTCGGCCAGCGAACGGTCCGCAGTGGTGGTCTAAAAACCAAAGGGTGGAACCAAAACATGGGCCAAGCCAATCTCTACGCCGGCATCGCCGGTTACGTCGGACGTGCGGATCAGAAGGGCATGGTCGGCGTTTTCAGCCGCATGGCCGGCGCCGACCGGTGGGAGCATGTCGTGTCGGACGCCGAATGCTTCACTGTCAGCATTCACCCGACCGATCCCTCGGTCGTGTTCGCTGGAACCTCCGACGGCGTCTATCGCTCCACCGATAGCGGCCGGACCTTCAAGCGCGCTGCCTTCCCCGGCAAGACGCAGATTTGGTCGTTCCTGGTCGATTCCGGCAATCCCGATCGGGTCTTCGCCGGCGCGTCCCCGATCGCGATGTATCGCTCCGACGACCGCGGCGAGAGCTGGCACGCCCTGCCCGACCCCAACATGCCGGATCGCGCGGTCATGCCCTTCGCCTGCCGCGTGATGCGTCTGGCGCAGCACCCGTCGCAGCCCGGCACGATGTATGCCGCGCTGGAGGTCAACGGCGTGATGAAATCCACCGATGGCGGCGAAAGCTGGGCCGATGTCAGCGCCGATTTGATCCGGCTGGCGCAACTGCCGCACCTCAAAAGCAAGATCGTCAGCAACACCTATAACGAAGGCATGCTCGACGGCCACGCCATCGCAATCAGCCCGGCCGATCCCGACGCGGTGATTTTCGCCGCCCGTATGGGCCTGTTCCGCACCGCCGACGGCGGCAAAAGCTGGCAGGATATGGAACTCGGCCGCTTCTCCAACAACACCTACGGCCGCGACATCAAGGTGTCGCCGACCGATCCGAACACGTTGTACGCGGCACTGAGCGTGGCGGCGGCGAGCAAGGACGGCCAGTTGTATCGGTCCACCGATGCCGGCGAAACCTGGAGCCGCTTCGACAAAGTGCAAGTCCACGGCACCATCATGTCGGTTGCCTTGCATCAGAAAGACCCGAACAAGGTCTACCTCGGCGCGCGCTACGACGGGGAGGTCTATGGCACCGAAGACGGCGGCGCCACCTGGACTCCGGCGCATCTGCCGCATGGGGTGAAGGACATTTATTCGCTCGCGGTCGGCTAACCGCCTCTGCCGGGGGAGGCATTTCTCCCCCGTCGCAGGATTGTAAAGCACCGGCCGCACCTTCGGGCTTCCGCAGCCAAGGCGCGCAGGATACGTCCCATCCCGACCGCCGTTCGACGACGGCGGTCGTTTGGCAAGACGGATCGTTCCTGCAACCCGAGGCTACAACATGACCATCCGCAATCTCGACCGCGTGCTGGCGCCGCGTAGCGTGGCCATTATCGGTGCGTCCAGCCGCCCCCGAGGCGTCGGGCATCTGATTGTCGAGAACATGCGCGCGGCCGGGTTTGCCGGCACCACGATGCTGGTCAATCCCCGAGAAACCGAGATCGACGGCCAGCCCGTTTACCCCGATATCGCCAGCCTGCCGATCGACCCCGACCTCGCGGTCATCGCCACCCCGCCCGACACCGTACCCGGCCTTATCGCCGACCTCGCGGCTCGGCATTGTGCCGGCGCGGTGGTGATCACGGCCGGCTTCGGCGAAGGCGGGGCGGCGGATGGGGCACGGCGGCGGCAGGCGATGCTCGATGCCGCACGCCCGTCGCTGCTGCGCATTATCGGGCCGAACTGCCTCGGCCTCGTGGTACCCGGGGTCGGGGTGAACGCCTCCTTCGGCCCGGTTCCCGCCAGCCAGGGCGGGATCGCCTGCTTCACCCAATCCGGCGCCGTCGCCGCCGCGCTGATGGATTGGGGGCACGCGCATGGGGTGGGGTTTCGCTATCTGGTGTCGCTGGGCGATACCGCCGACGTCGATTTCGGCGACCTGCTGGATTTCGCCGCGATCGATCCCGGCACCACCGCCATCCTGCTGTATGTCGAGAGCATCGCCTCCGCCCGCAAATTCATGAGCGCCGCGCGGGCCGCCGCGCGCGGGAAACCGGTCGTTGTGGTCAAATCCGGGCGCCATCCTGCCGCATCGGCCGCCGCGCGATCCCATACCGGGGCATTGGCCGGGTCGGACGCGGTCTACGACGCGGCCTTCCGGCGGGCGGGGTTGTTGCGAGTCGCCGGGCTGGGCGATCTGTTCTCGGCGGCAGAAACTTTGTCCCGCATTGCCGACCCGGATCGGGGCGAGCGTCTGGCCATTTTAACTAATGGCGGCGGCTTCGGGGTGCTGGCAACCGATGCTTGGCTGGATGCGGGTGGCAAGATGGCCGAACTCGCGCCGGACACATTGGCACGGCTGGACGCGGTGCTACCGGCGACTTGGTCGCGCGCCAATCCGATCGACATCATCGGCGATGCTGGCGCCGAGCGGTATCGGGGCGCATTATCGGTGCTGTTGAGCGATGCGGGGATCGATACGGTGCTGGCGCTGAATTGCCCGACCGGGGTCGCCTCCTCCGACGAAGCGGCGGCCGGGCTGATCGACGCCTGGGCGGCGCGATCGGCGGACTTGGGGCCGAATGTCGTGGCCTGCTGGCTGGCCTCGACCGGCGGACAGGCGATCCGGGACCGATTCGCGGCTGCCGGACTGCCCGCCTTCGACAGTATCGAAAGCGCGGTGGCCGGATGCGCCGAACTGGCCGAATACGCGCGCAACCAACGCCTGATGCTGCGGGTGCCCACGCTCGCCGAACACAACCTGCCCGAGGCCGACCTCGCCACCGCACGCGCAATCGTGGCGGCCCATCCCCGGGGTTGGATGGACACCCCGGCGGCCAAGCGGTTGCTGGCGGCGCATCGCATTCCCACCGTCGCGTTTCTGTCGGCGGCGACACCCGAGGAAGCCGGTCGGGCGGCGGACGAGTTGGGCGGGTCGGTCGCGCTGAAAATCCGATCCAGCACCGTCCTGCATAAATCCGATGTCGGCGGCGTCGTGCTCGACCTGTCGGGGGCGGCTGCGGTGCGCACGGCCGCCGAGTCGATGTTGGTTCGGATCGAGGGCATCGAAGGCTTCACGGTGGAGGCCATGGCCCAGCGGCCCGGCGCCTTCGAATTGATCCTCGGGGCGAAAGTCGATCCGACCTTCGGGCCGGTCATCCTGTTCGGGCATGGCGGCATCGGGGTCGAGCAGATCGCCGATACCACCCTCGCGCTGCCCCCCTTGGACATGGAACTCGCCCGCGCGATGATCGATCGCACCCGCATCGCTCGGTTGCTGCACGGGTATCGGGGCCGTCCGCCGATCGATATCGACGCCCTCGCCAGCGCTTTGGTGGCGATTTCGCGGTTGGTGCTGGAACATCCGGAGATCTACGAACTCGACCTCAATCCGGTGCTGGCGGACGCGAGCGGCATCGTCGCAGTGGACGTGCGCATTCGCCTCGACGATCCCGCCGCTCGGATGCGATCGGCTATCGTCCCCTACCCCCAGGCGTTGGAGAGCCACTTCGCCCTGGATAACGGCACGGCCATCGCGCTGCGCCCGATCCGGCCGGACGATGCGACGGCGATGCGGGCGTTTCTGGACGCCGTTGCGCCTTCCGACAGTGCGGCGCGGTTTCTGGGGACCTTGCGGCAATTCGCCGGCCCCTTGCCGGTGCGCCTGACGCAGATCGACTACGATCGGGAAATCGCCCTGGTGGCATTTCGCGGCGGGGAGCCTGTGCCGGTCGGGGTCGTCCGCCTGCAAGCCGATCCCGACGGCATCGACGGGGAGTTCGCAATCCTGGTGCGCGCCGACATGCAGGGCCAGGGCCTCGGCACCGCGCTGATGCGCCGGATGCTCGACGTTGCTCGGGATCGCCGCCTGTCGCGGGCGATCGGTTCGGTGCAGCGGAGCAACGGTCAGATGCTGCAATTGCTGCACGCGTTCGGCTTCGCGATCGAGCCCGTCGGCGACGACGAAGCTCTGGCGACGCTACACCTATAACGCGATACCCTCAGCGCGGTTCGTGCCCGCCCTCCAAATAAGCAGCCCTGATCTCCGGTCGCGCGAGAAGCTCGGCACCCGTGCCGGCCATGACGATGGCGCCGTTGACCAGCACGTAGCCACGATGGGCCAACCGCAGCGCGAGGTGGGCGTTTTGCTCGACCAGCAGCACCGTCAGCCCGGTCTCGCGGTTCAGGGTCTGGATGGCATTGAAGATCTGCCGCACCACCAACGGGGCCAGACCCAACGAGGGTTCGTCGAGCAGCAGCAGTCGCGGCTTCGCCATCAACGCCCGCCCGATCGCCAGCATCTGCTGCTCGCCGCCCGACAAAGTGCCGCCGCGTTGGGTCAGCCGTTCGCGCAGCCGGGGGAACAGGTCGCAGACCCCATCCAGCAGCGGGGCGAAGTCGGTGTGGCCGGCGACCTCGGCGCCCATGATCAGGTTTTCCCGCACGGTCATACGGCCGAAAATCCGCCGCCCCTCCGGCGCTTGGGCGATACGGCGGCGCATGATCAGGTGGGTGGGTAGACGAGCGATGTCGTGGCCGTCGAAGAGGATGCGGCCGGAGCGGGCCTGGGGATTGCCGCATACCGTCATCATCAGGGTGGATTTACCGGCCCCATTGGCGCCGATCAGGGTGACGATCTCGCCCTCCTGCACGTCCAGCGACACGTCTTTCAGCGCCTGGATGGCGCCGTAGAAGGTGGACACGCCGGACAAGGACAGCAAGCTCATGCTTCCTCGTCCTCGCCGAGATAGGCGGCGATCACGGCGGGATCGGCGCGCACTTCGGCCGGGGTGCCGTCGGCGATCTTCTGGCCGTGGTCGAGCACGACGATATGGTCGGACACGCGCATCACCACCGCCATATCGTGCTCGATGAGCAAAAGGGAGCAGCCGTCGGCCCGGATACTCAATAACAGGCGGTTCAGCGCCTCGCTTTCCCGGGGGTTCAGGCCGGCCGCTGGTTCGTCCAGGCAGAGCATCACCGGGTCGATGCACATGGCACGCGCGATTTCCAAGCGGCGCTGGTCGCCATAGGGCAAGGAACCGGCGGGGTCGTCGGCCCGTTCCAGCAGCCCGATGCGATCCAACCAGCGGCGCGCTTTGTCCATGCCGGCTTTCTCGGCAGCGCGGTAGCCGCCCAGGCCGAGGACCGCCAGCACCCCGAAGCCGGTCGCCGCCATCAGAGTATTGTGCTGCGCGACCAACAGGTTCTCCAGCACCGTCATGCCGGCGAACAGGCGGACATTCTGGAACGTGCGAGCAATCTTCGCACGCGATGCGATGCGGTGCCCGGACATCCGTTCCAGCGCGAAACGCGCGCCGATCGCATGGATCAACGCGATCGAGCCGGAGGTCGGGCGATAGAACCCGGTCACACAGTTGAACACCGTCGTCTTGCCGGCCCCATTCGGCCCGATGACGGCGGTTATCTCCCCGGCGCGCGCCTGGAAACTCAGGCCATCGACGGCGGTCAGGCCGCCGAAGCGCATGGTGAGATCGGCGACGCTAAGCATCCTGCCGCCCCAGGGTTGCGGTCGCGGTACGGCCGGACACCAGCCCGCGCGGGCGCATCACCATCATCGCCACCAGCGCCAAGCCGAAGATCAGCATGCGATAGGTGGGCAAATCGCCGGCCAGACCGGAAAACAGCTCGCTTCCCATGTGCTCGCCGATGGTGCTGAGCAGGTCGCGCAGCATTTCCAACCCGCCGACCATGACCAACGCCGCGAGGGCCACGCCCAATTGCGAGCCGAGACCGCCGAGCACCACGATGGCGAGGACGGTGGCGCTTTCGATGAAGGTGAAGCTTTCGGGGCTGATGAATGCCTGACGGGTGGCGAAGAAGGCGCCGGCAAAGCCACCGAACAGGGCGCCGGTAGCGAAGGCGGTCAGTTTGGTTTTGGTGACGTCGATGCCTAGGGACCGGCAGGCGATCTCGTCCTCCCGCAGGGCTTCCCAGGCGCGGCCCAAGGGCAGCCGGCGCAGGCGCAGCGTCACCCAGTTGGTCAGCAATGCCAGCGCGAGGATGAGGTAGTACAGGAAGACGACCCGGTGGATGGTCTGCGCCTCGATCCCGAAGAAGGCGGCGACGGTGTCGCTACCCTCGTCGTTGCTGAAGCGCAGGCCGAACAAGGTGGGGCGGGGAATGTCGGTAATGCCGTTCGGCCCGTGGGTGAAATCGACCCAGTTGATCAGCACGACGCGCACAATCTCCCCAAAGGCCAGGGTGACGATGGCCAGATAGTCGCCGCGCAGGCGCAGCACCGGGAAGCCCAGCAGTACCCCGGCGAAGGCGGCGAGGATGCCGGCCAAGGGCAGGCAAGTCCAGAAACCCAGCCCGAAGGTTTCGGCCAGCAGCGCGTAGGAATAGGCGCCCACGGCGTAGAACGCGACGTAGCCGAGGTCGAGCAGCCCGGCGAGGCCGACGACGATGTTCAGCCCCCATCCCAGCATGATGTAGGTCAGCACCAGGGTCGCGAGATCGACGTAATAGCGCGATCCCGACAGCGGCAGCAGCACCGCCGCGATCAGCAGCGCCGGGGCGATGTATTTGCTCGCGGCCTTCGGCACGGCGATCGAGCGGCGGACGGCGCGGGCTTCGCGGCCGGGCCGAGCGACCCATAGATGCATGCCGAGGCGGCCGAAAAATACCAACGCGACCATGATACCGGCGGCGAGGGGCCGGGTCCGCAGCACCAACCCCTGGTCCCCGTTGTCCATCGCCAGCCCGACCAGCGGGGCGAACAACCCGAGCGCAACGGCGGCCGAGAGCAAGGCATCGCGCAGCGCGGCGGTCATACCTTCTCCACCTCCGCGCGTCCCATGATCCCGCTGGGGCGGAAGATCAGCACCAGAATAAGGATGGCGAAAGCGGCGACATCCTTATACGCGACGCTGAAATAGGCGGACCAAAACACCTCGATCAATCCGATCAGGAGTCCGCCCAGCACCGCGCCCGGCAGGCTGCCGATGCCGCCCAGGACGGCGGCGGTGAACGCTTTCACCCCGGCCAGGAAGCCGATGAAGAAATCGATCACCCCGTAATAGAGCAGGAACAGCAGCCCGGCGACGGCGGCCAGCGCGGCACCGATCACGAAGGTCAGGCCGATGGTGCGATCGGTGTCGATGCCCAGCAGCCCGGCCATGCGGATATCCTGCTCGCAGGCGCGCATCGAGCGGCCGAGCGGGGTGGCGGTCACCAGCCAGGTGAAAACCGCGAGCACCAGGAGGGTGGTCGCCACGATGGCGATCTGCATCCACGACAACTGCACCGCGAAGCCGCCTTGGTTCATCAGCTCGATCCCGCCGGGGATCAGTGCATCCATCGGCTTGACCCTGGCACCCTGGCCGACCTGGACGAAATTTTGCAGCACGATGGACATGCCGATGGCGCTGATCAGCGGCGCCAACCGGAAGGACCCGCGCAAAGGGCGGTAGGCGATCCGTTCCACCGTCCAGCCGTACAACGCGGCCAGCCCGGCGGCGAAAATCAGGGTCAACGCGAGGGCCAGCGGCACCGAAGTCACGCCCAGCGCTGCGAGGCCGAGCAACGCGATCAACGAGAGGAACGATCCGACCATGAAAATATCGCCGTGCGCGAAGTTGATCATGCCGACAATGCCGTAGACCATGGTGTAGCCGACGGCAATCAGGCCGTAGATGGTGCCCAGGGTAATACCGTTGATCAATTGTTGCATTGCGTAGGCCAGGGTCGCGACTCCACCGATACCGGGGAAGCAAACACGGCCGGGCGTCCGCCGGCAAGGTGCCAGTTGCCCAGCCAACCACGCAAATACAAGCTTGCTGCTTTACGTCCGCACATTAGAGTCGTGCCGAATCGTTTTGGACCCCCCATGCCTGCCGACGCCGCCCAACCGATCGCCCGCCCGATCGCCCGCCCGATCGATCGACTTCGCCGCTCGGCGTGGCTGAACCGCGAGCGGGTGGTGGCGTGGTGCGCGATTCTTGTCGGGCTCCAGGCCGCGCTGCTGGTGGCCATCGCCTGCTGGCAGCACGGGCTGTTCGGCGCGGCAGCGCCAACCTCCAGCGATTTCCTGAGTTTTTATGCCGCCGGCAAGCTGGTGTTGGCCGGCACCCCGGCCCTGGCCTACGACCCGACCGCGCATTTCGCGGCGGAGCAGGCGGCGCGTGGGACGGGGGCGCCGTATCAGTTTTTCTTCTATCCCCCGGTCTTTCTGCCGCTCTGCGCCGTCCTCGCCGCGATGCCCTATTATCTGGCCTTCGCGTTATTTCAGTTGGCGACCCTGCTGCCCTTTCTATGGGTCGCGCGCCTTCTGCTCCGGCAACGCGGCTGGGCCTGGGTCGCCCCGGTGCTGGCCTTCCCGCCGGTGTTTTGGACCATCGGTCTGGGGCAGAACGCCTTCCTAACCGCAGCCTTGTTCGGCGGCTTCGGGTTGCTGCTGGAACGCAAGCCGGCAACCGCCGGTCTGTTGATCGGCCTGATGTGCTACAAACCGCATTTCGGGGTGCTGGTGCCGATCGCCCTGATCGCCGACGGGCGGTGGCGCGTTTTTGCCTCGGCCGCAGCTACCCTGGTTGCGCTTGTCGGCCTGTCCGTCGCCCTGTTCGGGGCCGATACTTGGTGGGCCTATCTCGGCGCCACCGTCGAGGCCAAGACGGTCTTCGCCTCCGGCCGCATCGACTTCGCCGGCCTCGTGTCGATCTTCGGCGCCGAGCGGCTGATGGGGTTCGCGGTGGGGCCAGCCTATGCGCTACAGGCGGTGGCGAGCCTGGAGATGGTGATGCTGGTCGCGCTGATCTGGCGCCGTGCGCTGCCGACCACCGTTCGGTTCGCGACTTTGCTGGCCGCGACCTTGCTCGCGGTGCCGGTCGTCCTGCTCTACGATCAAATGCTGCTGCTGCTGGCAATGCTCTGGCTGGTGCGGGAGGCGCTGGACACAGGCTTCCAGCCGTGGGAACGGCTGGGCCTGGCCAGTATCTACCTCATGACTCTCCTCACCTGGCCCATCGGCACCCTATGGCACCTGCCACTCGGTCCCATCGCGCCGTCCGTGCTGCTGCTGCTTTGCGTGCGGCGGCTGTGGCGAGCGGCGCCGGTCAGGCCGCTCCGTGCTGCTTGAACCACGCCAGCATGCGCTTCCACCCGTCCTCGGCCGCTTCCTTGCGATAGCTGGGGCGGTAATCCGCGTTGAAGCCGTGCGGCGTGTCGGGATAGATCACGATCTCGACCGTTTTTCCGGCCGCTTTGGCCTTCGCGGCGGCAGCCTGCACATCTTCCATCTTGATGCCGGCATCGGCGCCGCCATACAGGCCGAGTAGCGGGCACTTCAGCATATCGGCCGCATCGGCGGCGGTTTTCGGCTGAATATCGGACGTCGCCCCGGCGACCGGACCGTACCAAGCCACCGCCGCCTTCACCCGGGTGCTGTTTTCCGCCATCAGCCAAGTTTGCCGCCCGCCGCGGCAGAAGCCGGTGACCCCGACCTTGGCGACGTTGCCCTTGTTCTTACCGGCCCAGTCGATCGTCGCTTCCATATCCGCGAGGTAGCGGGCATCCGGCGCTTTCGAGATCACCTCTTTCACGATCGTCGGGATATCGGTCATCGTCGAGAGATCGCCGATGCGGGCGTAATATTCGGTGGCAACCGCGAGGTAGCCGGCCTTGGCGAAACGGCGGCACAGATCTTTGATGTGCTCATGAACGCCGAAGATTTCCTCGTTCACGATCGCGATCGGGAAGTTCGAGCCGGTCGCCGGATGGGCGAAATACGCGGGCAACGCGCCATCGGTGGTCGGGATCTTCGTTTCGCCCACCACCAGACCGGCGGTGTCGGTGGTCACCACCTGGGCTTCGACCGGCTGCACCGCCAGGGTGAACCCGCCCATCAGGCCGGTCATGAACAGTCCGCGACGCGCCAGCGGGTACCGCTGCAACCCGTCCAATCCAGCCATGTCGTTCATGTCTCGCTCTCCCTGTTTACCAGCGCCGGCCTGTGGCCGCGTTTCGCCATCGGCATGCGACGCTTTCGACCGACGTTTATTTCATCGTATTGCCCCGGTTTCGTCCATCGGCGGCGCAAACGGGACAAGGCTGCAACGAAAGCGGCCCGGCCCGCCGGCTTGCTCTTCCGGCGGGCCGATGCAACAAAGTGCGGGATTATCGAACTATTCAACCCAGCCGAAACCAAATCGGCGCGCGGAGGTGCAAGCATGTCGGATCTCGAAATCGTTTGGACAAAGGTCGATGAAGCACCGGCGCTGGCGACCTATTCGCTGCTGCCGATCGTCGAGGCGTTCGTGGCGACGGCCGGCATCAAAGTGAAGCTGAAGGACATCTCTCTGACCGGCCGTATCCTGGCCAACTTCCCCGACAAGCTGACCCCGGCGCAACGCGTCCCCGACGAACTGGCCGAACTGGGCCAACTGGCGATGCGGCCGGAAGCCAATATTATCAAATTGCCCAATATCTCGGCGTCGATCCCGCAGTTGAAGGCGGCGATCCGCGAATTGAAGGCCAAGGGCTTCGACGTGCCGGACTATCCGGACAGCGATGCGACCCCCGGCGATAAAGCAATCCGCGCCCGCTACGGCAAGGTGCTGGGCAGTGCCGTGAACCCGGTTCTGCGGGAGGGTAATTCGGATCGCCGCGCCGCCGGTGCCGTGAAACAATACGCCCGCAACAACCCGCATAAAATGGGCGCCTGGAGCGCGGATTCCAAATCTCACGTGGCGCACATGAACGCCAACGATTTCTACGGGTCGGAAGTCGCGGCGACTGTTGCGGGATCCTGCAACGCGCGCATCGAACTGGTTGCCAACGACGGATCGGTGACCGTGCTGAAGGCGAAAACGGCGCTGGTGGCGAACGAAATCGTCGATGCCTCGGTCATGAACCGCAACGCGCTGCGGGCGTTCTTCGCCGAGCAGATCGACGCGGCGAAGAAGGACGGCATTCTGTTCTCGCTGCATGTCAAGACGACGATGATGAAGATCTCCGATCCCATTATTTTCGGTCATGCGGTGTCGGTGTTCTTTGCCGATGTGTTCGAAAAACACGCCGCGACACTGGCCCGTCTGGGCGTGGACCCCGACAATGGCATGGCCGATTTGCTGACCCGCATCGCCACCCTGCCGGCCGCCGAAAAGGCCGCTATCGAGGCCGATATCGCCGCCACCTACGCCGCCCGTCCCGGCCTTGCGATGGTGAATTCCGATCGCGGCATCACCAATCTGCATGTGCCGAGCGACGTGATCGTGGATGCGTCGATGCCGGCGATGATCCGGGAGTCCGGGCGGATGTGGGGCGCCGACGGCAAGCTGCACGACGTCATCGCCGCCATCCCCGACCGGTGCTACGCGACGCTGTTCGAGGCCACCATCGAGGACTGCAAGGCGCATGGCGCGTTCGATCCTCGGACCATGGGTTCGGTGCCGAATGTCGGACTGATGGCGCAGCAGGCGGAAGAATACGGCTCGCACGACAAGACTATCGAAGTGGCCACCGGCGGGACCGTTCGTGTGGTCGCCGACGACGGCACCGTGGTGTTGTCGCGGCCGGTCGAACAGGGCGACATCTTCCGCATGTGCCAGGTCAAGGACGTGCCCATTCAGGATTGGGTCAAACTCGGCGTTCGTCGCGCCCGCCTGACCAACACCCCGGCGGTTTTCTGGCTCGACGCCAATCGCGCCCACGACGCGCAATTGATCGCCAAGGTGGAGAAATACCTCAAGGACCAGGACACCGCCGGCCTGGATATCCGCATCATGGCGCCGGTGGAGGCCATTAAGTTCTCCCTCGCGCGCATTCGCCAGGGCCTCGACACCATTTCCGTCACCGGCAACGTGTTGCGCGACTACCTGACCGATTTGTTCCCGATCATGGAACTCGGCACCTCGGCGAAGATGCTGTCGATCGTGCCGTTGTTGGCCGGCGGCGGCATGTTCGAAACCGGGGCCGGCGGTTCTGCCCCGAAGCATGTCGAACAATTCCAGGACGAGGGCTATCTGCGTTGGGATTCCCTCGGCGAATTCCTGGCGCTGGGCGCTTCGCTCGAACATTTGGCGCAAACCAGCGGGAACGCGGATGTGAAGATCCTCGCCGAAACACTGGACACCGCCAATGGCCGGGTCCTGGAGTTCAATCGGTCCCCCGCCCGCCGGGTCGGCGCGTTGGACAACCGCGGCAGCCATTTCTATCTGGCGATGTACTGGGCGCAGGCTTTGGCCGCCCGTGGCAACAGCACCGGGCTTGCGGCGCGGTTCAAGCCGCTGGCCGATACGTTGGCGGCGAACGAGGCCAAGATCGACGCCGAACTGATCGCGGCCCAGGGCAAGCCGGTGGATACCGGCGGCTATTACCGGCCGGATACCGCCAAGACCGCGGCGGCGATGCGCCCGAGCAAAACGCTGAACGAGGCACTTGCCGCGCTCTGATGCGGGGAACGTCGATCGATCATTCGCAACACAACAAAGGATGGGGACCATGGGACGGCTCGACGGCAAGATCGCGGCGATAACGGGCGGGGCATCGGGCATCGGGGAGGCGACGGTCCGCCGCTTCGTCGCCGAGGGCGCCAGCGTCGCATTCTGCGATCGCGATGGGGATCGCGGCGAGAGCTTGGCCGCCGAACTGCTGGCGGCCGGCGCCAAGGTCGCTTTCACCCAGGCGGATGTCGGGACCGAGGCCGCCTGCCTCGATTTCGTCAACGGCGCGGCGGCGCGGTTCGGGCGCCTGGATATCCTGATCAACAATGCCGGCATTCGGAAATACGAAAAGGCCGAGGAAGCCAGCGCCGCGAGCTGGAACGAAATCCTGAACGTCAACCTCCTGAGTTACGCGTTCTGTGCCAAGGCTGCGGTACCGCTGATGCGGCGCGGCGGCGGCGGCGCGATCGTCAACACCGCGTCGGTCCGCTCGGTCGTCGCCGGCGGTGGCAACCTGCTGTACGACACCACCAAAGCGGCGATTGCCGGCTTCACCCGTGGCCTCGCCGCCGATCACTCGGCCGAGGGGATCCGGGTCAACGCGGTCGGGCCCGGCCCGATTTTCACCCCGTTCCATGCCCGCCGCATCGCCGCCGGCGGCGTGTCGGTGGACGAATACAACGCCCGCGCGGCGCAGGGCACGATGATGAAGCGCCCCGGCCGGTCGGAGGAAGTCGCGGCGGCGATCCTGTTCCTGGCGTCCGACGATGCGTCGTATGTGACGGGGGTGTTGCTGTTCGTGGATGGGGGTATGACGGCGATGTAACCGGCGGCCGTCCCGATCAATCCGGCCCACCCCACAGCTTCGGGTCGGCCGGGCAGATCGTGCTGCCGTCGTACCGCAATCCCGACCCGCGATCGAGCGCCAACCGCAACGGTCCGTCCAGATCGACGAAAATCGCCAGCGGCGCGACCAGCAAGGCCGGGGCGATCCCCAGCGACGTGCTGACGGACCCGCCGAGCACGATGGAGAAGCCGCGTCGCTTGGCCTCGGCGGCGAGGGCCAGCGCCTCGGTCAAGCCACCGACTTTGTCCAGGCCGATTTGCACCGCCGCGTATTTCCCGGCCAACCCGTCCAAATCGGCCACCGATCGGCAGGATTCGTTGGCGCAAAGGGGGATGGGGCTTTGGAAGCCGGCCAAAGCTGCGTCGGCGTCGGCCGGCAGCGGTTGTTCGATCGATTGCACCCGGCATTCCACCAGGACAGGCAGCCAGGCGCGCAGTTGGTCCATGGTCCAACCTTCGTTCGCATCGACGATCAACCGCGCCGCCGGGGCCGCATCCCGCACCGCGCGCACCCGATCCGGATCGCCATCCGCCCCCAGTTGCAGCCGCAGCAGCGGGCGGGTTCGGTTGGTGGCGGCGTGTGCGGCCATTCTGTCCGGCGTATCGAAGCCGAGGGTAAAGGCCGTCGTCACGGCCGGAACAGCACCGATGCCGGCCATATCCGCGACATCGCGATAGGCGCGCTTGGCGTCGATGTCCCAAAAGGCACAGTCCAAGGCATTGCGTGCGGCGCCCGGCGGCATCGCGCTTTGCAGCGTGTCGCGGCTCAGGCCGGAAAACACCGCCCCCTTCATCGCGTCCAGCGCTGCGACAACGCTGGCGATGCTCTCGCCGAATCGCGGCAGCGGCACACACTCGCCGCGCCCGCGCGCTTCCACATCCGAGATTTCCGCCATCACCACGTCGATCGTCGTCCGTTCGGGGTCCCCTTTCGACCCCCCGGGTACCTTCGCCGAATCCGGCAGCAGCGGCCAGGATCGCTTCGAGACCGTCAGTCGTTGTGGATGTGGCGCCATGTTCGTTCCGACCTCTCGGCAATTTCCGCCCACCGATCCTACACAATTCGGGCGCGACCGGATACCGGCCCGGCGATACAGCCGACATCCGCGCCACCGCCGAATGCAGCACCGGACAGTCGAATTCCCAAGGACCGCCCGTGTCTGCTAACGTCGGACGCACATGGTCAGGATCGTGCACCATGAAACCGGACAACCGCGCCCCATGAGCCGCCCGCCCCGCGTCATCGTACCGCTGAGCCGCCGCCGCCGCTCACTGGCGCCAGACAAGCACGCGCTGGCCAGTGCGCTCGGTATCCTGCTGATTCTGGCCGGAATCGTGGCAACGGTGACCGCGACCTATCGGTCCGTCGTCGGTCAAAGGCTAGAAACCGAAGCGCGCGCCGGCATGCTGCTGACGAACCAGGCCCTTACGCTCGGGGAGGAAATCGAGCGCCAGTTTCTGGCCGTCGATCAAACCCTGCGGGTCATGGCGCGCGCCTGGGAACGCGATCCGGGGCCATTCAACCTCGAACAACACCGAACGGATGCCAGCGTCCTGAGTGGCCTGAGCCGCGACGCCATTCTGGTGGACGCAGACGGCATCGTGCGCCAATCCTCGATCCCCGAGGCGGTGGGGCAGAATGTCTCGACCCGCGACTTCGTGGTGTATGCCCGCAAGAACGAGGTGCCACGGGGGGGCGTTTTCATCGGCGGCGCCACGCTCGATCCGCTGATGCGGCAATGGCATTTGAATGTCGCGGTGTGGCTGCACCGGTCCGACGGGTCCTTCGCCGGGGCGATCGCCGCCGATTACCGGATCGCCGCCCTGCTGGATGTGTTCCATCAGGCCTTCGTCGGATCGAACGGGGTGGTCGCGCTGATCGGGATCAAGGATGGGCGGATCAGGGCCAATCTCGGCCCGACCGAGGCCGATCCGAACACCGATATCGCCACCACACCGATGGTCGCCGCGCTGCGGGCGCAGGCTAACGGGCTGTGGATCGGCAAGTCGGCCACCGATTCGGTCGAGCGCCTGCACGCGTTTCGCCGCCTGCCCAACCGCGATCTGACGCTGCTGGTGGCGATGGAACGATCCGAAGCCATGCTGCCGGCCACGATCTGGCAATGGCAGGCGGCGCGGTTTGCCGGCGCGATCGTGCTGCTGCTGATCGTGATGGGCGCGCTGTTGCTGCGCAGCGGGGAACTCGCCCGAACGCGCCGCCTAGCGCAGGCCGCCGACCACGCCGCTTTGGCATCCACCAACGCCCAGTTGCAGGTCGCCAAAGCGGAAGCCGAGGCCAAGGCCGAACATCTGGAAGCCACCCTCGGCGGCATGACCGACGGCATCTACATGATGGATGCCCAGTTCTGCCTCGTGGAATGGAACGCCCGTTTCCCCGACCTCGCGGGGATTCCGCCCGAACTGCCGCGCGTTGGGCTGCCGATGGAAGATGTCCTGCGCGCCCAGGCCATCGCCGGCTTGTTCGGCGAAGTCGATGTCGAAGCCGAGGTCGGGCGGCGCATGGCCGTGGTCCGCAGCTTGACTTTCGGCACCACCCAGCGCACCCGACCGGACGGGCGCACGATCGAATTGCGGCGTCGCGGCCTGCCCGATGGCGGCTTCGTCACCCTCTATTCCGACATTACCGAACACAAGCGGGTGGAAGCGGCCCTGCGGGAGGCCCGCGCCCACGCGGAAGCCGCGAACGCCGCCAAAACCCGCTTCGTCGCCGTCGTCAGCCACGAAATTCGCACCCCGCTGAACGCCTTGCTGAACACGTTGCGCTTGCTCGACGATAGCGTGTTGTCGGCATCGCAGCGCGGCTTGGTCCACATGGCCAGCCAGTCCGGCGACGCACTCTCCAGCCTTATCAACGACATCCTGGAAATGTCGCGGATGGAATCGGGGGAATTGAGCCTGCGCACGAGCGATTTCGAACTCCGCCCCTTGCTGGAAGGTGCGTTGGAGATCTTTCGCGGACAGGCCGATGCGCGCGGCATCGTGCTGCGTTTGTCGGTGGGGGAGGACGTGCCGACGACGGTCGCGCTCGACGGCGGACGCCTGCGGCAGGTGCTGCTGAACCTGCTGTCGAATGCGGTGAAGTTCGCCCGAGCGGGGGATGTCGTGCTGGCGGTGTCGCGGGATTGGTCGGCGCGGGCGACAGCCGGCGGGCTGCGGATCGAGGTGTTGGATCGCGGGCCGGCCATCTCGGAGGCCGATCGAGGCCGGCTGTTCCAACCCTTCAGCCGCCTCGATCGTCCGGAAGGCGACCAGCCCCTCGGCACCGGGCTCGGTCTCTCCATCTGCCACTTCCTGATCGAACGGATGGGCGGCGAAATCGGCTGCGACACCTGGTCGGACGCGGAAACCGAGGGAAACAATTTCTGGCTGACCCTGCCGGATACGGTCATCGCGATCGCACCGCCGATGGCCACCCCAGTGGCCGCCGTGCCGACCGCCGATATGCCCCGCCGCCTGCCGCCGCCCACCCGCATCCTGGTGGTGGAAGATGTCCGGGCCAACCAGGTGATTGCCGCGACCCTGCTGCGGCGCGTCGGGCACAGCGTCGATATCGCCAGCACTGGGGCGGCGGCGATCGCGGCGGTGCAGCGCAAACCCTACGATATTGTCTTCATGGATATCTTCATGCCCGGCATGAGCGGGCAGGAAGCCACGCGCCATATCCGGGAATTGAAGGGAATCGTGGGCCGCATCCCCATCCTGGCGCTAACCGCCAACACCGCGCCGGAGGACGAGGTGCTGTTTATATCCGCCGGGATGAACGGTGTGCTGGGTAAACCCGTATCCCTGCCGGAATTGCAAACCGCCCTGTTACGCTACGTCTGGCGCGGCCATCCGGCCGGTGGCATCGCAATATCCCGCGCGGCGGCACCGGCGGCGGACGCCGATGCCACCCTGGCGCTGGAACGGGTCGCCGAACTGCGCACCAACCTGCCGCCCGAGGTTCTGAGCACCCTGGTGGAGCAATGCCTGACCGATCTGGAGGAGCGTATGCCGCCCTTCCGCCGCGCCTTGGCCGCCGGTTTCGCCTCCGACATCGAATCCCAGGCCCATACCATCGCCGGCGTCGCGGCCGGTTATGGGCTAGCGTCGTTGGAGGCCAAGGCGCGCGACATCATGGCGGCTGTCAAGGCGGGGTATGCCCAAACGGGGGATGCCCAAACGGGGGACACCGAGCGCTTCGCAAGCGCCTTTGCCGAGGCGGAGGCCGCGCTGGCCGCAGGCGGTGCTGCATTGCGGGCTATTTTGCAAAAAGATCTGGCGCAGGCGGTTTCGTTAACAGTAAATTAACGAATGCGGTTCACTATGCTGCGCATGCTATCGACATCGTCCCTGTCGGCGTTCTCGGTCAACCCACCGGCCGCGCCACATTCCCGCCCCAGCGCCGCCCCTGGCACACGACAGTATGCCCGCGGACCCGCGCCCTCCCCCACCGAAGCAGCGGCGCCGAAAGCCCCGGCACCGCCGAGCGGCGGCAATGTACCGCCGCCGCGTAGTTTGCCACGGGGATCGTTGATCGATCTGTCCGCCTGATCGCGTTCGGGCCGAGCGGCGCAGCGGGCTTGATCCAGGCGGGCTTGATCCGAGCGGGCCGAACCGTCAGGGTAACGCCATGACAGGGTTCATCCGCCGCATCCCCGAAGGCGACAACCGCGAGCGCGATGTCTGCGCCGATTGCGGCTACGTTGCCTACGTCAATCCCAAAGTCGTGGTCGGTGCCGTCGTCGTGTCGGGTACCGCGGTCCTGCTATGCCGCCGCGCGATCGAACCTCGGCTCGGTTTCTGGACCCTCCCCGCCGGCTACATGGAACTCGGCGAGACCCTCGAAGAAGGCGCCGCTCGGGAAGCCCTGGAAGAAGCCGAGGCGTCGATCTCCATCGAGGGGATCCTCGGGGTATTCAGCATCGCTCGCATCGGCCAGGTGCAGGTGATCTTCCGCGCCCGCTTCGCCGATCCCGACACCGCCCACCACGCCGCCGGACCGGAAAGCCAGGAGGTCGGGCTGTTCGAATGGGATCGCATCCCTTGGGACGAGATCGCCTTCCCCTCGGTCCATTGGGCGTTGCATGCGTGGCGCGACAGCGGCCCCGGCCCCCTGGGCGCACCGGCCGCCAACCCGCCCGACGACCGCCGGGGTGTGCATCGTTTGGCCCCGCCGATTCCGGTATAATTGTCGACCGAGGGCACGTCCCTGCTTGGCCGCACACACCTGTCTGTCCGCGCGCCGTCATACGCCCGCCAGGTCGCGATCGGACCGAAAAAGCCCGGAATTCCGCGAGGGCGTTAACCTTCTGTTTACCTTTTCTCCTCATGATCGAGTCCCCGGCGGATGGTTCCGCCGCTAAGGGAGACCGCTCGTGCCCGCAAAACCCACCGCCAAATCGCGCAAGCCGCGCGCCGTCAGAATCGCATCGGGGGCCAATATCCCGCAGATCGATCTGGATGCCTTGTTCCGCGATCGACCGAACGCGGACAGTCTGCCCGGGGCAGGAGCGAAGCCGATGGATGGGGCGGCGATGACCGGGGGGGGCGCTCAGGCCGCGGCGGTCGCCACCCAGGACAAGACGCCGCGCGCCAGTAGCGTCGATCTGTCCGACGGCACCCGGATCACCTTCGCCGCTGCGGATTGGGTGCGCTCGTTGGAAACCGCCTGATCCAGCCGCTGCGCCCTGCGTAGCCAACCCGGAACGGGGTTGCTACGATGCGACCTGCCCCGGAACGATGGTGCGCCCGGGTGGGGTTCCAAGAATGACGCGATGAAGCTTTCCACCCGCCTGTTGCTGCTGCTCCTCGGCTGCCTCGTACCGATTCTGGTCGCCCAGGTCTATACTCTGGTGCGTCAGCACAGCGATCGGCAGGTGCGGATCGGCGACGCCGTCCTGTCGCAGGCGGAACTGGCCATGAACGACCTGTCGGGGGTCATCGACGGGGTCCGGCGCCTGTCGCGCATCGCCGCCCGCCTGTCCTCGATCATCGTCCTCGACCCCGATTGCGAGGAACAACTCGCCAGCCTCCACCGCGATCTGCCGTCGATCTCCTTCCTCGCGGTGCAGAATCGCGATGGCCAACTGGTGTGTGCGTCCCGCCAATCGGTCGCCGCCGCCTGGTCGCAACGGCCCAACTGGATGCCGGAACTGGGCAAGCAGGAAAACGGCTGGATCGGGCGGGTCGGGTCAATGCCGGGCCTGCCGCATCCGTTCGTCGCCGTCGCGTCGCAATCGCCATCGGTCGACGACAACCACATCATCGTCGCCGCGCTCGATCTAGAGTGGCTGAACCAGCATCTGGCCGAACTGCGCCATCGCGGGGTGGACGATGCCTATCGCGCTTTGCTGTTCATCACCGATCGCAATGGGACGATTATCGGGCTGGATGCCCGGGCTGGCCCCACCATCGCCGTCGGCACGCCGTTGCCGGAGCATCTGATCCCGCTGGCGCATCGCGCGGCGGTGGCATTGACCACCATCCCCGATCCGACCGGCCAGGATTGGCTCAGCGCCAGCGTGCCCGCCCCGCCCTCGGCCGCCGGGCTGACCGCCATCGCCGCGTTGCGGGTCCCCACGCCGCTGGCCAGTTTCGCCGCCTTCGTGGTCTGGGATGTGTTGCTGACCGGCGGCTGCGCGCTGATGGCGCTGATCCTGGCGTGGCAGGCCGGGCACCGTTTCATCTACCAACCCACCGAAATGCTGCTGCGCACCGCCCAGCGCTGGCGGGACGGCGATCTGAATGTCAGGGCCTCGATGACTGGCCGAGGGTCCGAATTCGACGCTCTCGCACAGTCCTTCAACGCCATGGCATCCAGCCTGCAAGCCCGCGATCTGGAGCGTCGGTTGCAAGCCGAACTGCTGGAATCGCTGGTCGCGGAGCGGACCCGAGCGCTGTCGGAGATCAACAATCGATTGCAGGTGGAGGTGGCGGAGCGCGAAAAGACCGAGGCGGCGTTGCATCAGGCGCAGAAACTCCAGGCCGTCGGCCAGCTTGCCGGTGGCATCGCGCACGATTTCAACAACATGCTCGCGACCGTACTGGGCAATTTGGAACTGATGCAGCACCGCGTGGTGCAGGCGGCGGCGACGTTGCCCTCGGCCGACGCGGATCGATTGGGGGCGCTGATCGAGCGTGCGACCGGCGCGGTGCAGCGCGGCGCGCAACTGACATCGCGCTTGCTGGCGTTCTCCCGCCGGCAGCGGCTGACCACCCGCGCGACCGACCTGAACCGGCTGGTGAACGAGCTGGTATCCCTCGCAACCAGCACTTTGGGCCGGCGGGTGCGTGTCGCGACCAACCTGTCGCCCGATCTGTGGCCGGCGATGGTGGATCCCAGCCAGGTCGAAGCGGCGCTGCTCAATCTGTGCCTGAACGCGCGCGACGCTATGCCGGATGGCGGCCAGTTGACGATCTGCACCGCCAATCTGGCGTTCGAGGGCGGGCAAGCCGACGATCCCCTGCCCGGCGCCTATGTCCGCGTCAGCATCGCCGATACCGGCTACGGCATGACGGCCGAGGTTCGACGACAGGCGTTCGACCCCTTCTTCACCACCAAAGGCCCCGGCGGCTCCGGCCTCGGCCTCAGTCAAGTCTACGGCATGGCGCGGCAATCCGGCGGCACGGTGTTGTTGGACAGCACCGAGGGCCAAGGCACGGAAGTCGCCTTGCTGCTGCCGCGCGCCTTGACCGAAGTGGAGGTCGATCCGCCGCAACGCCTTGCGGATATGCCGCCGCTCGATTTGAAAAAAATATTGGTGATGGTGGTGGACGACGACGCCGCCGTGCGGCAGGTGGCGGTGGAGATGCTGCGCGACCTCGGATGCGGGGTGATCCAGGCGCCCGGCGGCGCGGAGGCACTGGCGCTGATCGACACGCTGTCCCGCCCGCCCGACATTATCCTGATGGACTATGCCATGCCGGGGATGAACGGGTTGCGGGTGGCGACAGCCTTGCGCCAGCGCGGCATCGACGCGGCGATCGCCCTGGTGACCGGCTATGCGGAGGTCGAGGAAGGCGATTCCGAGGCCAATCCCCTCGACGGATTGCTCCGTAAACCGTTCAGCATACAGGATTTACGCACGTTGCTGGCGAGCCTGCGCAAACGCACGGACGCGGGCGCCGACGCCATCTCCCCGACCTGATATCGGTCGGCCGAACGGCTGACCGATATGCGCGCAGGGTTGGCGTGGCGGCTGCGCGCGAAATCAATGACATACCAGCTATCGGGCTGATCCAGGTCAATGAACGCCGCCGCCGCCCGCGCTATCCGAACAGCAGGCATCGGAGGGAGCGCCACGACCATGGCATTCAAGGATATCCTGGTTCACGTCGATAACGGCAGCCGCAGCGACGCCCGCGTCGGGATCGCAGTGGGGCTGGCGCGGCAGCACGGGGCGCATCTGACTGGGCTGTGCGTCGCCGACATCCCCGGCGAATATTTCTATGGCGCCACGCTGCCCTTCGCCGGCGGCGATCCGGAACAGGTGGTGCAGCGCATGCGGGCCGATGCGGCCGCCGCCTCTGCCGGGATCGAAGCGGCCTTCCGCGATCGCATCCGGCGGGAGGACGTGGAAGGCGAATGGCGCTTCGTCGAAGGCCATGTCCCCGCCACCATCGCCCTGCATGCACGATACGCCGACCTGACCGTGGTCGGCCAGCCCAACCCCTACGATGTGCGCGACGACGCCAACCGCGACGCGACCGTCGTCACCCCGCTGATGTCGAGCGGACGGCCGGTGCTGGTGGTGCCCTTCGCCGGGGATTTCGATCGCCTGGGGCAGCATGTGCTGGTCGCCTGGAACGCCAGCCGGGAAGCATCGCGCGCGGTGAACGATGCGCTGCCGCTGTTGCAGAAAGCGGCGAAGGTGACGGTCCTCGCGATCAATCCGCGCCAGGGCATCGGCGGCCATGGGGCGGTACCGGCAGCGGACATCGCCCTGCATTTGGCCCGCCACGGCGTCAAAGCGGAGGCCGCGCACACCGTTGCCCGCGGCATCGCGGATGGGGAGGTGTTGCTATCCTATGCCGCCGACCTCGGCTGCGATGCCATCGTTGCCGGTGGTTACGGGCATTCCCGAGCGCGGGAGATGGTCTTCGGCGGGGTGACGCGGACTTTGATCGCGGAAATGACCGTCCCGGTGTTCCTGTCGCACTGAGCGGGATGACCGAAGGCGGAACGCCGGCGCCCGCTCGCCTTACCAGACAAAGCGCGGCAGCGAAGCCACCGGCGACAGCCCGGCTTCGGCTGCTGCGGCGTCGATTTTGACGGGATCGAACCCGCCGGCCCCATCCGACAAGGCGGCACCGTGAATGCCGTCGAGCACCCAGCACGCATCGATCCCGACACCGGCGGCGCCGGCAATGTCGGTGCGCAGCGAATCGCCGACCGCGAGCACACGGTCCGGCGGCAAGCCCATCTGTTGCAGCACCGGCTGGTAGACCGCCGGTTCCGGCTTGCCGAGGCTGCGCACATCGCCGCCGAGTTCGCGATAGCGTAGCGCCAAGGACCCGGCGCACAGCACCCGCACCCCGCCACGGATCACCACGAGGTCGGGATTGGCGCAGATCATCTTCAGTTTATGTTCGGCACATTCCTGAAGATCGGCCTCGAACTCGTTCATATCGCTGGGATTTTTATGATCGTCCGGGCCGGTGTTCAGCACGAAATCGGCCTGCGCCGGGCGGCTGACAACTTCGATCGGCAGGCCCTCGAACACCGGGCGATCCCGCTCCGGTCCCATATGGTACATGCGGCGGCCAAGCTGCGTCCACCAGAGGTCGGGGGGCGTCGTCAGGCAACGGCGCACGGCCTCCCCACTGGTCATGATGTCGGTATAGAGCGCGTCTTCGATCCCCATCCGGCGCATCATCGTGCGCACGGCCTGATTGGGACGGGGAACATTGGACAGCAGCAGCGTGCGCTTGCCGGCGGCGCGCAGGTGACCCAGGGTTGCCACCGCATGCGGGAAGGCATCGACGCCGTCGTGGATGACGCCCCAGAGATCGAGCACGAAGCCGTCGTAGCGTTCGGCCAAAGGGGCGAACCCCGCGAGGTGTTGCATTATCGAAGCTCCGCCAATGCCCGCGCATCGCAACCGACCGCATCCTGGACGCGGCTGTATCCCCCGTTTTTCAGGAGCGCCGCAAGCTGCCGCTTCATGCGCGGGATCGCCACCGGCCCCTGATAGGCGAACCCTGTATACAACTGCACCAGGGACGCGCCGGCGCGGATTTTCAGCATGGCGTCGTTGGCATCGAACACCCCGCCGGCGCCGATCAATACCAGGCGCCCTTCGGCATACAGAAAAGCGCGAGCCAACATCCGGGTCGATAGACCCAGCAGCGGCGCGCCAGACAGCCCACCATCTTTCCGGATCAGGCGCGACACGATGCCGGGCGGGCGGGACAGCGTCGTATTGCCGACGATCAACCCCTGCACCCCCTCGGCAACGGCGGTTTCGACGACGGCTCTCAGCCCCTCATCAGTCAGGTCGGGGGCCACTTTCACCAGGATGGGCGGCTTGTTCGGCACCGCTGCGACGGCGCGCAGGATGGATCGCAACCGATCCTCCGATTGCAGATCGCGCAGGCCGGGCGTGTTGGGGGACGACACGTTGATCGCCACATAATCCGCCAACGGCCCCACCGCCCCAATCAGCATCGGATAATCCCGCTCGGGATTGGCGCCGTCCTTGTTGATCCCGACATTCGCGCCGAGGATCGCGGTGCGCCCCGACAACCCTTCGAGGTTGCGCCGGTAGGCTTCGAGGCCGCCGTTATTGAACCCCATGCGGTTGATCACCGCGCGATCCGATTCCAGCCGATAGAGCCGTGGCTTCGAATTCCCGGCTTGCGGCCGCGGGGTGACGGTGCCGGTTTCCACGAAGCCGAAGCCCAGGTTCATCAGCGCCCGAACCGCGACCGCGTTCTTGTCGAAGCCGGCAGCGAGGCCGATCGGATTGCTAAAACTCAGGCCCAAAACCTGGGTCGCCAGCACCGGATCGTCGAATCGCGGCGCGTGCCCGGCCAAGCCCCGACGCAGCGCCCAGAGCGAGAAATCATGCGCGGTCTCGGCATCGATCCGACGCAATAACGGCAACAGAGCGGATGCGATAAAGGGGGTCATTACCCCACTTATGCCCGCCTTGAGCGCGCGACGATAGGGCCGGCCTCAGTCGTGTTTCGTCGGCGACCAGCGATAGACCCGCTCCAACGCGCCGCCCAGGAGCATGGCTTTGTCTTCGGCGGACAGTCGATCGGTCATCTTGAACGCCTCCACCCCCTGCCCGTACGTCAGCACCTCCACCGCTCGGGTCCAATCCGTGCCCCACAGGCAGCGATGCAGGCCGAAGGCGTCGAAGATACGGGCGAGCGGGTCCCAGATGTCGGCGTAGGGGAAGGGCTGGTGCGACAGGGTGCATGCGCCGGTAATCTTGATGGCGATATTGGGTTGCGCCGCCAGCGCCAGCACCTGCGGCAGGACATCCCAGGCATCGGCCGGGGCCGGCGGGTGGTGCGGCTGTTGCAGCCCGAGGTGATCGATCACGATCTGCGTGTCGGGATGGCGGGCCGCGAGGGCAAGGGCCTGGTCCAACCGGCCCCAGGCCAGGATGTTGACCGGCAGGCGATGCCGAGCGGCGGCGGTCAGCACGCGGGCGATTCCGGGATCGGCGGGGTCGCGGGACATGGGATCGCGCATCATGATGCGCACGCCGACGGCGCCGGGGACGGATTTCCAGGCGTCGATCGTGTCGGCGACCCCGGGGTCGGTGGGATCGACCGGCTTGATCAGGCCGAACCGACCGGGATGGGCCTGCTGCACCTCGATGGCATAGCTGGCGTCGTAGCGGTACATGCTGAAGGGTGAGACCAGCAGCGCGCCGTCCACCCCGACCGCATCCATCGCCCCGACCATGGCATCGCCGTTGACCGCTTTCGGCCCGGTCAAGCTGCCCACCCAGGGGCGGCCGGGCCGGTCGTGCTCGTAAGCATGCACCTGTGCGTCGATAATCGGCACGTTCGCCATCCCCCTTTTTTACGGATCGCGACGCTACGTCGGGCCGGGTGCTGTGGGCAAGAGCGGCGCAGGATTACTATCGACCCACCGAGCGGCGCACGACCTCCACCAGAAGGGTTCCGACGGAGCCGCCGACGAGGCCGACGAAAGCCCCCCACATTTTCGCACGCAGCTCGAGCATGGCCACCCGCAGGTTCAACTCGATGATGCCGGTTTGCGCTTCCTTGGCGACTTCGGACGCTTTTTCGCGTGCGGTTTCGCTGTATTTGTCGATCCGATGGCTGAGTTCGCGGATCGATCCGTCCATATCCCGGAGTTGGCTGATAATCAGCCGGCGGCTTTCATTCCAGGTGCCGGCATCGCTGTCGTCGGTCATCGCGGTCCATCTTGCATTGTATTGGGGGCAGTTCGAACGGCGGACGGACTATTGGCCGTCGCTGAACGAAACCGCACTGGGAGCGGGTAGTGCCGCGTCGATCGGGGGCGGCGCGCGCGGAATATCGTTCCATCGTTCGCCCGTTCCGCCCCGTTGCTGCGCTCGGTTGCCGCGCCCCCTGGTCGGCCGGCCTAGAGCGTGATCGCTTGAGGTTGACTTCAACCTCGGGCGTGAATCACCCTCTCAAACAAAGGCTTAGACCATGATCCAACGCCGAGATCGCGCGCAACCTCAAACGATCATGGTCTAGATCGCGATGCGTTCGCTCTCGCTCACGTATCGCGATCTAACCGATTGTTTGTTCGCGCGATCGGACCTCCGGTGATTCCACCTCCGGTCATCGCGCTCTAGCAGGGTTCGGGGAATGGCATGGGGTTCCGAGGCGGTGGGCGTCAGACCAGGGCTGCCACGACGACGGTGTCGATATCGGCGAGCGCGACGGCAACGATCCGAGCACCGTTGGCGGCGGTGACCATGATGAGATCGCCGGCGGTGAGCATGTCGGCGGCATCCCGAAAGTAGTTATCGGACACGACGGCGTCGATCGGGTCTTTCGGTGCTTTGCAGTGCCAGAGCGTAAAGCCGGAGGCGTAGGCGAGCACGGACAGGTTGCGCGCGGCGAAGGCCATGGGAGGGATCCTTTCAGACAAAAAAAGACCGTCCCAGGTGGAGCGGTCCTCTCGGGCAAAAAAAAGACCGTCCCAGGCGGGGCGGTCCAGTTGGGCACAAAAAAGGACCGTCCCAGGCGGGGCGGTCCGGTTGGGCACAAAAAAAGGACCGTCCCATACGGGGCGGTCCGGTCGGTTTCGATACGTGTCGGGGGTTGGGGCGTTTGTTGAACGCACCGATCCCGTCGATGCACGATTACTAACGGGGTTGGGGTGGGCGTGTCAACGTTATTTTTCCTATTTAAATGAAATTTTCCCTAATTACAGGAATTCAGGCAACGATGCCCTTGATGCGCAACGACCACTCCAATCGGTCCAGCGCCTCCCGCCACAAGGTCCAATCGGCCTTTTCCATGGCATGGGTGGGATCGGGTGCGGCGCCGCGCTCGCCCCAAATCCGGAGGATACGGGCATGCAACAGATCGATCCGGCGCTGTCGATACAAGGCGTCGAGGCTGCGGACGATATCGTCGGGGTCGCAGGGCCGGCCGATGCGGCCTTGGTTGGCGGTGTAACGTGCGCCGTCGCGCCGCGCCGTCAGGGCTGCCATGGTCCAGATCCAGGCTTCCTCGGCGTTGCGAAACGGTTGCACCCGCGCATTGGTTTCGATCGATGCGGGTCGGGTTTGTGCGGCTAATCGGTTGCCGAGGCGAAATTGGGCGGATTGTGCCATTGCGGGTTGGCTCCTGTGCGGGGCAAGCAATACGGGAACGAATTCTGTATACTAAACCATAGGTTGCATACAATGGCAAGATACAAAGCGCAGACACGGGATAGTTTCCCATTTCAATCGGCTCGCATTCCTATCATAATACCCCCGGCGCACTCGTTGCCCATGAAAGCGAATCGATGAAACACGAAGATGTCTGGCGCGCCCTCGACACGCTCGCCGCCGAATACGGCATGTCGGCGTCGGGCCTGGCGAAGAAATCCGGCCTGGACTCGACGACGTTCAATGTGTCCAAGCGCCGCATGCCGGACGGCCGCGCCCGCTGGCCCAGCACCGAAAGCATCGCCAAAGTGCTCAACGCCACCGGTGCATCGATGGAGGCGTTCACCGCCCTGGTGTCCGGCGCCCGGGCCTTGGCCAGCAACAACAGTTCCCGCATCGTCTCCCGGCGCATTCCGCTGATCGGCATGGCGCAGGCGGGGGCGGAGGGTTATTTCGACGACGGCGGCTTTCCCGTCGGCGGCTCCTGGGACGAAGTCGGGTTGCCCGACATCGGCGACCCCAACGCCTATGCCCTGGAAATCAGCGGCAATTCGATGGAGCCGGTCTATCGCGACGGCGATCTGGTGATCGTATCCCCGGCATCCCCGATCCGCCGCGGGGATCGTGTCGTTGCCCGCACCAACGCCGGGGAAGTCATGGCTAAGCAGCTCACTCGCCGCTCGGCGCGCCGGGTGGAGTTGAAAAGCCTCAATCCGCTGCACCCCGATTTCTCGTTCGACCTAAACGAGATTGCCTGGCTGCATCGGATCGTCTGGGTCAGCCAGTAGGCCCCCGGCCGCAATTGTTCGCGGGTTCTGCCAATCGTCGGGCAACGCGATTATTGCTTTGACGCAGACCCCGCAGACCGGTGCAAACTCGGCCGATCCCTCCGAGGAAAGCGAACACCCGATGTGGCGCGCAGTGCGGTTGACACTTCTATCGATCGCGATCGCCACCGTCGCGCTGGCCGGCCGCCCCGCGCCCGCGTCCCCGCCGATCGGGGTCAAGACCCAACCGCCTCTCGCTTTGGCCGCCGTCAACCCTGCCGCAGCGGAGGACGTCGATCTCGCGCTCGTATTGGTGTCCGACGTCTCCCGCAGCATCGACGATGCCGAATTTACCCTGGAAAAACAGGGCTATGCCGCCGCCTTCGTCGATCCCGCCGTCGTGCGCGCCATTCGCGGCGGGCTTCTGGGTGCCATCGCCGTGTCCTATATCGAATTCGCCGGCGACGGGCAGACCCGTACGGTCGTCGGTTGGACCGCCATCCGCGACCTGCCCTCCGCCCGCGCCTTCGCCGATCTTCTGTCCGCCGCGCCGCGATCCTTCTATGGCCGCACCGCGATCGGCGCCGGCATCGATCTCGCAGTCCAGGCCCTGGCCGAGAGCGGCTTCAATGCCACCCGCCGGGTCATCGACGTCTGCGGCGACGGCACCAACAACGCCGGTCGCGAGGTCGCCGCCGCGCGGGACGACGCCGTGGCTGCGGGCATCACGATCAACGGTCTGGCCATCGTCAACGACCATCCGGTGTCCTGGACCTTCGCCCATGTGCAGCCGCCCGGCGGACTGCCGCTGTATTATCGGGAGAACGTGACCGGCGGGCCGGGCAGTTTTGTGCTGGTGGTGCAAGATTTCCACAGCTTCGGGCAGGCAATGGCTCGCAAGCTGGTGACCGAGATCGCCGCCCTCCCGTCCCCGCCTTTGCGACAGAAAGTACGGCCCGGCCCCTCCCCGATCGGGCCGGCGCAGCAAACCGAGCGACAGCGGATGTTCGACGGGCGTTGAGGGGGGCGCGCGCCCGTGTTTCGCGATCGGCCGCTGCCCCCCATCCTCCCGGCGCAAAGCCCGCCGAACGCCCCTTGTCCCGATCCTCGGCAACAGGCATTTTGGCGGCATGAGCGACTCGACCGGACCACAAGCAGCCGTCCCCGCCGCTGCCGCAGAACCCACCCTTCCTGGCGGCGAGACCGCCGAACAGGCCCTTACGCGGGCGCAGACGGCGGCGCAGAGCAAGCGGCTGAACGAAGCCGTCGGCATCTGCAACGACGTCCTGGCTGCGATCCCCGAGCATCCCGCCGGTCTGGCGCTGCTGGGCATCGTCCAGGCGATGCAGAACGACCATGAAGCCGGGATCGCCAATCTCACCCGCGCGGTGGCGTTGCGGCCGGGCAACGCGAGTTGGTATGCCCATCTCAGCGCCATGCAGCGGTCCACCAATCGGATCGAGGACGCCCTGGCGACCGGGCAGGAATCGGTCCGCCTCGACCCCAATAACGCCGACCATCTGGTCAATCTCTCGCTGATCTTCACCGATGCCGACGACCGCGAAAAAGCGGCGGCCTGCCTGCTGCGCGCCCTCGGGTTGAACCACAAGCACGCCGACGGCCACCTCGCGATGGCGCAGAACCTGCTGGCCATGGGCGATTTCGAAGCCGGCTGGATGGAATACGAATGGCGCAACGAAACCGAGGCCGGGAAGCTCACCATGCCCGCCATGACCTCGGCGCCATGGAACGGCATGCATATCCCGACCGGTCGCTTGCTGCTGGTCGGCGATCAGGGCTACGGCGATACCATCCAATTCGCCCGCTTCATCGCCGAAGCCGCCAGCCGGGTGCAGGAAGTGGTGCTGGGTTGTAGCGAGGAGATGGCGCCGCTGCTGCGCGATATCCCCGGCGTGACTCAGTTCTGCCATCGCTGGACCGACGTGCCCGGCCATGCCGCGCATTGCCGCCTGTCCAGCCTGCCCTATCTGTTTCAGACCAAGATCGACACTATCCCGAGCACCTTCCCCTATTTGAAGGCCGACCCCGGTCGGGTCGCCGCGTGGCGGGAACGGTTGGCGATGCAACTGCCAACGGGGGTCCGTCGCATCGGCCTCGCTTGGACCGGACGCCCCACCCATCCCAACGACCGCCGCCGCTCGGTGCCGCTGGCGCAGTTGCTGCCGCTGGCGGAACTGGGGCCGGCTGCCTTCGTCTCGTTGCAAAAGCCGATGCCGGCGCGCGATATCGAACATATCGGCAAGTTCGCCCACATGACCGATCTGTCGAACGACCTGACCGATTTCGGCGAAACCGCCGCTGTTATCGAGAATTTGGACCTGATCGTGACCGTCGATACCTCGATGGGGCATCTGTCGGGCGCGCTGGGCAAGCCGGCGTGGATCATGATCCCCAAGGCGGCGGATTGGCGCTGGATGCTGGATCGCTCGGACAGCCCCTGGTATCCCTCGGTCCGCCTGTTCCGGCAGGACAAGCCCGGCGGGTGGCAGCCGGTGCTCGATGCCGTGCGCGACGCCTTGGCCGAAGAAGTGCGCAAGCCGCTGCCGGGCGCTGCCTGACCGCCGCACGATCCGGGAAGCGAGGGCACGCCGGTCCTGTCAGGATCGTGCGGATGAACGGGCACAGGATCGGACGATGATCGACGCCGAAGCACTCGCCGACACGCTCAATCGGGACGGCTACGCGGTGCACCCCTTGCTGGATGCCGAAACGTGCCGCCGGTTGGCCGAGCTGTACGACGCCGACGCCCCGTTCCGGAAGCGCATCGTCATGGAGCAGCACGCCTACGGCCGCGGCGAATACAAATATTTCGCGTATCCCCTGCCGCCGGAGGTCGCCGCCCTGCGCCACGCGCTCTATGCGCCGCTGGCCGGCATTGCCAACGCATGGCGGCGCGCCCTCGGGCAACCCGACGACTTCCCCGACAGCCTGGACGACTTCCTTGCCCGCTGCCACGCCGCCGGGCAGACCCGGCCGACGCCGCTGCTGCTGCGCTATGGCAAGGATGGGTTCAACTGCTTGCACCAGGACCTCTACGGCGATCTCGCTTTCCCCTTGCAAGCCACCATCCTGCTGAGCGACCCCGAACGCGATTTCACCGGCGGCGAGTTCCTGCTGGTCGAACAGCGCCCGCGCGCCCAATCCAAGGCAGAGATTGTGCCCCTGCGCCAGGGCGACGCGGTCGTCTTCCCCGTGCGCGAACGCCCGGTGCGCGGCACCCGAGGCCATTACCGCACAATCATGCGGCACGGCGTCAGCCGCATCCTGTCGGGACAGCGCCATACCATGGGCATTATCTTCCACGACGCCGCGTAGCGCGGGATACCAACGCTCCGGCATTGGCAGACGGGCATCGACGCACCATCTTCCCATGGCTGAGTTCAGCAATTTCGGAGATTGCATCGCATGCCCCGCCCGATTGTCGCATCCCTTTTGCTCGCCGGCACCCTGATCGCCCCAGTGCTGGTGTCCCTAGTGCTGGTGAGTTCGGCGCTGGCGCAAACCCAGCCTTTCGGCCGTATCCCCCCGCCCCCCGCCACCGCCCTGCCCGCCCCGGCATTGAGCGAAGACGCCAGCCCGACCGAATTTCTGCGCGCGGCCGAGGGCGCCTTGGCCGCCGGACGCATCGGGGAGGCGCAGCAAGCCATGGAAATGGCGCAAACCCGGCTGCTGGATCGCTCCGCAACCGTCGGCACGACATGGACACCCAGCGACAACCCGGCCGTGAAAACGATTTCGCAGGGGCTGGAGGCGCTGGGTGTGGGTGACCGGATGACCGCCGCGCGCATGATCCAGGCCGCCATTCAGGCGATCGGGGCGCCGTGACGGCCATAATCGCGTTACAAGGCCCCGGTAAGGTGCGGGCACGGACGGCATCGTCCGCCCGACCTCAACCCGCTCCATCGTGCGATCGCCGGCTTCCTCGACCGCACACCAGGATATCGCGATGACCCGCATCTTCTCCCCCCTGCTGCGCTTACGCCCCCTCCTGCTCGGCGTCCTCGCTTTGGGGGCAACGCTGTCGGCCAGCCCGGCCCAGGCCCGCTTTTTCGTCGGCATCGGCGTGCCGCTGCCGTATTTCGGCCCGCCACCGGTCTATTACCCGCCGCCGGTCTACTACCCGCCCCCGGCCTACTACGCCCCGCCGCCGCCCGTGGTGTACACCCCGCCCCAGCCCCAACCCGCCTACGGGCAGTCCTGCGACGCCGGCGCCTATGTTTGCCCGCTGGAACGCCCGCTCGGCGCCGGAGCACCATGCTATTGCATCGGCAACAACGGACGGAGGATTGGCGGCAACGCCCGTTGACCGCACCGGATCGTCCGTTAAGCATCGAGGACTACGCCCTGCTCGGCGACGGCCGGTCCGCTGCGCTGGTCGGCAAAACCGGCTCGATCGACTGGCTCTGCTGGCCCCGCTTCGATAGCCCCGCCTGTTTCGCCGCCCTGCTCGGCACCCCCAGCCATGGCCGCTGGTGGATCGGCCCCACCGTCCCCGTCCGCCGCGTGTCCCGCGCCTATCGGCCAGGCACGGCGATTCTGGAAACCGTGTTCGACACCGACGCCGGCTCCGTCGCGACGATCGACTTCATGCCGTACGGCGGGGCCTCGGTGGTGCGCATCGTCGAATCCCGCAGCGGCGCCGTGCCGATGGGGCTGGAACTGGCGCTACGCTTCGATAACGGCCAAGTGGCCCCCAATATCGAGACCGCATCCGATGGCCGGGGCGCGATCCTGCGGGCCGGGGCCGACACCGTAACCCTTTGCGCATCCGTCGCGATACAGACGGAGGCCACCAACATCGTCGCCGCCTTCCGCAGCGACACCGCGACGCCGGTCTGCTTCGTGCTGACCCATGCATCCCTTGGCCGTCCGGCCCCAGACCCATTGCAAGCCCTGACCGAGACCGAGGCCTTCTGGCGCGGCTGGTCGGAGCGCTGCACCTATCGCGGCCCATGGCGCGATGCGGTGCTGCGGTCGCTGGCGACGCTGAAAACGCTCTGCCACAGCGAAACCGGCGGCATCGTTGCAGCGCCGACGACATCGTTACCCGAGCACATCGGGGGCGAACGCAATTGGGATTACCGCTATTGCTGGCCGCGCGACTCCGCCCTGACGGTGCGCGCTTTGCTGCGAAGCGGCCACACGGCGGAAGCCGCAGCCTGGATCGGCTGGCTGCGTCGCGCCCTCGGGGGCCGGCCGCCGCGCCCGCTGTACAGCCTGGATGGCGGACAACCCCCGGCGGAACATGTCGCGGCCGGGCTGCCCGGCTATCGCGCCAGCAGCCCGGTGCGGATTGGCAACGCCGCCGCAGAGCAGGCGCAGCTCGACGTCTACGGCGAAACGATCGGCGCCCTGCATTGTGCAATCGCGTGCGGCGCCGCGACAACGGCCGAGACCTGGGATCTGCAAATCGCCCTGGTCGCGCATCTGGAAACGATCTGGCGCGATCCCGACGAGGGCATCTGGGAAATACGCGGCGGGCCTCGGCAATTCGTGTTTTCCAAAGCCATGGCATGGTTCGCCGTCGATTGCGCGCTACGCAACGCCCGAGCCTTCGATCTGCCGGCTCCGCTGGCACGCTGGCAGGCGCTGGCGGCGGCGATCCATGCCGATATTTGCGCCAACGGACTGAACCCGGAACGTACCGGCTTCGTGCAGAGCTACGGCAGCGATTGCGTGGATGCGAGCCTGCTGCTGCTACCCGCCATCGGCTTCCTGCCGATCGACGATCCCAGGATCGCCAGCACCGTCGCGGCGATCGAACGGGATTTGATGCCAGACGGCCTTGTCCTACGCTATCGAAACGCCGACGGCCTGCCGCCGGGAGAAGGGGTTTTCCTTGCTTGCAGCTTCTGGTACGCGGACGTATTGATTCTGCAAAAACGTACGGCCGAGGCTGCGGCGTTGTTCGCCCGCTTGGTCGGCCTAACCAACGACGTCGGCCTTCTCTCGGAGGAATACGATATCCGCTCGCGCCGCATGCTGGGCAATTTCCCCCAGGCGTTTTCGCATTTATCGCTGATCGAGACAGCGATCGCGCTCGACGATGCACAACGGCGGGACGCATAGCGGCTTATCGCGTCGTTCGATATATTCAGTGCCGGTCAGTTACGATATCGCCCAGGTTCGGGACCGCGATCGACCTCCGCCCGCCGCCAAACCAAGCGGCGATGCGTTCGAATACGAGGTATATGACAGGGGTGGTGTAGAGTGTCAGCATCTGCGAAACGATCAATCCGCCGGCGATCGTGAAGCCCAAGGGGCGGCGCAGTTCGGCACCGGTGCCGAATGCCATCGCCAACGGCAAAGCGCCGAACAAAGCGGCCATCGTTGTCATAGTGATCGGCCGGAACCGGGCCAGACAGGCGGCGTGAATCGCCTCAAACGGGGTCATGCCGTGCTCGCGTTCCGCTTCCAGCGCGAAATCGATCATCATGATCGCGTTCTTTTTAACGATGCCGATCAGCAATATGATGCCGATCACCGACATGACCGACAAATCGAAACCGAAAATCCACAACGCCAACGCCGCGCCCAGCAATGCCGGTGGCAGCGTCAATATAATGGTAATGGGGTGGATCAAACTTTCGTAGAGCACGCCTAGCACGATGTAGATCGAAAGCAAGGCCGCCGCGATCAGAAGCAGGTTCGATGCCAGGGATTGTTGCTGCCACCGCGCGCTGCCGGCAAACTCGCCCTTCACCCCCTCCGGCATGCGCAACGCCCGCGCCGCTCGGTCTACCGCATCTTGCGCCACGCCTTGCGCGACCCCTGGTGCGAGGTTGAAGCTGATGGTCGCGGCGGGAAATTGTCCTTGGTGTTTCACCGACAACGGCGCGAAAGAACGCCCGAAGCTCGCCACCGACGACAGCGGTACTTGCTGGCCAGAGGCCGACCCGACGTAAATCCGGCTTAGAAACGATGGGCCGGCTTGCAGGACGGGATCGACCTCCAGCACGACTTTGTATTGATTGCGCTGGGCGTAAATCGTCGATACCTGCCGTTGCGCGAAGGCATTGTTCAATGCCGTATCGATCGCGATGGTGCTAACGCCCAATCGCGCCGCCGCCTCCCGATCGATGACCACATCGACCTGCGGACCCGCTCGGTCTTGATCCGAAACGACATCGGCAAGTTCCGGCGCTTCCTTCAGCTTGTCCTCCAGCTTCTGCGCCCAGACCCGAAGCAGCGCCAGATCCGGCGAAATCAGCACATATTGGAATTGCGACCCGCCGCCGCGCCCGCCGCCGCGCAAATCCTGCGCCGAGAACATGAAGGTCTGCACGCCCTCCAACCGCATCAACTTGGGTCGCAAACGGGCGATGACCGCTTCGGAATCGATGCCCCGATCCCGCAACGGCTTCAGATTGACCGTCAGCGACCCGCGATTGAGCGAACTCCAACCCGCCGATACGCCGACATTCGACGCCACGCTGGCAACGGCGGGATCGGCCAGCACGATATCGACCACCGCACGTTGCCGATCTTCCATCGTGCGGAACGAAATATCGGGATCGGCCAGGGTAGATCCGATCAACATGCCGGTATCCTGCAAGGGCATGAAGCCGCCGGGTACCAACGCGAAGACCTTGAGCATGGCAACGAAGCTGAACACCAACAGTTCGATCATGACGATCGGATGCGCCAATGCCCAACCCAGGCTGCGGGCGTAACACCGCTGCGCGCCATGCAAAACCCAATCCACCCCGCGCCAAACCCGGCCATGCGGCGCGTCCGGCTCGGCATTGCGCATATAGCGCCCGCATATCATCGGGGTCAGGGTCAGCGAGACCACGGCGGAAATGCCAATGGCCATGGTCATCGTTACCGCGAATTCGTGGAACAACCGGCCCTGGATCCCGCCCATGAAAATCAGCGGAATGAACACCGCGACCAGGGACAAGCTGATCGATACAACGGTGAAACCGATCTGCCGGGATCCGTTCAACGCCGCGCGCAAGGGGGGATCGCCTTGCTCCATATGGCGGACGATATTTTCGATCATCACGATGGCATCGTCGACCACGAAGCCAACCGAAATGGTCAGCGCCATCAGGGAGAAATTGTCGATCGTGTAACCCATGGCCCACATCGCGGCGAGCGTGCCGCTCAAGGACAGGGGCACCGTGACCGCCGCCGCGACGGTGGGAATCAGGCGACGCATGAACAGCAGCACGACCAGCAGCACCAGGGCGATGGCGATCAGCAAGGTCCATTGCACATCGGCAATGCTGGCGCGTATCGTCGTGGTGCGATCGCCGATGACCGTGACCGCGATGTCGCCCGGCAGCCAGCGCATCAGTTGCGGCAGCAGCGCGTGGATGCGATCCACGGTTTCGATAACATTGGCGCCGGCTTCCTTGGTGATGTTCAACAGGATGGCCGGCTGCTTGCCGTTCCAGGCGGCAAGGCGGGTGTTCGCCACCCCGTTGGTCACGGTGGCGACGTCGGACAGGCGCAGAACCGCGCCGTTGGCGGTCCGGACGATCAGCGGCCGGTAGTCGGCGGCCTGGGCGATCTGGCTATTGAGGACGATGCCCTCCGCGTGGTGCTCGCCCTGAAATCCCCCCACCGGCCCGATCGTGTTGGCGGCTCGGACGGCATTGTAGACGTCCTGCCCCGACAGCCCCGCCGCCGCCAGCCGCTCCGGGTCCAGGGCGATGCGCACCGCCGGCTTTTCTGCCCCGTTCACCGCGACCTGGGCCACGCCTTCGACCTGCGACAGGCGCTGCGCCAGCACCGAATCGGCGGCGTCGTAGATTTGCGCGGTCGTGGCGGTGGTGGACGACAGGGCGATCGTCATGATCGGCGCGTCGGCGGGGTTGAATTTGCGGTAATACGGACGGACCGGCAGATCCGCCGGCAGATCGGTGGTCGCGGCATTGATCGCCGCCTGCACATCGTGCGCCGCCCCGTTGATATCGCGGGAGATATCGAATTGCAGCACCACCGAAGTGTTGCCGATGGACGAGGTGGAGGTGATCTCGGTAATGCCCGCGATTTCCCCCAGGCGGCGCTCCAGCGGGGCGGCGACGGAATTCGCCATCGTCTCGGGGTCGGCGCCAGGGCGCGCGGCGATCACGACGATATACGGCACATCGATCGACGGCAGCGCCGCGACCGGAAGGAAACGATAGGCAACCGCCCCCGCCAGAAACAACCCGATCGACAGCAGGATGGTCGCGACCGGCCGAGCGATGAAGGGGGCGGAGAAGTTCACCGATCAGTTCACCCGGACGAACCCGCCGGCATCGATCGGGCGGGAGCAGAACCAACCGCCGGCATCGGCGACATGGCAGTCGGCGGTGAAGACATAGGCGCTGCCGCGCGCCGTGGCCGACAACCAGACGGTCAGGGTGCGCGAAGCCGGGTTGTAGGTTTCGCCGCGTACCCGGATATCGGTCACTTCCTTGCCGACGATCGACACGAGGCTATTGACATAGATCACGACCCCGGCTTCGCGGACGCCGAGGACGAATTTCATATCATCGAATGCCGGCGCCGGCGCGGGATCGGCGACTGGCAACTGGATCCATCCCTTGTTCAATCCGTACCCGGCGCCAACGGCCAACGCGTATATAGCGAATATCAAAACCGCCAACCTCATAACCCCAACCTCCTGGCATTTTGCCAAATTGCCCGGACAGCCTCATTCCGGCGGCTGCCCCGTGCCCCAATTGCCCCGTGCCCCAATTGCCCCGTGCTCCAATTGCCTCATGCCCCGCCGGTCTCATTCGGCAAGGGCGGGTGCTGCCTCTCGCGGTCCCCGCAACCGCGTCTGCCAGCGCTCGAACGCGAGATAGATGATCGGCGTGGTGTAGAGCGTCAGAAACTGCGACAGCAGCAAACCGCCGATGATGGCGATCCCCAGCGGGCTGCGCAGTTCCGATCCCGCACCGTGTCCGATCACCAGCGGGAGGGCGCCGAGCAGCGCCGCCATGGTGGTCATGGTGATCGGCCGGAAACGGAGGATGCAGGCATCCCACATCGCGTCCTCCGGCGATTTGCCGTGCTCGCGTTCGGCTTCCAGGGCGAAATCCACCATCATGATAGCATTCTTTTTCACGATGCCCATCAGCAGCACGATGCCGACCAGGGCGACCAACGACAAATCGGTGCCGCATGCCATCAACGCCAACAGCGCCCCGATCCCCGCCGAGGGCAGCGTCGAAAGGATGGTGATCGGATGGATCCAGCTTTCGTACAGCACCCCCAACACAATATAAATCACCACCAGCGCCGCCAGGATCAGCCAAGGCTCGGCGGCCAACGATCGCTGAAACTCCGCAGCGTCCCCAGCATAGCTGCCGGAGATCGTTTCCGGCATGCCGATATCCTTCTCCGCCTGTGCGACAGCCGTCACCGCGTGACCCAGCGAATACCCCCGCGCGAGATCGAAACTGAGCGTGGCGGATGGAAACTGCTCCTGATGCGTCAGAACCAAGGGGGATGTGGTTTTTTCGAACCGCGCGATCGTTGCAAGCGGAACTTGCGCGCCCCCCGTACCCGGAACCCGCAGCAGCTGCAACACGGCGGGGTCTTGCTGCCAGGCGGGATCGGCTTCCAGCACCACCCGATATTGGTTCGCCTGCCCGAATATGGTGGAGATCTGGCGCTGTCCGAAGGCGTCGTACAGCGTGTCCTGGATCGCCTGCATCGACACACCCAGGCGCATGGCAGCATCGCGATCCACCGCGACGAAGGTGCGAAAGCCATTGTCCTGCTGGTCGGATGCGACGTTGCGCAGTTCGGCCAAAGTCGCGAGCTTGGCCAATAGCCGAGGCGCCCAGACCGCCAGTTCCGTCGCATCGGTTTCCGTCAGCGTATATTGAAACTGGGTCCGACTGATACGAGCGCCGATCTGAATGTCTTGCACGGGTTGGAAAAACGCGGTGAGGCCGGGGACCTCGGCCACGGCGCGTTCCAGGCGGGCGACGACGGCCTCGACCGCATCGCGCTCCCCGACCGGGCGCAGGGCGATGGTCAGCCGCCCGGTGTTGGGGGTCGCGTTGATCGTCCCCGCCCCCACAAAGGACACGACGCCGGTCACTGCGGGGTCGCGGCGGACGATCTCGGCCATCCGTGTCTGTATATCGATCAAATGCGGGATGGACACGCTCTCGGCCGCTTCGGTCACCGCCAGCAGCACGCCGGTATCCTGGCGCGGCAGGAAGCCCTTGGGGGCGACGATATACAGGCCGATGGTGCCGATCAGCGTGCCCACGCCGACCAGCAGCACGAAGGTCCGATGCCGGAACGCCCAACCGAGGCTGTGGCGATAACCGGCCAGCAGCGCGTCGAAAGCGGCCTCGCAGCCACGCGCGAAACGGCCGGGACGTTCTTCCGACGCGGGACGCAGCAGGCGGGCGCACATCGTCGGGGTCAGCGTCAGCGACACCACCGCCGAGACGACGACGGCGACCGACAGCGTCACCGAAAACTCCTTGAACAAGCGCCCGACGACGCCGGTCATGAACAACAGCGGGATGAACACCGCGATCAGGGAGACCGTCAACGAGACGATGGTGAACCCGATCTGCGCCGCGCCGCGATAGGCGGCTTCGAGCGGTTTCATCCCCTGCTCGATGTAACGAACCACATTTTCGATCATCACGATGGCATCGTCCACCACGAAGCCGCTGGCGACGGTCAGCGCCATCAGGGACAGATTGTCCAGGCCGAAACCCAGCAGATGCATGATGCCGAAGGTGCCGATCAGCGACAGCGGCAGTGCCACCGCCGGAATGAACGTGGCGCGGGCGGAGCGCAGAAACACGAAGATCGTGCCCACCACCAGCACCACCGACAGCACCAACGTATACTGCACATCCAGCACCGATGCTCGGATCGTCTCGGTCCGATCCGTGGCGATGGTCATCGCGATGCCCGAGGGGATCGCCTGCCGCAGCCGGGGCAGCGCCTGCTTAATCGCCTCCACCGTTTGGACGATGTTGGCGCCGGGCTGACGCTGGATATCGAGCACCACGGCCGGCGTGCCGTCGAATTTGGCGGAAACGCGGTTGTTTTCCATCCCGGCGATGACATCGCCAACGGCAGACAGACGGACAGGCGCACCGTTGCGCCAGGCGATCGCTAGGTTGCGGTAAGCGGCGGGATCGACAAGCTGGTCGTTAGCGCCCAGCGCAAAACTCTGGCGCCGGCCGTCGAAACCGCCCTTGGCACCGTTGGCGTTGGCCGCCGCGACGGCAGCGCGGACGTCTTCCATCGACAGGCCGTACGACGCGAGCCGGGCTGGATCGACGCGCACCCGGACGGCGGGGCGCATGCCGCCCTGCACGGTGACCCGGCCAACGCCGTCGATTTCGGACAATTTGGGCTGTAAAATGGTGTCGGCGGCGTCGCTCGCAACGTCGATCGGCACGGTCTCGGACATCAGCGCGATGGTCAGGATCGGCGCGTCGGCCGGATTGACCTTGGCATAAACCGGCGGATACGGCAGCGTCATCGGCAGCGTGCCGGCGGCGGCGTTGATCGCGGCCTGCACATCCTGCGCTGCGGAATCCATCGACCGCGACAGGTTGAATTGCAGCACGATCTGACTGGTGCCCTCCGCACTTTGGGAGGTCATGGCCACAAGCCCGGGGATCTGCCCGAACTGGCGTTCCAGGGTCGCGGTGATCAGGGTTTCGACCGTCTCCGGCGCGGCACCCGGCAGTTGGGTGACGATCTGGATGGTGGGGAAATCGACCTCCGGCAGGGCGGAAACCGGCAAGGCCCGGTAGCCCAACGCCCCCGCCAGCAGGATCGCGATCGCCAGCAGCCAGGTGGCGATCGGGCGCGCGATGAAAGGCGCCGAAATGTTCATCCCGGCGGCGGGCGTTGGCGTTGCGCGCCGGGCGCGGCCGGGCGTTCCCGCCCCGGCGGAGGCGCATCGCCGGCCGCTGTGGCCACAACCACCTTCGACCCTTCGGACAGCCGCGACGCCCCGTCGGTCACCACCCGTTCGTCCCCGGTAAGGCCGTCCAGCACGATGGTCGCCTGCTCGTCCTCATACCCGGCGATGATCGCTCGGCGAGCGACGGTGTCGTCGGCGCCGACAACGTAGACGAAGGCCCCGCGCGGCCCGCGTTGCACCGCTGCCGGCGGCACGGTGACGGCATTGCGCACGGTATCGATCTGCAACCGCACGCCAACGAAGCCCCCCGGCCACAGGCGGCTTTCCGCGTTCGCGAACGTCGCCTTCAACCGGATGGTGCCGGTGGTCTGATCGACCTGGTTGTCCAGCACCGTCAGCTTGCCGGTTTCCACGATCGGCGCGCGGCCGGTGCCTTGCACGGTGGCGCGGACCACCGGATCCCCGCTGCGCATCGCGTTGGCCACGGCCGGCAGGTTCTGCTGCGGCAGGGTAAAGGTCACGAAAATCGGCTGCAACTGGGCGATCATCACCAACCCCGTCGCATCCCCGGCATGCACGATATTGCCCCGATCGACCAGACGCACCCCGGCGCGCCCATCCAGCGGCGCGGCGACAACGGTGTAATCCAGATTGCTGCGGGCGGCATCGACCTGCGCTTGGTCCTGGCGCACCAGGGCCTCGTACTGCGCGACCAGCGCTTTCTGCGTATCGGCCTGCTGCGCCGTCGCATAGTTGCTGCCGGCCAGTTTGCGATAGCGCTCCAAGTCCAGCCTGGCGTTGCCCAGCAAGGCTTCGTCCTGCGCCTGCTTCGCCATCGCCAGATCCAGCGCCGCCTGGAAGGCGCGCGGTTCGATTCGCGCCAGGATATCGCCCTTCGCGACAGTCTGGCCTTCGGTGAAATTCACCGCCACCAGCGGGCCGTCCACCATCGCCTTTACGACCACGCTGTTGAACGCCTGCACCGTGCCAAGCCCATCGAGCACGATCGGCATATCCCGCCGCACGGTGGGCGCGACCAGCACCGGGATGGGCTGGCCGGCAAAGCGATTGCGGGGCGCCGCATCCTGCGCGGGCGAACGATACAGCACGACCGCGACGATCGCCGCGCCGAGCAGCAGACAGAGTACCGCAATCGGCCAACGTCGGCGCCGAGCCGGCGGCCGCGTCGCTATTTCGATCGGGGTCGGGGTCAGGGAATCCATCTCGATGCTCTCAGCCGCGCAGCCAGACATATTGGCCTGTTGGCCCGGTATACCAGCGGTTCATCGGATATTCCCCCCGATCGGCAGGGCCACACCGCCCTCCAACCGGTTGGGGGACAGCGTCGGCAAGGTGATGTTATCGGCTTTCCGCCAACCGCCGCCGAGTGCCTTGTAAAGACTCAGGAGCGCTTCGGCCCGGGCCAGACGCACCTGCGCCAAAGTATCTTCGTTGTTTAACAGCGTGGTTTCCACGGTCAGCACCGTGGTCAGATCGACCGTCCCGGCGGCCATCTGCGCCCGGGCGATCGTCGCTGCCCGCTGGGCCCGAGCAACGGCTTCGCCTTCGAGGATTTCTTGTTCCGAAATGTAGCGCCACGCGGTCAGGGCATTGTCGGTATCGGTGAAGGCCTGCAACACGGCTTTGCGGTAGTTGGCCAGTTGCTCGTCGTACTGACCTTTCGCCAGTTCCAACTGGCCGCGCAGGGTGCCGCCGTCGAAGATCGGTGCCGTCAGGCCGGCGGCCAGCGACATCAGCGCGCCGCCCGGACCGATCAACGTGCCCAAGGACGCCGCCTGGAAACCGTCCGACCCCGTAAGCTGGATCGCCGGGAAAAACGCCGCTCGTGCCACCGCGATGTTGGCGTTTTTGGCCTGCAAAGCGGCCTCGGCCGCAGCGACATCGGGGCGGCGGGTCAGCAGTTCGGACGGCAGACCGGGGGCGACCGGAGGCAGTGCCAGATCGGTCAGGGAGCCAGGGCGCACGACGATGGCGTTGGGCGGCTGCCCGGTCAGAATGCCCAGGCCGACGATCGCCTGTTCGAGCTGATTGCGCAGATTGGGCAAGGCCGCTCGGCTAGCGGCGACGAAGGTTTCCTGCTGCGCGAGATCGAGGTCGTTGGCGGTGCCGGCGTCGCGCCGCCCGCGCACAACCGCGAGAACCTGCTGCGCGTCGGCCAGATTGCGGGTGGCGATCGCAATGCGGTCCGCCAAGGCCAGGGCGGTGAACCACGCGGTCGCCACGTTGGTCGCGACCGTCAGCGCGACGGTCTGCCGATCGAACCGGGTGAACACCGCATTGGCCAGCGCGGCCTGCCGCCCGGCGGCGGCCTTGCCCCAGAAATCCAGCTCGTAGGCAGCATTCAGCCCGGCGCTGTAGCTATGCAGATCGACGCTGCCGCCGCGCGCCCGGCTGCTGGCACTGCCGGTGGCGGCGCCGACACGCTGCCAACTGGCATTGCCGGTGGCGTTCGCGGACGGCAGGAGGGAGGCACCGGCAATGCGCAACTGCGCGTCGGCCTGCCGGATGCGGGCCACGGCGGCGGCGAGGTCCTGGTTATGCGCCAGCGCGGTTTCCACCAGCCCGGTCAATGCGGGGGATGCGAAGCCGCGCCACCACGCCTCGTCCGGCCAAACTGCCGCTTTTCCCGGTTGCGCGTCGCGGAATTCCACCGGGATCGCCCCGGGATCGGGCGCGAAAGCCGGGCCGAGGTCGCACCCCCCCGGCAACACCGCCAGGGCGCAGCAAACGACCGTGACACAGCACCGGCTACCGAGGGGCAATCGCACGCTTTTTCTCCTGCCGCCCTGTAGCACGGAGGATGGTTGGCGATGCAATCGCACGCGCGGCAAAGAAGTGTAACACCGGGCGGCCGAACGGCCGAACGGTGTGCGCGCAGGGTTGGCGTGGCGGCTGCGCGCGCAACCAATACGATACTAGCCGACCGACCGCTTGCATGAGAGTCAGAGGTTCGGTCGGCTGGTGTAACATCCTTGGAGCGAAAACCCGGTTCGGCCGCATCAACGCGCTTGCGCGCATGCCAGCGATGTGTAAAACGCCGCCCCCACGATGATCGAACAAGATTGAGGGAGTAGCCCGGGGGTGACCGATACCATCCTGGAGACAGCGGGCATGACCCGAGAGTTCAGCGGCTTCATCGCCGTGGACGACGTGTCCTTGCGCGTGCGAACCGGCACGATCCACGCGCTGATCGGGCCGAACGGCGCGGGCAAGACGACGTTCTTCAACCTGCTGACGAATTTCCTCACGCCGACGCGGGGCACCATCAAGTTCAAGGGCGAGGACATTACCGGCATGAAGCCGGCGATGGTCGCACGCCGCGGGCTGGTGCGCAGCTTCCAGATCTCGGCGGTGTTCCCGCATTTGACCGCGTTGGAAAACGTGCGCCTGGCGCTGCAACGCGCCCGCGGGGCGAGCTTCGATTTCTGGCGTCCGGAAGCCGCACTGAATGTCTACAATGACCGCGCGCTCGAATTGCTGCACGACGTCGGGCTACCCGACCTCGGCCATGCGATCGTGGCCGATCTGCCGTACGGCCAGAAGCGGGCGCTGGAACTCGCGACGACCCTCGCGCTCGATCCGGAAATGATGCTGTTGGACGAACCCACCGCCGGCATGGGCCATGGCGATGTGGACACCATCGTTCAGTTGATCAAGCGCATCCGCAAGGGCCGCACCATTCTGATGGTCGAACACAACCTGTCGGTGGTCGAAGGCCTGTGCGACACCATCACCGTCCTGACCCGCGGCAAGATTTTGGCCGAGGGCGATTACGCCACGGTATCCAAGAACCCCGAGGTGATCGCCGCCTACCTGGGAACCGCCGATGCTTGAGATCAAGGACCTGAACGCCTGGTACGGCGAGAGCCATATCCTGCATGGCGTGGACTTCAACGTCCAGGAAGGGGAAGTCGTCACCCTGCTGGGCCGCAACGGCGCCGGCAAAACCACCACGATGAAATCGATCATGGGTCTGGTGCCGCGGCGCGCGGGCCACGTGACCTTTAAGGGCAGCGAAACCATCGGCATGATGCCGAACCAGATCGCGCGCGCTGGCATTGCCATCTGCCCGGAAGAGCGCGGCATTTTCGGCTCGCTGTCGGTGACCGAAAACCTGATGCTGCCGCCGGTCGTCGCCGCCGGCGGATTGTCGGTGGACGAGATCTACACGCTGTTCCCCAACCTAAAGGAACGCGCTCGCACCGCGCACGGCACCCGCCTGTCGGGCGGGGAGCAGCAAATGCTGGCGATCGGCCGCATCCTGCGCACGGGCGCGAAAATGTTGCTGCTGGACGAACCGACCGAGGGTCTGGCACCGGTGATCGTGCAACAGATCGGCCGGACCATCCGGGAGATCAAAAATCGCGGTTTCACCGTCCTGCTGGTCGAACAGAATTTCCGCTTCGCCGCCACCGTCGCCGATCGGCACTACGTGATGGAACACGGGAAGATCATCGATATGATCCCGAACCGGGACCTCGAAGCCAATATGGACAAGCTGCACGACTACCTCGGCGTCTAATCCACCTCCGCCGCGCCCTTATTAGGATCCGCCCCATGAACCTCTCCCGCCGGACGATGATCGCTGCTGCCAGCACGCTGCCGCTGGTGGGTGCTCGGGCGCAAACCGCCAAGCCGGTGCTCAAGGTCGGATGTCTGACCGATCTGTCCGGGCCGTACAAGGATTTGGCGGGTCCCGGCGCGATTGCCGCGATCAAGCAGGCGCTGGCCGAGTTCGGCATTGCCGGCAAAGGCTTCGATGTCGAGGTGGTGTCCGCCGACCATCAGAACAAGCCCGATATCGGCGCGACGATCGCCCGCCAGTGGTTCGATCGGGATGGGGTCGATGCGATCGTGGAAGTGGCGAATTCCGGCGTGGCGCTGGCCGTTGCCGGCGTGGCTAAGGAAAAAAACAAGGTCTACCTGAACACTGGCGCGGCGACGTCCGATCTGACCGGGGCGCAGTGCAACGGCAACACCATTCATTGGGTGTACGACACCTACATGCTGGCGCAATCGACCGGCGGCGCGATGGTGAAGTCGGGCGGCGATTCCTGGTATTTCATCACCGCCGACTACGCATTCGGCCACGCGCTGCAACGCGACACCACCGCCTTCGTGACCGGTGCCGGCGGTAAGGTGGTCGGCAGCGTCGCCTATCCCTTCCCGGGCACGACCGATTTCTCCTCCTTTCTGATCGGCGCCCAAGCCAGCGGCGCCAAGGTGCTGGGTTTGGCCAGCGCCGGGTCCGATTTGATCAACCAGATCAAACAGTCGAAGGAATTCGGCATCAAGATGCGGATCGCCGGCCTGCTGCTGTTCCTGACCGACGTGCACTCGTTGGGTCTGGACGTGGCGCAGGGCATCGTGCTGACCGATAGTTTCTATTGGGATATGAACACGCGGGCCCGAGCATTCTCGGACCGTTATAGTGCGGTGGTGAAGGGGACGCGGCCGACGATGGTGCAGGCCGGCGTTTACTCCGCGATGACACATTACCTGAAAGCGGCGCATGCGATCGGACCGGCCCAGTCGAAGGCCGACGGAGCCGCGACGATCGCCCGCATGAAGGCCATGCCAACAGACGACGACTGTTTCGGGGCGGGCACGATCCGCGCCGATGGACGTAAGATCCACCCTGCCTATCTATGGGAGGTAAAGAAGCCGTCTGAGAGTAAAGGGAGTTGGGACTACTACAAGCTGGTTGCAACCACACCGGCCGACCAGGCGTTCCGACCGCTCGACAAGGGCGGTTGCCCCCTGGTCAAGGCCTAACCCAGGACTTTGGCATGACGATATCCCGCAGAACCCTCCTCGCCAGTGCGACCGCCTCCGCGTCTGTGTTGCCGCTTGCCCGTGCGCGCGCGCAAACGCCGACGTTGAAGATCGGCGTGCTGAACGACCAGTCCGGCCCGTACACCAATACCGGCGGCCTCACCTCGGTGATCTGCGCCAAACAGGCGCTGGAAGATTTCGGCGTGTCCGCCAAGGGCATGAACGTCGAGATCGTCGCCGCCGACCATCAGAACAAGCCCGATCTCGCAATATCGATCGTGCGCCAATGGTTCGATCGCGATGGCGTCGATGTCCTGCTCGACGTACCGACATCGTCGGTCGCCTTGGCCGTGCAGTCCGTCGTGCGCGAGAAGAACAAGGTCTATTTGAACTCCGGCGCCGCTTCCTCGGCCCTGACCGGGGAGCAATGCTCGCCGAACTTCATCCATTGGACCTACGACACCTACATGCTGGCGAAATCGACCGGCGGGGCGATGGTCAAGGCCGGTGGCGATAGCTGGTACTTCCTCACCGCCGATTACGCGTTCGGCAAGCAGTTGCAGTCGGACACCACCGATCTGGTAAAGGCGGCCGGCGGTTCGGTCAAAGGTGCGTCGCTCTATCCGTTCCCGGGCACCACCGACTTCTCCTCCTTCCTGGTGCAGGCGCAATCCAGCGGCGCCAAGGTCATCGGCTTGGCCAATGCGGGCGGCGATACCGTCAACTCGATCAAGCAAATCAATGAGTTCGGCATCAATAAGTCGATGAAGGTCGCAGCATTGCTGATGTTCATCACCGACGTGCATGCGCTGGGATTGGACGTCGCGGCCGGGCTGAACCTGACCGAGAGCTTCTACTGGGATCTGAACGATCGCACCCGCGCCTTCACCGATCGGGTGCGGGCGAAGACGCCGAAGAACTGGCCCAATATGGTGCATGCCGGCTGCTACTCCGCCACGCTGCACTATCTGAAGGCCGCTCACGACATGGGCGCGGCCGAAGCCAAGAAAGACGGGGTCGCCACCGTCAATCGGATGAAGGCCATGCCGGTCGAAGACGACTGCTTCGGCAAGACCCGCATTCGCGAAGACGGCCGCAATCTCACCCCGGCGTTTCTGTTCGAGGTTAAGAAACCCTCGGAAAGCAAAGGTCCGTGGGATTACTTCAAGCCGGTAATCGCCACCGCGGGGGAGGACGTTTACCGTCCGCTCGCGTCCGGCCGTTGCCCCCTGATCAAAGCCTAAGAACCAGAGGACGCGGCGTGGCCGGGACACTGACATGATTATGATATTTGGCATTCCCGGCCCGCTGCTGTTCGGCCAGCTGCTGCTCGGCCTCATCAACGGCGCGTTCTACGCGATGCTGTCTTTGGGCCTCGCGGTCATCTTCGGCATGCTCAACATCATCAACTTCGCCCATGGGGCGCTGTTCATGATGGGGGCGTTCGTGTCGTGGATGCTGCTGAACTACATCGGCATCGGCTACTTCCCGTCGCTGATCCTGGCGCCCATCCTGGTGGGCATTTTCGGCATCTTCCTCGAACGGACGATCATCAGCCGGCTTTACAAGCTGGATCATCTCTACGGGCTGCTGCTGACCTTCGGCCTGTCTTTGGTGATCGAGGGTCTGTTCCGCAACGGCTACGGTAGCTCCGGCATGCCCTACCGCATCCCCGCTATGTTGCAGGGCGCAACCGATCTGGGCTTCATGTTCATGCCGAACTATCGCGGCTGGGTGGTGCTGGCTGCGGCCGTCGTCTGTCTGGCGACATGGGCGATCATCGAAAAGACCTCCCTCGGGGCGACACTGCGGGCCGCGACCGAAAATGCGCCGTTGGTGCAGGCATTCGGCGTGAACGTGCCGCGCCTGATCACCTTGACCTATGGCGGCGGCGTCGCGCTGGCTGCCTTCGCCGGGGTGCTGGCCGCGCCGATCTATTCGGTCAATCCGAACATGGGCAGCAACTTCATCAACACCGTGTTCGCCGTGGTCGTGATCGGCGGCATGGGGTCGATCCTGGGTTCGATCGTCACCGGCTTCGGCCTCGGCGTGATCGAGGGATTGACCAAAGTGTTCTACCCGCAGGCATCCGCCACCGTGGTGTTCGTGGTGATGGTGATCGTGCTGTTGACCAGGCCGCGCGGCTTGTTCGGAAAGGCTGCCTGATATGTTCGGTTTTTCCCGCCCGCAGACAATCGCCTTCCTGGCGATGCTCGCCCTGATTATCGTCTGCCCCTACGTGCTGTATCCCGTATTCCTGATGCGGGTGCTGTGCGCGGCGCTGTTCGCCTGTGCGTTCAATCTGATGATCGGCTATGTCGGCCTGCTGTCCTTCGGCCACGCCGCGTTCTTCGGCATGGGCGGTTACGTCGCCGCCTGGACGATGAAGACCTGGCATGTCGATGCCTCCATCGCCATCATTCTCGGCGGTCTCACCGGCGGTCTACTCGGCCTCTGCCTCGGCTTTCTGGCGATTCGCCGGTCCGGCATCTACTTCGCCATGATCACGCTGGCTTTGGCGCAGATGGTTTACTTCTTCTGCCTCGAAGCCCCGTTCACCGGCGGTGAGGACGGAATCCAGCAGGTCCCCCGCGGCTGGTTGTTCGGCTTTATCGACCTGTCCAACGACATGACGATGTACTGGGTGGTCGCCGCCGTGTTCGTCGGCGGGTTCCTGACCATCCACCGCATCATCCACTCCCCCTTCGGTCAGGTGCTGAAAGGCATCCGGGAGAACGAGCCGCGTGCGACCTCCCTCGGGTATCGCACGGACGACTACAAGCTGATCGCCTTCGTACTTTCGACCGCGCTGACCGGCATTGCCGGCGGCACCAAAGCCTTGGTGTTCGGCATCGCGACCCTGACCGATGTGCATTCCAGCACCTCGGGGGAGATCGTGCTGACCACACTGCTGGGCGGTCTGGGCACGGTGTTCGGTCCGGCCTTGGGTGCGGTGGTGATGACGTCGATGGAAAACTATCTGGCCCAGTTCGGCGCCTGGGTGACCGTGACGCAAGGCGCGATCTTCATGATCTGCGTGCTGGCGTTCCGTCGCGGCATCATCGGCGAAATCGGCCACTTTCTGAAGCTGCGCCTCTAGCTCGGCGCGCGTCTGCGCCCACGGGTGCAGACGCGTCGATACCCCAGCATCGCCCGCCAGCGGGCGTGTCCCAACCCGTGCTTCCTTCCCGCCAGCGGGCGTGTCCCAACCCGTGCTTCCTTCCCGCCAGCGGGCGTGTCCCAACCCGTGCTTCCTTCCCGCCAGCGGGCGTGTCCCAACCCGTGCTTCCTTCCCGCCAGCGGTTCCGGCAAAAAGGCGAGCCATGAAGCTTGCCCGCAACCCATCCCCCAATTCCGATCCCGACGCCACAGCCCGGCGCGAACTGCGCCAGCACCGCGCGTTCGCCACCGCGTTACTGGCGTCGATGGCCGCGCTCATGCTGTGTGCCTATGGCCTCCCGCCGGAGGTATGGCCGAGCGAATATGTGCGGGCACTGGTTGGCGCGGCGGCGAAGGCGGGGTTTGTCGGCGGCATTGCCGATTGGTTTGCGGTAACCGCTTTGTTCCGCCATCCCCTCGGCCTGCCCATTCCGCACACCGCCATTATCCCCAAACAAAAAGAACGTTTGGGCCAGGCCTTGGGCCGCTTCGTCGCCACCCATGTCTTCACCGAAAAGGACATCGCCGCGATGCTCGGCAAGCTGGATTTGCCCAGCATCCTGCATCGTTTCCTCGCCGACCCCGCCGCCGCCAAGCCGCTCGCCACAACCCTTGCCGGCATGCTGCCGAAAATCCTGTCCACCGTTGAAGACGGGCGGGCTCGGCGGGTGATCGCGCGAATGGTGCCACGCATCCTCGGCGGTGCGGGGGCCAACAAGCTCATTGCCCGCGCGCTGCATGGCTTGGTCGATGGCGGCCGGCATCAGGAGGTGTTCGGCTTCATCCTCGCCCAGCTCAAGCAGTTGATGGCCAATCGGGAGGACGCTTTACGTCACGCCATCGAAGAACGGGTGCGCGAACAGGGCGGCCGGCTCGTGGGTTGGGCGCTGGGCGCATCGATTGCGCGGCGGGTGCTGACGACGCTGTCGGCCGAACTCGACAAAATGGGGCCGGACGGGTCGGAATTGCGGGACGCCTTCGACGAATGGGTGCGGCGGGAAATCCGCCGGATGGAGGAAGATCCATCCCGAGCGGCCGAACTCGGGCGCGCCGTGCGCGGCGTGGTGGCGCATGAGACGGTGCAGGCGTGGCTTTGGGATGTCTGGGCGCGCATGCGTCTATCGCTAGAGGCCGATGCAGCCAAACCGACCGGCCGCACCATGGCCTATCTGCAAGAGGCGATTGGCAACCTCGGCGCGATGCTGGAAGCCGACCCGGCCGCGCGCCGGCGGGTCGATGCGGCGGCCGAGGGCATTGTGCGCAGCCTGTTGCCCAGCGCCCAGGCCGGGCTGTCAGCCTTCATCGCCCAGGTGGTCGCGAGTTGGGATGCCGCGACGGTGGTGGAACGGTTGGAATTACGCGTTGGCAAGGACCTGCAATTCGTGCGGGTCAACGGCACGCTGGTCGGCTTCCTGGTCGGCGGCGCGCTGTATGCGTTACTGCGCGCGGCCTTCGGGGCGGGCGCGCTCTAACCGCCCTACCCCGCCAGACGCTCGTCCGAGTGAACGCCCAACTGCTTCAGCTTGCGATGCAGCGCGCTGCGTTCCATGCCCACGAACTGCGCCGTGCGAGAGATATTGCCGCCGAAGCGCAGCAATTGCGCCTGTAGATATTGCGTCTCGAACAGGTCTCGCGCCTCCCGCAGCGGCAGAGCCATCATGTCGGCGCCGGGGTCGGTCTGTATTTGCAGCGGTGCGCGGGAACCGATTTCCGGCGGCAGCATATCCGCCCGCAGCGGCTCCGACGCGCCGCCGGGCGCCATGATCAGCAGCCAATCCATGGCGTTGCGCAGTTGCCGCACATTGCCCGGCCAGTCGTAGGCTTGCAGCGCGGCCAGGGCGTCGGCGGATAATGCGCGTTCCGGCATGCCGGAACTCTCGGCCGAGCGGGCGATGAAATAGCGCGCCAGCAGGGGCACGTCCTCCCGCCGTTCTTTCAACGAGGGCACTTTCATCGGCACCACGGACAGGCGGTAGAACAGGTCCTCGCGGAACCGTCCGGCGGCGATTTCCGCTTGCAGGTCCTTGTTGGTGGCCGAGAGCACGCGCACATCGACCTTGACGCGGGCCGATCCGCCCAGGCGCTCGAAGGTTTGGTCCTGCAGGGCGCGGACGATTTTACCCTGGGTTTCCAGCGGCATATCCGACACCTCGTCCAGCACCAGGGTGCCGCCATGGGCGCGTTCCAGCACCCCGGCCCGTCGCGGATGCGCCACCGGGTCGGGGCCGGCTTCCATGCCGAACAGCTCTTCCTCGAACCGCGCCGGGTTCAGCGTGGCGCAATTCAGGGCGATGAACGGACCGTCCGCGCGGCGCGACCGGGTATGGATCATGCGGGCCACGACATCCTTGCCCGATCCGGCCGGGCCTTGGATCAGCACCCGCGATCCGGTCGGTGCGACGCGTTCCACCGCGCTGCGCAACTGGGTCATGGCTGGTGAATCCCCGGTCAGCGCGGCTTCCGGCCCGGCGCGCAACCGCAGTTCCGCATTTTCCCGCGCCAGGGCGGCCGCTTCCAGCGCGCGGCGAATGACCAACAGCAGGCGATCGGACTGGAACGGCTTTTCGATGAAATCGTAGGCCCCCTGCTGGATGGCACCGACGGCGATTTCGATCGTGCCGTGGCCCGAAATCAGCACGATGGGGACTTGCGGTTCTTCGGTATGGAAAGTCTGCAACAAGCCGAGCCCGTCCATACGGGAACCCTGAAGCCAGACATCGAGGATGACCAGCGACGGCCGGCGGGTGCGGAAGGCGAGCAACGCGGCATCGGAATCGCCGGCACCGCGGGTTTCGTAGCCCTCGTCGCTCAGGATGCCTTCGATCAGCAGCCGGATGTCGGGTTCGTCGTCGACGATCAGGATGTCATGCGCCATGCGAAGCTTCGTCTCGATCGGTTAAGGTCGCCAAAGGGGGTGCGGCAAGGGATGCAGGCGGTGTCGCGAGCGGCAGCATCAGGCACGTCACCGCGCCCGGCCCATCGGGGTTGTCGTCCAATGTCAGGATACCGCCGTGGTCTTCCATGATTTTCTTCACGATCGCCAATCCCAGCCCCGTGCCTTTCGGCTTATGCGTCACGTAGGGTTCCGTCAGTCGTGCGCGATCTTCCCTCGGCAGCCCGATTCCGTCATCGGATATTATCAGCCGCACCGCGCGATCATCGGCCTGCACCGACAAAGCGATATGCGATGCGCCGTCCCGCATGGCGACGGCATCGGCGGCGTTCTGCAAAAGATTGGTCAGGGCCTGCCGCAGCATCCGCCGGTCGCATGGCGCCACCGGTCCGCGGTCGGGAATATCGGTGGTCCAAACGATCTGCGGGCGGGCGGTTTTTTGCAGCACCAACGCCTCCCGCGCGACCTGACCGAGGTCTTCGGGCTTGATCACCGGCTGCGGCATGCGGGCGAAGGCGGAGAACTCATCGACCATCCGGCCGATATCGCCGACATGGCGGATGATGGTGTCGGCGCATTGCACGAAAATGTCCGGATCGGATTGTATTTCCTTGGTAAATCGCCGCTTCAGCCGCTCGGCCGACAACTGTATGGGGGTCAGAGGGTTCTTGATCTCATGCGCGATACGGCGGGCAACATCCGCCCAGGCCGCTTTGCGCTGTGCCGATTGCAGTTCGGTGATGTCGTCGAAGGTCACGACATAGCCATCGGTGCGATCGGCCGACAGTTCCGCGCCGATGCGAACCAGCAAGGTGCGCCGCCGGTTGGTCGGGCCGATCTGCAATTCGGCCGTGCGCGCCCGCTCCGGTTCGGCCTGCGCGGCGGTCACCAGCGGGGCGAATTCGGGCACGACGGCGGCCAGCGGGTGCCCGATCGCGGCCAGCAGGTCCATCCCCAACAGCTCGTCCGCCGCGCGGTTCGGCAACTCGATCCGCCCCGCCGCGTCCAGCCCGATCACCCCGGCCGACACGCCGGACAGCACCGTTTCGGTAAACCGGCGGCGCTCGTCGATCTGGCTGTACGCCGCCATCAGTTCGGTACGCTGCGCCCCGAGTTGCCCGGTCATCCGATTGAACGCCCGCGAGAGGCCGGCGAGTTCGTCCCCGGTCGAAACCTCGGCCACCCGCACGGTCAGATCGCCGCTGCGCACCCGCTCGGCCGCATTGATCAGGTTGCCGACGGGCCGCGCGATTTGATTGGCCATGACCAACCCGATCAGCCCGGCGGCGAGCAACACCAGCAGCGCCACGATGGCGAAAATCCAGGCGAAGGCGATCTGCAACCACGATCGGTTCTGGTCGAGCCGCTGGTACGCCGACACCGCCTGTTCGGTGCGTTCCTGGAATCCGAGGATCGCGGGATCGATCGGCCGTCCGACCATGAGCATCAACGGCGGCGTCGATTCCAGCCGCACCACGGCACGCACGCGGGTCCCATCGCCGCCGCCGAGCACCGCGACATCGCCGTTGAGCGCCTGCTGGGTGGCGGTCGCGGGCGGTGCCTCCACACCCATGCCGATGAACAGGCCGGCAGCGGCGAGGATCTGGCCGGTCGTGGGTTCGTAGATCACCGCTTCGGTCAGACCGCGCAGCGTGGTCTGGGTGTCCAGCACTTCGGCGAAGGCGTTCGGATCGCCCGATAAAAACCGGCCCGCCCGGCTCAGATCGTTTGCCATCTCCAACGCCACCGCTCGGATGTTGTTGCGATGCTCCTCGACGTAGCCGCGCGAGGCCTGGAGGGATTCCGACAATGCCGTGCGCACGGGATCGTTGAACCAGGATTGAATCCCGAAATGGAAGAACGCAACGGCGAAACAGGCGACGACGATGGTGGGCGCGACCGCCACGCCGCTGAACAACATCACCAGCCGCACATGCAACTGCGATCCGGCGGACCCGCGCCGCCGTTCCACCCAGACCCGGGTCAGGCGCACCGCGAGCACGGCACCCAGCAACAACAGCAGCGACACGTTGCTGAGCACCAGGGTCACGCCCAGTCCGGGCTGCAACCCGAATGGCGACCCCCGCGCCATGATCACGAATGTCGCGACCCCCACGCCGAGGGCCAGCGTCGTCAGGATCAGCGTCGCCGCCTTGCCGAACACCAGCGTCCCGATCGCCGACAACCAGCGACTCGGCGCGTGCGGGTCGGCATCCTGCGGCACGCGGGTCGGGGAATCCTGCGGCAGGCGCGCGGACGCATCCTGCGGCGGTTGCAGCGTTATTGGCGGCGGGGAGGCGTTCATGACCGTGGCATGTCGGATCGCGCAGCTATTTTGCAAGCACCGCCCGCCGGTTCGGTCACATCAAGCCCCGAACCACCGGGATATCGAGGTCGCGGATCTTCTTGCGCAGCGTATTGCGATTGAGCCCGAGCATCGCGGCGGCCTTGATCTGGTTGCCGCGCGTGACCGAGAGAGTCATGCGGATCAGCGGGCGCTCTACCTCGGCGATGATCTTGTCGTAGATGTCGGTGACCCCGATGCCGTCGTTGTGGGCGGCGAGGAAGTCCTTGATGTGGCGTTCCACCGCCACCACCAGCGGTTCCGGCCCGACTGGCGCGGCGCCGCGGGCAGCCGGTGCCAGCGGCATGTCGGTTTCGGTCAGTTCGGCGGCGATCGTCTCGGTGGAAATGGTCTCGTCCGGGCACAAGGCGGCCAGACGGCGCATGACGTTTTCCAACTCCCGTACATTGCCGGGCCAATTATGCTGCTTCAGCCGCTCGATCGCGCCGGAATCCAGCATCTTCGACGGCAGCCCATCGTCGCGGGCGCGATCCAGGAAGTGCCGCGCCAGCAGAGGAATGTCCTCCACCCGTTCGCGCAGCGGCGGCAGGCGGATGGGGACCACGTTCAGCCGGTAGAACAAATCCTCCCGGAATTGGCCCTGGCGGATGGCGGTGCGCAGGTCGCGATGGGTGGCGGCGATGATGCGGACATTGGCCTTGATCGGTTGCCGCCCGCCGACCGAGGTGAATTCCCCTTCCTGCAGGACGCGCAACAGGCGGGTTTGTGCCTCCGGCGGCATGTCGCCGATTTCGTCCAGGAACAAGGTGCCGCCGTTGGCTTGCTCGAACCGGCCCTGGGATCGGTTGGTGGCGCCGGTGAAGGCGCCGCGCTCGTGCCCGAACAATTCGCTTTCGATCAGTTCGCGCGGGATCGCGGCCATGTTGATCGGCACGAAGGGGCCGCTGCGCCGCTTGCCGTAATCGTGCAGCGCCCGCGCCACGAGTTCCTTGCCGGTGCCGGATTCGCCGTTGATCATCACCGTCAGATCGGCGGTGGTGAGGCGGGCGATCGTGCGATAGATCTCCTGCATGGACGCGCTGCGCCCGATCAGCGGCAGCCGTTCTTCGGAATCCCTGGGTTCCGACGCGGTGGCACTGGGTTCCGACGGCGTGGCCAACGCGCGGGCCACCACAGCCAGCAACTCGGTCAGATCGAAGGGTTTCGGCAGATATTCGAACGCGCCGCGCTGCGCCGCCTTGACGGCGGTCATCAGGGTGGATTGCGCGCTCATGACCACGATGCGCAGATCGGGGCGGATCCGCTTGATGCGCGGGATAAGATCGAGGCCGTTTTCATCCGGCATCACCACGTCGGTGATGACCAGATCGCCCTCCCCTTCTTCGACCCAGCGCCACAAGGTCGCGGCGTTGGACGAGCTACGAACCTGATATCCGGCGCGGCCCAGCGCTTGGGTCAGCACGGTACGGATGGATCGGTCGTCGTCGGCGATCAGAATGGTCGGCAAAGTCACGGATCGGCGTCCTTTTCGGTAACGACCGGAAGATGCAGCCGGAAGTCGGTTCGGCCGGGCCGGCTGTCGACTTCGATCAACCCGCCGTGGTCGCCGACGATTTTGGCAACCAACGCCAGGCCGAGGCCGCTGCCGGCGGCTTTCGAGGTGACGAAAGGCTCGAACAGATGCGGCCTGATATCGTCCGGTATGCCCGGCCCATTGTCCCGAATGGTCACGAACAGCGGCAAATCCACCCGTTCGGTCGAGCCGGGAATGGCGATGCGCATGCCGTGTTGGAAGCCGGTGACGAGGGTGATTTCCGGGCGGCTGTTATTGGCGTGGCTCGCAGCCTCGACCCCGTTCTTCACCAGATTGAGGATGACCTGCACCAGTTGATCGCGATTGCCCCAAACCGGCGGCAGCGACGGATCGTAATTCTCATGGAACCGCACATGCTCGGCGAACCCGGTCTGGGCGAGTTTGCGCACATGTTCCAGCACCCGATGGATATTCACGGCGGTGCGCACAATCGGCTTTTCGCCGAAAGCCTCCATCCGATCGACCAAAGCGCGAATGCGATCGGCCTCGTCGCGGATCAGTTCGGCCAATTCGCGATCGTCCGGCCCGACGCTGGCTTCGAGCAGTTGTGCCGCGCCACGAATGCCCGACAGCGGGTTTTTGACCTCGTGCGCCAGGATCGCGGCCATGCCGGTGACGCTGCGCGCCGCGCCTCGGAAGGCGAGTTGCCGATCCAGCGCCCGAGCGGCGGAGGCATCCTGCATCACCAGCAGCACGCAGCCCGGCTCTTCGGGTACGGGTGAGCCTTGGACGGTGATACCGGTTTTATGCAGCCGGGCGCTTTCCAGGGTCAGATCGTGATCGACGATGCTGGCTTCGGTGCGGCGGACCTGATCGATCAACAGAAACAGCGGGTTATCCGACTGCACCAGATCGGTCAGACGCACTTGCGACAGGCTGGCGGCGGACATCCCGAGGAATTGTTCCGCCGCATGGTTGACGAAGCGGAACCCGCCCTCGGGATCGATCAGCACGACCGGCACCGGCATGGCGCCGAGGATCGCAGCGAACATCGGCGCCGGAACCGGGGGACGGGCGCGGCCGGGCAGCAGGCGGGAGGCGAAACTCACGCCGCCTCTGCCATGGTCGGCTCGTCGCGTTGCCATGCGCCGGAGCGGACGATGCCGCGCTCGATGGTCCGATCGTAGAATGCGTCGATCAGCGCCAACACCGATTCGGCATCCGGCAGGCGGTTCATGGTCGCGCGAAATTCGGCCGATCCCGGCAGGCCGCGGGAATACCAGGACACGTGCTTGCGCGCGAGGCGGACGCCGGCGTTGGTGCCGAAGCGGGCCAACATGGCATGGTAATGCGCCAGCAGGATGGATTTCTGCCGTTCCATGGTCGGTTCCGCCATTGGCTGGCCGGTGCGCAGGAAATGCGCCACCTGCGCGGGAAACCATGGTCGGCCATAGCACCCGCGCCCGATCATGACCCCGTCGGCGCCGGATCGGTGCAGGGCGGCGGCGGCATCGTCCTCGGTCAGGATGTCGCCGTTGGCGATGACCGGGATCGAGACAGCCTGCTTGACGTTGGCGATGAAATCCCAGTCGGCGATGCCGGTGTAGAATTGCTGGCGGGTGCGCCCGTGCACCGTGATCATGCGAATGCCGACATCCTGGGCGATGCGCGCCAGCGACGGGGCATTCAAGCTGGCGTGGTCCCAACCCATGCGCATCTTGAGGGTAACCGGCACATTCACGGCTTTCACGGTGGCATCCAGGATCGCCCTGGCCGCGACCTCATCGCGCATCAGCGCGGAGCCGGCGGCCTGCCCGACGGCGACTTTCTTGACCGGGCAACCGAAGTTGATATCGATCAAATGTGCGCCTTTGTCGACCGCGATGCGCGCGGCTTCCGCCATTGCGACCGCATCGCAGCCGGCGAGTTGCACCGCCGATACGCCGCCGTGCCCGTCGATTTCGGCCATGTCGATGGTTTTGCGATTTTCCCGGATCATCGCCCAGGAGGCGATCATTTCCGACACCACCATGCCGGCGCCGAGTTGCTTGGCCGTCTGTCGGAACGGCAGGTCGGTGACCCCCGACATCGGCGCCAGGATCACAGGCGTGTCGATCCGCACCCCGCCACCGAGGTCGATGGGTTGGAGGGCAGGGTGAGCGATTTGCGAACTATTGTTGCCCATGATTTGGGCAGATTACCGGCGCAAGACGGTAGGCGCAATGCGCTAACAGCAAATGCGCGCGGGTTTCCTGGCGACGGGCGCCCAGCCCGAGGATCAAGCCCCCGGGATCAAGCCCCCGGGATCAGGGCATGAAGGGTTCCCACCGGATGTAATTCAGGATGTACTCCCGATAGCTCCAGTCGTGCGCATGCCAGCGGTGGCGGGCGTGCGGGTCGTGCCAAGTCAGGCCCATGCGTTCGGCGATCGTGGGATGGACCGGCACCACCTCGATATCCTGCCCATGATTGCCCCGCATCAAAAATTCCGCCTCCCGCTGTGCTCGGCCGCTCTGCAACGGGGTCAGATCGCCGGTCAGTGCCAGCAAGCGCGGCACCAGCCGGCCGAACGGCACTGCGGTCAAGTGGGTGGACGTGTGGAACAGCTTTGTGGTGCGGAAGTTTTCCTCGATCCAATCCCACATCTTCACATCCGCCAGCGCATCGACGGCGCGGGCGCGCACCGAGTCGAGCCGCAACCGCCGTTCGAGGTCGGGCATCTTCTCCGCCGTCAATCGCATGTAGGCGGCGAACAGCGCGTCGTCGGGCAGGTCCTCCCCGCCGAGCGCCGGAGACAGCGACGCCGCGATGGAATCGGGCCAGGGGTAGAGATAGTCGTCCGCCGAGGCCAGCCGTGGGTCGGAGCCGGAGAACGGCCAAAGGCACAGCAGGATCATCGGCGGAAAGCCGATCGTCTGGCATCCCGGCGGCAGGCGGCTTTCCAGCATCCGGCGGTGGTAGTTCGGCTCCCCCGATTCGACCTGGTTCCAGACGATGCGGACATCGGCGAAAAACGCCTCGGTGTAGCGGGTTTCCCAATCGCGTTCGGTCGCCAGATGCGGCGGTATGATCTTGATGTCGAACCGCTCGTGCACATCGCTCAGCCGACGCGCGATATGCGTCATGTGCTCGCCCTGGCAGTTACCGTAGATCAGGATCGCCGGTTTGGTCATGCCAGCCACGGGCTCCAACGCATGTAGCGGATGAAATATTCGCGGAAATCGAAGCTGCTGTGCCCCTGCGGGTACTGCCGATCCGGCGACCACCAGGCCAGCCCCAGGGTGCGGGCCACGCGCGGATGGATCGGCAGCGCGCGATTGTGCGCGCGCCATCCCGTGGTCAGCCGGTCCAACCCGGCCAGTGCGGTTTCCAGATCGCCGATCGCCCGCAGCGTCGGGGTCGCCAGCAATTGCCGAGCGACCTCGCGCACGATGGGGGTGCAGCGTTCGTGCGGGGCGGCGAACAGCATTTCGTCGTGGAAATGGGCGGCGACGAAGGGCGCGAGGCGGATGTCGAGCCCCTTTTCCTCCATCGCCAAGCGTTCGAGATCGGCCGCGTACATCGCCGGCAGGTCGAGGGGCGCGGCCTCGGTCGTCTCCATATAAAGGTCGAACAGGGCGTCGTCGGTCAGCGCCGGGTTGGCCAACGCCGCCGCGATGCGATCGGGATCGACATAGCGCCCGCCGTTATAGATCGGCGGTTCCGGCACCAGCCTTGGATCCGGTCCGTGGAACGGCCAAAGCACGCGGATGTTGCTGGTCGGGAAGGTGCGGATGTCGGCGCTGACGGGAAGCATGGCGCGCACCCCCTGCCTTGTGGCAGCGTGGCCGACCATCGATTCCTCGAAATAGATGTCGGTGCCGGTGAGTTGGCCATCGGGAAACCGGGTGCGGATGGCGTCGAGGTCCATGCCCGCGTTGATCCACTCCACCTTGAGCCGCTGGCGGTACGGTCGCATGCGGGCGAGCAGCAGGGACATTTGGTAGGAGAGGTGGAACCCGACGATGGCAACCCGAACGGGCGCGTCGCCCCCGATCATTGGCGCGGCCAGCGGCGCGGCGGGGGCCAATTCCGGCGGTGCGACGTCGGCCGCAAGATCGGAACCCGCATCGACGCGGTGCAACCAGGGGAAGCGGGCGGCGACGCGGGCCCAGCGGAGATCGGCTTCGGAACCGTCCTGGCGCGCCTGGGCCAGCCGAGCATAGGCCTGCGCCGGCTCTGGATGGGTCGGGAAGCGCCGCATGGCGTCGCGTGCCCGCGACTCGGCTTCGGGGAAGCGGGGGGCGGCGGCCAGGGCGGCGATCTCTCCAACGGCAGCGCCGGAATGGGCGGGGAAGCGCGCCCGCGCATCGGCCCAGCGCGTGACGGCCTCGGTGCGATCGCCGCAGGCATCCGACACGACGGCGAACGCCACCCGCGCGGCAGGGCTGTCGGGGAAGCGGACCAGGGCCTCGGTCAGCACCGCATCGGCGGCATCGAATTGGCCAAGATCGCGCCAGAGAGCGGCCTGCCCCAGCAACCCGTCCTCGGATGCCGGATGGTGTTCGCGCACCAGCCCCCAGCGGCGCGACGCCTCGGCCCAATCGCCGCGCGCGGCAGCTAGCCGGGCTTGCGCGATGGCGGGTTCCGGCGCCTCGGGCAGGCGAGACAGGGCCTCGGCCAGGACGGCTTCGGCAGCGTCGTGTTGACCGGCGGCAGCCAGGGCATCGGCCTCCCCCGCATAGGCGTCGGCGCGATCGGGGAATTGCGCCCGCATTGCCCGCCAAAATGCGGCGGCGGCTGCAAAATCCTGCCGCGCCAGGGCGATGCGGGCCTGTTCGGCGCAGAGATCGGGCACATCGGGAAAGCGGCGTTGCGCCTGCTGCAACAAGGCGGCGGCGGCGCGATATTGCCGAGCGGCACGCATCGCGGCGGCGGCGCCGAGCGCGATGGCGGGGTGGTCGGGGAAGCGGCGCCACGCGCTGTCCCACCGCGCCAAGGCTGCGGGCACGTCGCGTCGGGCGTCGGCACACCGCGCATATTCGACAGCAACGGCGGCGTCGTCACGAAAGTGCTCGGCGGCCGCTTCCAGCAATATGTCGGCTTCGTCGAAATTCTGGCGTTCGGTCAGCGCCGCTGCGGGCCGCAGGAAGGGCGCCGCCGCCTCCGCTCCGGCATCGCGCAGATCGCTGTAGATCGCCAGGGCGCCGGCTAGATCGCCCGCTTCGAGCGCCGCTTGGGCGGCTGCCAAACTGGCCGAATACGCTTGCGTTGCCAATGTCTCGGTTGTCGCCACGTCGGGCATCGATCGCTCCTGCCGTGGCGGGGTCATAGCGCGGCCGACCGGCGCGACGCCAGAGCAGAGGCAGAACCCGACCCGGCCAACACCGATCTGCAGGCCGATAACCCGGTCGGGATACCGCGCGTTCGATCGGGGCAAAACAACCGATAGTGGGTCGAGGCCCAGGTTATCCACAGTATTTTGCGAAAGCCGAGTCGTTTGTCGTTGACCCCCCCCCGGCCGGGTTGTACGTCCCATCGTGTGACAACCGCCGATCCCCCTCCGTTCATACGACTGCGCGGCCGGTCCGTGATGGCCCTGGTGCTCGCGCCCGAAGCGCCCTTGCCGAACTGGCTAGCGGCGTTGGACGCCCAGATGGCCCGCGCCCCAACGTTCTTCGACGGTCGGCCGGTGCTGGCCGATCTCGGGGCACTGCCGGTCGGCACCCCGGACGTCGCGGGCTTCTTGTCGGGGTTGGAAGAACGGGGCATCCGCATCATCGGCACCGAAGGCGCGCATCCGTCCTGGCAGGGGGTCGAACGCTGGGGTCGCCCCTTCCCGGCCGCCGGCAAACCGGGCCGCCCGATCGCCATCCCCGAGAATGTTCCAAAAGGCGGGCCCCCAAAGCCGGAATCACCGACGATGCATTCCGCTCCGGTCGAGCCGGGTTCGCTGCTGATCGACCAACCCATCCGGTCCGGGCAATCGGTGGTCTTCGAAAAAGGCGACGTCACCGTGATGGGTTCGATCGGATCGGGCGCCGAAGTCATGGCCGGCGGGTCGATCCATGTTTACGGGGCAATCCGGGGGCGCGCGATCGCCGGCCTCGCCGGCAATCCGAAAGCCCGCATTTTCTGCCGCAAATTGCAGGCGGAACTGTTGGCGATCGACGGGGTTTACCAGACGGCGGACGACATGCCGGGCACGCTGATCGGGCGGGCCGTGCAGGCGTGGCTCGAAGGCGAGCAGATGAAAATGGCTGCTTTGGACTGATATCGACAAACGGGAGACGCGCATGGCCAAAGTCTTGGTCGTAACATCCGGCAAGGGCGGTGTGGGCAAAACCACCTCCACCGCAGCATTGGGCGCGGCGTTGGCGCAGAACGGCGCCTCCGTGGTGGTCGTGGATTTCGACGTCGGCCTGCGCAACCTGGATCTGGTGATGGGGGCGGAACGACGGGTCGTCTACGACCTGATCAACGTCGTCCAGGGCGACGCGAAGCTGGCGCAGGCGCTGATCCGCGACAAACGGCTGGAAAACCTGTCGCTGCTGCCCGCCTCGCAAACCCGCGACAAAGACGCGCTGACGCCGGAAGGGGTCGAACGCGTGATCGGGGAGTTGAAGGAGAAATTCGACTGGGTGATCTGCGATAGCCCCGCCGGCATCGAAAAAGGCGCCATGCTGGCCATGCGCCACGCCGATGTCGCGGTTGTCGTAACGAACCCCGAAGTATCCTCGGTGCGCGATTCCGATCGCATCATCGGCATGCTGGATTCGAAAACCGCCAAGGCCGAACGGGGCGAGCGCATCGAAAAGCATTTGCTGCTGACCCGTTACGATCCGGGCCGAGCAGCGCGCGGGGAAATGCTGAATGTCGACGATGTGCTGGAAATCCTGTCGATCCCGCTGCTGGGGATCGTTCCGGAATCCGACGAGGTCCTCAAAGCCTCCAACGTCGGATCGCCGGTGACGCTGTCCAGCCCGACCGGTGCGGCAGCCCGAGCCTATTTCGATGCGGCAAAGCGGTTGGCCGGGGAAAAGATCGAGGTCGTGGTGCCGATGGAACGAAAAGGTTTCATCAGCCGACTGTTCGGACGGAGGGTGGCATGAACCTTCTTTCCTTCTTCCGCAAAAAACCGACCGCCGGTGTCGCGCGGGAGCGGTTGCAGGTGCTGCTGGCGCACGAACGCATCGCCACCGGGCATTCCGAACTCCTGGCCAAACTACAGGAAGAAATCATTCAGGTCATCGCCCGGCATATCGCCATCGATCGCGAGAAGGTGCATGTGAAACTGGATCGCGGCCTGGATACCTCGACCCTGGAAATCGACGTCGATCTGCCGGCGATCATGCCGATTATGGGCGCAAGGGGGTAGGTCGCGGCGAGGTTCGACGCGTTGCGGCCCCGCGCCCCGACGGCCTACCCACCGAACATGTCGGACGCCACCACCGCGCGGACCGTTTCGATATCCATGCCATATTCCGCGATCGCATCGGCCGTGTCGGCCAGCACCGCATCCACATCGCCCATCAGGCTCAATCGCTTGTAAACATCGGGGATGTGGATCCCCATCGCCTCCCCGATCAGTTCCATGAAGTTCAACAATTCGAACGACACGTCGTTTTGATAGTGAACGAGATCGCGGTGGCAGCCATGAAAGACCGAGGCGAAGACCGTCACCCCCGCCGCGTGAGCCGCCGCGAATTCGCGTTCCCGCAAGTCCTTCTTGAACTTCGGCAACACATTCAGATGCACCGACTGGGTGCTGACGACGGGCACGTCGAGTTCGACGACCTCCAACTCGGGAATGGCGCGCAGCACCGCCTTCACCGCCGCCATGACGCCGGGCAGCGCGGCGCGTTCCTGCAACGCGACCTTCTTGCGCACGGGATGCACGAACAACTTGCGCAAATCCTCCAGCCGCTCGGCGAAGTATTCGGCGATCGGCGTCATGTCGAACGGGCTGGCGCCATAGGAATCGCGATACGCCGGCAACGCCACCTCCCCAATCTGGATCTGGCAACTCGGGCACCACGCCAGCACCTGCGACGCGCCGGGGCGGCTCAACCGTTCGATCGTGTTGTAGCCCACACGGCCGGCGGTTTTGGCGTCGCCCTGTTTGAACTGCTGAATGCCGCAGCAGGTGGAATTGCCGCCCATCACCTCGTACGACACCTGCAAAGCGTCCAGCACATCCAGCACCAGCAGCGCGATATGCGGCGTTTTGACGAGGTTGCAGCCGGTGTAAAAAACGATGTCCGGCGCACCCTCGTTGCCCGTCGCAACGTATTCGTCGGCCGGCTTCAGCGGCGGGTTGAGCCTGGCCAGCACGTCGGGCGCAAGCTGGAGCCGGGAAATGGTGCGGGTACCGCGGCTCATGGTGTTGAAATAGGCGTTGCCGGCCTTGCGGACCGCTGCCTCCCCCTGTTGCAGCTTGGTGGCGATGCGCGCGAGGTTCACCATCAGGCGCGGATTGATCCCGTATGCACAGGCGGGAATGCATTTGCCGCTGTTGGAGCACACCGTCGCCCAACGTTGCGCCCCCGGCGTGCCCACCCCGCCGCGCAGCAGGTCCAGCACCCCGTCGATCAAGGCGGGCGAGTCCGTGGTGTCGACCCCCGCAGGTTCGGTCATCGGACAGGCCTCGGCACATTTGCCGCAGCGGGTGCAGGCATCGAGGATGCTGTCGGTCCGCGTTTGCAACACGTCGGTGAACGATAAACCCTGCATGGCCTTCTCCTTGTGAAGCCTTGCGCCGCTTTGGCTCGGCCGCGCCTCACTGCCGAAGGCTATCGCCGTTTGCCGCCGAACGGAAGCATCGCTGCGTGCCGACCCGAACGGCCGTTATCGGACCGGTTCGGACGCCGCCGGCTTGCGCCGCCATAGCAGGTTCAACCCGACGAACAGCGCCGGCAAGCCGCAGACGGCGAAGCCCAGGCCATAACTGCCGGTGGCGTGCAGCAGCCCGGCATAGATCGTCGGACAGATCAGGGAACCGGCCTGTCCGAACGACAGCACGCCGCCGGTGGCCGAACCGACCATGCCCTCGGGCGCCAGACGGGCGGTTTCCGACAGCAGGATGCCGTGCCAGGACAAGGCGGTGGCGCTCAAGACCCAGGCCACGGCCTCGATGGCGAGGACCGGCCAGGCGCCGGTGAAAAACGCCATGCCCAGAGCGGCGGCGGCCATCCCCAGAGCCAACCATGCCATCATCAGGCGGGCCGGCAGATGGAAACTGCCCAGCCAGGACCAGAGCACCCGGCAGGGCACGGCAACAACGACAGCAACCGAAAAAATATACCCGGCGGAGACCAGATCGTAGCCGAGATGGGTCATGTAAATGACGAAATAGGCGGTCATGACCTGCTGCATGCCGTTGAACGCGAAGCAGGCATAGGCCAACCCGCGCAACGACGGGGTGGTCGTCACAACCCGCATCGTCCGCGCCAGATCGCCCAGCCGGAATGCGCGGTTCGGCATCCGCTCGGCATCGAACCGCCGACGAAGGGGTTGCAGGCCGATGGCGAAGGCGGTCAGCGCGCCGACCGCCACCAGCATCGTCCCTTGCCAACCCAACCACCCCGCCGCACTCGGTGCCAGGGAACCGCCGAGCAGAATGCCGACGGGAACGGCGGTTTGTTTGACGGAGAAGACGATCGGCGCGAGACGGGGCGGCGACCAGCGGCCCAGCAATTGCGACGATGCCGGGGTGGCGCAGGCGGCGCCGGTCTGCCCGATCGCCGCCAACAGCACGAAGGCCAGCGGCGAAGCCTGCACGGCGATCGCCATCCCGACGGCCATCGATAGCAGCGCCACCTGACTCATGCGCAGGGGGCCGTATTTCAGGATGAAGCTGCCGCAGCCCATCTGCCCGACCAGGGCGAAGCAGGCGGTCAGCCCGAAATAGAACCCGGCCACGGCGGGGCTTACGCCGAGATCGAGAATGATCAACGGCGCCAGCACGGCGGGGATCACCTGACTGGTGGACAGCAGGACCTGATGGAAGAAGGTCGCCCCCAAAGCGAGCCAGAGCACACGCATGCTAGGCCGACTTCCGCCGCAGCAGGCGGATCCCGACGCACAGGCTGGGCACGCCGCAGACCGCGAAACCGATGCCGTAGCTGCCGGTCAGCCCCAGCAAGGCCGCGTAGACCAACGGCCCCAGCAGCGCACCCATCTGCCCGAACGACAGCACGCCGCCGGTCACCGCCCCCGTCATGCCCGGCGGCGCCAGCCGAGCGGTCTCGGCCAGGAGAATACCGTGCCAGGACATCGCCGAGGCACTTAGGATCGCCGCCACCAGACCAATGGCCGCCAACGGCCAGGACGCATTGAACAATCCGGTCAGCGCGCCGCTGAAGGCAATCCCCAGGGCCAGCCCCGCCATCACCAACCGGGGCGCCACGTGAAAACTGCCCAGCCAGCCCCATAGGATTCGGCACGGCACGGCAACCGCGACGGCGGCGGAGAAGATATAGCCGGCCGAGACCAGATCGTAGCCGATCGTGGTCATGTAGATGACGAAATACGCGGTCATCGCCTGCTGCATGCCGTTGAACGCAAAAGCCGCGAAGGCCAGATTGCGCAAGGCTGGATCGCGCAGCACCGAGCGCACGGTGGACGGGGCGTCGGACAGTTTGAAGCCTCGGGCCGGATCGCGATCGACGTCGAAGGTTTTGCGCAGCGGTTGCAGCATGAAGGCGAAGGCAAAGCACGCGGCCGCACTGATCAGCACGGTATCGCGCCAGCCCAGCATTGCCGCCATCGTCGGCCCCAGCGCGCCGCCGATCAGCAAGCCTGCCGGCACCGCCGTCTGCTTGAGCGAAAACACCAGCGGCGCCAGCCGCGGCGGCGACCAGCGACCCAATAATTGCGAGCTGGTGGGGGTGGAAATCGCCGCCCCGCCCCCGCCGACCAGCGCCGACAGCAGGAACATCGGCCGCGCGCCCTCGCTCATGCACAACGTCCCGAAAGCGAGCAGCACCAGCGCCACCTGGCTCATGCGCAGGGGGCCGTAGCGGACGATGAAACTCCCGCAGCTCATTTGCGTGAGCAGCGCGAAGAACGACGTCAGCCCGAAATACACCCCGACCAGCGCGGGGTCGAAGCCGAGATCGGCGATGATCGCCGGTGCCACGACCGCCGGCAGCACCTTGCCGATGCTCACGAACGTCTGCTGCAGGAACATCGACCCCAGCGCGAGAAGGAGCAGGCGGTTCATTTCATGCTCAGGCGAAGGTAAAATCGTTCCGGTCGAGTTTTTCCGTCATCCGGCGATAATCCACGAGGCGGAACGGCGAGTTGGTAACGACCCGGCCGCCCTTGTTCTTGTACCAGTTGCCGACACCGCGATGCGCCCAAACCATGTTGGCATGGGTTGCGTCCAGCAAGGCGTTGAAGGCGTCGTGCGGCTCCCGCTTGCAATCCATCGCTTTCGCCCCGGTTTCCAGCAATTCCCGCAGGCATTGCATGATGTACCGGACTTGGCATTCGGTGTGGTAGATGGCGCTGCCGCCATGCGCGAGGTTGGTGCCAGGGCCGTAGAGCATGAACATATTGGGGAAGCCGGGCACGACGATGCCCAGATGCGCGCGCGGATTGTCCTCGCCCCAGACATCGCGGATAGTTTGCCCGCCACGGCCCTGCACATGCATCGGCCACAGCATTTTCTGCGCCTCGAAGCCGGTGGCCAGCACGATCGCATCGACCGCGTGCCGGGTGCCGTCTTTGGTGACGATCGCATCGGCCTCGATCCGATCGATGGGATCGTCGGTCAGCGTGACGTTGTCGCGCACGAGGGATTTGTACCAGTGGTTGTCCCGCAGCATGCGCTTGCCGTACGGCGGATAGGGCGGCACGACTTTGGCCAACAGATCCGAACGATCCCCCACCTGCGATCGAATATAAGCCTCGATGTCGTCGCGGAATTTCTGATTCGCGGCATTGAGCGACGTATCCGGCGTCGGCCAGTCGGGATCGACATGCAGCGAGGCGTGAAGCCCATCCGACGATGCCCACATCAACTGAAACCGGTACCATTTCGCATAGAACGGGATATGTTTCAGCGCCGCCATTTTGCCGGGGCCGACGGCGGCGTGATAATTCGGGTTCGAAACCGCCCAATGCGCCGATCGTTGAAAAATCGTGAGGTGGGCGACATCGGGGGCGATGGTCGGGCCGACCTGCATGCCGCTCGCCCCAGTGCCGATCATCGCCACCCGCTTGCCGCGCAGATCCTGCGACGCATCCCAACGCGCGGTATGGAACACCGGGCCGGCAAAATCGGCCAATCCGGCAAAATCGGGAATCGACGGTCGATTGAGCTGGCCGACCGCGCTGATAAAGGCATTGGCCTGGATCGTTTCGGTCCGCCCATCCGCGTCGCGCAGCGTCACCGCCCACCGTTCGTTCGTCTCGTCGTACACGGCGGCAGTAACTTCGGTGCGGAAGCGGATATGTCGGCGGATGTCGTATTTATCCGCAACCCTCTCCATATACGCCCACAACTCGTCGCGCTTGGAAAAGTGCTCGGTCCAATCGTGATTCGGCTCGAACGATAACGAGTAGAAATGGTTGGGCGTATCGACGCCGCAGCCGGGATAGGCATTTTCCAACCACGTGCCGCCGACGGTTGCGTTCCTCTCGACGACGACAAAGGGAATGCCGGCTTCTTGCAGCTTGATCGCCATGCAAAGGCCCGACACGCCGGCCCCGACCACGACGGCGAGAAACCCCTCCCGGTCCTTGGGTTCGGTGCGCCAGGGCACCGTTTTCGGATCGTGGTCGTCGAGCATCGTTTCTTCGCGGATCATCGGCATGTATTCTTCCGGGATCGGTCCACCGACGCCGGCCGCGAGCATCCGGTGCAACAGATGCGCCGGGGGTTCGGGCGGCAGCGGCCGACCGGTCGCGGCATAGTCCAACAATATCGCCTTCAACCGCGCCCGCATCCGCTGTTTCAAGGCCTCCGGCGCCGATTCATGAAAATTCCACGGACCGGCGATGAAGGGCGCAACCTCGTCGAGCCAATGCTCTTCCCCCGACAGATGCACGATAACCATCAGCATCGGTGCGACGTCGGCGCCGGACAGCGCGAGATCGAGCAAGGCTTCGTCGTTGGTAACCATCGTCCTACCGTCCGTTGAAAATCGGTTTGCGCTTTTCGACGAAGGCTTTTGCCGCTTCCGCATGATCGGCGGTTTCACGGGTGCGCAGCATGCCGTACGCCTCGGAATCGAGCGTATCCGACAGGGTGCCTTCTTCCGCCGCCTTCATGTTGCGCTTGATGTAGCGCCACGCCATCCGCGGGCCGTCGGCGAATTCCCGCGCCAATGCCATCGTTTCGGCTTCCAGCGTTTCGTCCGATGCAACCCGGCTCGCCAGACCCAGCGCAAGCAGACGGGCGCTGTCCAACATTTCGGAGGTGAAATACAACTCCCGCGCTTTCGCCGGCCCGACGATCCGGGTCAGAAAATAGCTGCCGCCGTAATCGCCGGACAGGCCGACTTTGGGAAACGCCACCGTCATCCGCCCGCTGGCCCCGACGATGCGCAGATCGCAGGCGAGCGCTAGCGACATTCCCGCCCCCGCCGCGACCCCATTCACCATGGCGATGGTGGGTTTCGGCATGTCGTGCAGCAGTTGCGAGGCGACCATGCCGGCGCGCAGCCCGTCCGCGCGTTGTTCCGGCGACAAGGTGGATTTACCGGCGGTCGCCGCCTGCATCGCGACATCGCCGCCGGAACAAAACCCCTTGCCGGCGCCGGTCAGCACGACGCAGCCAATCGCGGGATCGGCGGCATAGCCGGCCAGCAGACCGGTCAGCCCTTGGATCATCCCGGCGGTCAGCGCGTTGAAGCGCGCCGGCCGGTTCAGGACGACAACGGCCACGCCATTGTCGACCCGCGCCAGAATTTCGTCGTCCATCAATGGTCTGCCCGTCCGCCACGGTGGGAAAACGCGGTCTCGGCCGAGGTCATGAATTCCAGCAGGCAGGCATGACCTTCCTCGGTCGCGCGTTTGGCCCGCAGGATGGCATTGCCGACATCGCCGGGGTCGGACACACGCTCGCTCCAGCCGCCGAGGGTCTTGGCCAGATCGGCATAGTTGCCGCCGAGGTCGCGGGCGTTGTGCACGTCGTGCGACAGTTTCATATGCGGAATTTCGATCGCCATCGTGTTGTTGTTCAGCACAATGGTCAGGATCGGAATGCCGGCCCGCACGGCGGTTTCGAAATCGAGCCCGACCATGCCGAACGCAGCGTCGCCCATGAAGTTGACACAGAATTTGTCCGGCGCGGCGACCTTTGCCCCGATCGCCAGCCCCAGACCGGTGCCCAACTGATGGGATTTGCCCCAGCCGAGATAGCCGCGCGGGGTGGTGGCTTTGTAGAACGGCAGCAACTGGTCGCGCGGGCTGCCGGAATCGTGGGTGACGATGGCGCCGGCGGGATCGACCACCCGCATGAACTCGTGCATCACCCGATACGGGGTCATCGGGGTTTCCGCCGAATTCAATTTGGCATGCCAGCGCGCTTCCCATGCCGCGCGTTCAGTTGCCAATTCCACCGCCGGATTGCGATTGAGCAGCTTGCCCGCCAAACGTTCCTTCACCGCGACGATCAGGTCTTTCAGCGTGAGCCGAGCATCGCCGAGCAGCGCGATTTCGGTTTCGTTGGTTTTATGCAGGTCGCGGGTGTCGTTCGTGGCATGCACGATGGGCACGCCCTTGGGCAGCGGCGGGGTGGTCAGCGGATGGTTGTTGAGTCCGGTTCCGATCGCGAAAATCAGATCGGTTTTGGAATAGAAATACATCTGCCCCGGCCCGTTGAAGGTGTTGCCGCCGGAACCGAGCGCGAGGGGGTGGTTTTCGGGAAAGGCGCTTTTGCCGTCTACGGTCGTCATGACGGGGGCTTGCAACAATTCCGCCAGCGCGACGAGTTCGGCCGATGCCTCGGCGTAAAGCACCCCCTGCCCGGCCAGGATCGCCGGCGCCGCTGCAGCCAGCAACCGGCGTGCGGCGTCGTCCACGTCGGACGGATTCGGTGCCGATATGGTCGGTTTGATCGGGGTGTAGTTCAGCACGTCGGTGCCGATGTCGGTGTCCACGAGATCGCGCGGCACCTCGACCATCGCCGGCCCCATGCGGCCGTTTTTCAGGGCGTTGAAGGCGCGCCGCATGACGGCGGGCACCGAACCGGGCATGCGAATTTCCTCGACCTGTTTGGTGACCGAGGCGTAGCTGACGTTCGAACGGAAGGTCGGGAAGATTTGCGATTGATCCCGCGCCTGGGCCAGCGGCAGGAACAGTACCGGCGACGAGTCCGAATAGGCCGACGCAATGCCGGCAAAGGCGTTTTCGGCGCCGGGACCGTACTGCATGGCGAAAACGCCGGGCGGCTTGCCGTTGGTGACCCGAGCATAGCCGTCGGCCATGTGGACGCCGACGCGTTCCTGCCGGCAGATCACCGGGCGGATGCCGCCGGCGACCGCATTTTCGATGATCGAGGTGGTGGGAAAGCAGAAGAGCGTATCGGTCCCTTCCCGTTTGAGAATTTCAACGATGGCATCGGCGACGCGCATGGGTTTCCCTCCGGAGCAATGTTGCCGCCAAAGGTAGGCTCGGGGTCGGATCGCGGCAAGTTAGCTAGCGATGCGGCGCGGCAGCCTGCTACGCCGAGGAATCCTTCGCACCCAGCGCCCGATAGATCGCGACATATTTCTCGGCCATCGAGCGGGCCGAGAAATTGCGGTCCACATGGTCGTGCGTCGCGCGGCGATCAATTTCGCCGATGCGGGGAATGCAGGCGACCATTTCCTCGACGGTGTGAACCAAGAACCCGGTTTCGCCGTGCACGATCAGTTCCGGCACGACACCGCGCGCAAAACCGATCACCGGGCACCCCAGCGCCATGGCTTCGATGACGACGGTGGCGCCCGGTTCTTCCCAGGCGATGGGATTGAGGAAGCCGCGCGCTCCGCCCAGCAATGCGACCTTCTGTTCCATGTTCACCGGGCCGATGTAACGAATACGGTCGTTGTCGATATGCGGTTCGATCTGTTGCTTGAAGTAATCGACCGACCGAGGAAAATCGTGCTCCACGATGCCGGCCAGAACAAGCTTCACGCCGGCTTGCTGCGCCGCCCGAATGGCGAGATGCGGGCCTTTTTCCTCGGTGAACCGGCCCAACCAGGCGAAATAATCGCCGGGTGCGCGATCCGCGTAAAGATAGTGCTGCATCGGCACGCCCAGATGCACGACCCCGGCAACATCGACCTTGTATGGAATGTTCTCCCGCGCTTTGCGGCTGACGGTCGCCAGCGGCGCGGTTGCGATCCATTCGAGGAAGTATTTATCCGCATCCCCCGTCCAATCGTTGACCCGATCGAACGGAAAATTCGAATGCATGGTGGTGACGTGCGGCGTGGCCAGACCCGCCATCAGCGGGAACAGGTACATGTCGGCGGTGGAGGAAAGATGCGTATGGATCACGTCGAACTCGCCAGCCCGTTCGATCGACTTCGCGAGGTGGTAATAAGCCTTCATATGCGCCTGCCATGGCACGCCCTCGGCCAGCAGGGACTGCGGATAAAACGACACGAGTTTCGCCGAGGTGACGGAATCGCCCGACGCGAACAAGGTGACATCGTGGCCCTGCGCGACCAATTCTTCGACGATGAAGGCGATAATTGTTTCGGTTCCACCATAATTCTGCGGCGGAATGGCGATCCAAGGCGGTGCGATCTGGGCAATTTTCATCCGTTCGTCCGTTCATCCGTCCAGAGCGCGCCGCGTTCGCTTTCGCATCCGTAGCGCCATACAATGCCATGTTCGATCGCGCGATCGGGCCTGCGGCGTGTCCGCCTTCGATCATCGCGACCGACTCGAAATTGCCCGATATTCTGCCTTTAAGCAATCGAACCACCCCCCTTCATTGACGAACCGCCGCGACACGACGAACGTCGGATCGACACTAGCCGAGGCCCCTCCCATGCCCCCGATCAACCACGTCGTTACCGGCGCCGCCGGCACGCCGATCGTCTTCGTCCACGGTTTCGCCTGCGGGCTCAGCGATTGGGATGCCCAGGTCGCCCATTTGTCCCCCCGGCACCAATGCGTCGCAGTCGATCTGCGCGGCCATGGCGCCAGCCCAGGCTCCCCCGCCGATTGTTCCATCGAACGCTACGGCGCGGACGTCGCCGAAGTCCTGCGCGCGCTGAACCTGCCGCCCGCCGTCCTCGTCGGACACAGCATGGGCTGTCGGGTCGCCATCGAGGCCGCCTTGCAGGCGCCGAACCGGACCAAGGGGCTGATTTTGGTCGATGGCAGCCAGTTCGCCGCCGCCATGGGGCCGGTCTTGCGCGTCGCCTTCGCCCAACCCAACGGCTTCGCCACCATGGCCCAAACCCTGTTCGCCGACATGTTCACCGCTCGGAGCAACCCCGCCACCGCCCAAGCGGTCATCGAACGCGCCCAACGCCTGTCGCGCCAAGTGGGGGAGAAAATGCTCACCGATTTGCAGCGCTACGACACCTATCGGCTCATCGCCTCCCTAAGGTCGTTGCAGGTGCCGACGATGGCGATCCAAACGACATTCAGCAACGATAAGCGGGAACGCACATCGTTGCGGCAGGGTCAAACCAGCCCCTATCTGACCATGCTGGCGGACGCAGTGCCGGGTCTGCGGACCGAAATCGTGGAGGATACCGGCCACTTCCCGCAACTGGATGCGCCGGAACGCACCAACGCCGCGATCGACCGCTTTCTGGCCGCCTTATAAACCATGAAAATGCCGATCTGGCCCCTGTTGGCGACGCTGGCGGTGCAGACGCTGGCAACAATGTCGCTGTATTCCCTGCCAGCGCTGGCGCCCGCCGTGGCGCAGGATCTGGGGGTGAACGGGGCGCTGGTCGGCGGCTTCGTGGCCACCGCCTACGGGGTGGGCATTCTGTCTGCCCTGCTCTCCCCGGCGCTGATCCGCCGCTACGGCGGGGTGCGAGCGACCCAGGTCGTGCTGCTGGCGGCGTTGGGCATGCAGATTATCGCCGGCACGGCGCAGGGGGTGGCAGCCCTGGCCGTCTCGGCAGTGGTGCTGGGGCTGGCCTACGGGGCAGCGGCCCCGGCCTCCACCCATTTGCTGGCACCGAAAACCCCGGCAGCGATTTTCAACACGATCATGTCGTTCCGGCAGATCGGCGTGCCGCTGGGCGGGGTGCTCGCCGCACTCCTGCTGCCGCCGTTGGTCGGGCAGTTCGGCTGGCGCGGCGCCTTGCTGGCCGAGACGGTGCCCGCCATCGCGTTGATCGCGCTGATGGAGATTCCGAGGAAACGCTGGGACACCGAGCTGGACCGGACCCGCTACCGGCTGGCGCAGACGCTGGTGCGGCCGTTCGCGTTGCTGGCGGATCGGCGCATCCGGCGACTTTCGTTCGGCACTTTCATCTTCTCCGGCCTGCAACTCTGCTTCGTCAGTTTCATGACGGTGCAACTGACGACCGTCGTGCACATGGACCTGATCGCCGCCGGGCGCATTCTGGCGCTGTATCAGATCGCGGGTTCGGTCAGCCGACCGATCTGGGGTTGGGTCGCCGACCGCTTCCTGACCCCGTCGCAGACGCTGGCGGTGCACGGGGCCGGGATGGCCGCCGCCGCCTTGCTGACCGGGCAATTCGCCGCCGTCTGGCCGGCCTGGGGGGTGGTTGCGGTCGCGTTGTTCGCGGGCTGCACCGCCGGCGG
>JANXMB010000177.1 GCA_025354865.1 Acetobacteraceae bacterium | reverse complement strand
GCCTGACCCGGCACGGCGGCGGAGTCGGTGCCATCACTGCAGGCGGCGTCCACGCCGGTGGCACGGCAGTGGGCGGCTCGGGCACGTGCGCTGGCGCCGCGGCGGGCGCGGGATCGAACGGCAGGTCGATGTCGGCCGCTTCTTCGGCTGCCGCCGCCGTTGCTGTCGAGGCAGCGGCGTCGGGCTGCAGGAACGTGGCAGGCGGGCTGTAGGCGGGCGGTGGGTTGTAAGCCGCGAACGGATCGATCGTGGGCAGGTCGGAGGCTGGCGGGTCGTATGCAGGCGGGTCGTATGCAGGCGGCACTGCGGTCGGGCTGGCGGCGGGTATCGATGCCGCCGCGGCACCTGCGGCCAGCGTGGCGGCGGCTGCAGACCCGAACGTCACGCCCGACGAAGGCGGGCCGCCCGGCGCCGCGTAGGGGGCTGCTTCGGGCACGTGTGGGGCAGGCTCTCGATTCGCTGCGCTGCGTGCCTTCTCGCCCAGCTGGCTGGTGCGGCGCCGGGCTTCGTCGAGCCCTGCATGCAAGACCGCCTCGCTCGCCGCGACGTCGAGCCCTTCGGTGACGCGCAGGTAGACGATGTTCAGTCCGAGCAGGCCGACCAGCGAGAGCAGCGAAGCCGCAAGTGCCCACAGCATGGCAGCGCCGATGCCGGCCGCGATCGCGTAACCCGCACCCGCACCGCCAGCGGCGCCCATGCCGCCGAAGTCTTCACCGCCGCGGCTCATCATTCCGAGCATCGAACCGAGCCCGTCGCCGCCGAGGATCGCTGCCGACATGCCGACCGCCGGCATCAGCCCGCTGAACAGCACGCTGAACACGATGAAGCCGACCACGCCGGCGAGCAGCCCGAACACCGCCAGCAGCAGCAGCAGGCCGAACGGCCAGCCGTGCCGGTAGGTCAGCCACATATTCAACGTGCCGGCCGCAATCAGCACCAGCGGAAACACCAGCATCCGGGGTAGTTCCGGAAGGCGGTCGTACAGCTGATTGATGTCGTACAGCGCGTCAATCCGGCCGACTTCTAAGCGCGCGCCATCCGGACCGGGCTTGATCCAGCCCAGCAGGATGGGCGCGCGCAGCGCCGCGAAGCCAGCCATGGTTAGAAGCACCAGCAGGCCAAACGGAAAGCCTGCGGCGATGGAAAGTTGCATGTTGATGAAACCGGCCCCGATCAGCGGCCATAGCAAGACGTGCAACCGCCAATCATCCGGCACGTCGTCGTACCAGCGGTTCACGAGAACCAGTCTGTCTGCGTTGGTCATCTTCGCCCTCAAGCTCAAGCTATTGATTTTCTTGACGACTACAGGCACGCGAAGATGTCATGCCCGCCACTCTGTTACACTAAACGTTGTCACATTAGCGCATGAATAGCCCGGCGGCGAGATGAAGAAGTTGGCCTGAAATAATTCTAAACCGTAAAGCCCGCCCGCTTGAGCCGGCCGATTGCCAAATCCAGCGCTGACAGAAACGCCGAACGGTCGCGCGCGGCGAACGGCCGGGGGCCGCCGGTCATCTGTCCTGCGTCACGCAGATCGGTCAGCAGGTTACGCGTGGCAAGGGTCATGCCGATCGAATCGCCGGTGAACGCCTTGCCGGTTGGGCCAATGGCCGCCGCCCCGGCTTTCAGGCAGCGCGCGGCCAGCGGCACATCCGCCGTCACCACGATGTCGCCGCGTCCTGCGCGCTCGACAATCCAGTTGTCGGCCACGTCCGGCCCGCTCTCGACCACCACGCGCTCGATCAACGGGTCGCGCGGGATGGCGATCAGGCTGTTGGACACCACCACCACACGCACGCGGTGGCGTCCGGCGACGCGATACACCTCGGCTTTCACCGGGCAGGCATCGGCATCGACATAGATCACAATCGGTTTGGGGACAGGCTGGGGCGCATCGTTCATGCCCGGTATTTCCGCCGTCAGCAGCGCGGGCGCAACCGGTCCCCATTCAACACGCTTGACTCGGCGGGCTGGCGGGGGAATCTATGAAGAACAAATCACGAACATGAAAGCCCGCCCCGCGCCGTGTCAACGCCGCTTCCCGCCCTTTTGCGCGCCCGCTTGGCAGCGCCGCTGGCCGCCCCGTTGGCAGGCAGTGCGGGCGCGCTGGCGTTCGGCGACCCGCGCGTGGATGGCTGCCTGCCCGGCGGCGCCGGGCTGCCGCTCGGCCAGTTGCACGAAATCGGCGCGGACGGGATCGAGGCCGAGACCGGCGGCCTCACCGCCGCCTTCGCCGCCTGCTGGCTGGCCCGCTTGCTCAATGACAGCCCGCGCCCGGTCCTGTGGATCGCCGCGCAAGCCGATCTGTATCCGCCCGGCCTGCTCGCCTACGGGCTGAACCCGGCCCGGCTGCTGCTGGTGCACAGCGGCAGTGACACCGCGACGCTGGCGGCCATGGAAGCGGCGTTGCGCGGCGGCGCGGCGGCGGCGGTGGTGGGCGAGGCCGGGGCGCTGCCGCGTCTGGCCGGGCGGCGGCTGCATCTGGCCTGCCTCGCGCACGGCAGCACCGGCTTCGTGCTGCGCCGCTGGCCGCACGGCGTCAAACAAGGCGCGCGTGAGGCGGTGGGGGTGGCGACCCGCTGGCATATCGCCACCGCCCCCAGCCGCGCCGAAGCCCGCGCCCCCGGCCCGCCGCGCTGGCAGGTGGCGCTGACCCATGCGCGCGGCGGCCGGCCGGGCTCGTGGCTGATGGAACTCGATGAGGGAGACAGCAATGCGCCGACTGCTTTGCGTGTGGTTGCCGGGCTGGCCGATCCTGCGGGCACAATCCGGCGGCGGGCTTAAAGCCCCGCTAGCTACAGTGGAATCGGTGCGCGGCCAGCGCCGCCTCGCCGCCGTCTGTCCGGTGGCGGACGCCGAGGGGTTGCGCTCCGGCATGCCGCTGACCCAGGCCCGCGCCATGTGCCCAGCACTGAGCGTCACCGATGCCGACCCGGCCGGAGATCGCGCCGGTCTCGCCGCACTGGCCGCCTGGGCCGAGCGCTACACCCCGCTCGCCGCCGCGGCACCGCCGGAGGGGCTGCTGCTCGACATCGCCGGGTGTGCGCATTTGTTCTCTGCCCAAGATGATGATGGCGAGTACGCCCTGGCGTCCGACCTGCTCGCCCGCCTGACCCGGCGCGGCCTGCCCGCCCGCGCCGCCATCGCCGGCACCGCCGCCGCCGCTTGGGCGCTGGCGCGCTGGCACCCTGCCCTGACGGTGCTGCCGCCGGGTGGCGAGGCGGCCGCATTGGCCACCCTGCCGCTCGGGCTGTTGCAGATCGAGGCGCGGGCGGCGGCCGGGCTGCTGCGGCTCGGCATCCGCACGGTGGGCGATCTGGCCCGGCTGCCGCGCGGCGAGATCACCGCGCGCTTCGGCACTGAACCGCTGCGGCGGCTGGACGAAGCGTTCGGCAGGGTGGCCGAGCAACTGGTCTGGCCGCATCCGCCCGCCCCCTGGCGCGCGCAGCGCGCCTTTGCCGAGCCGATCGGCACCGCCGGCGACCTCGCAAGGGCCATCGCATTGCTGGCTGCGCAGTTATGCCAGCGATTGGCGGACGCGGCGCAGGGCGCGCAGCGTTTCACGGTGACGTTCCTGCGGGTGGACGGCGCACGCCCGGCAATCGGCATCGCCACCGCACAGCCGGTGCGCAACGCAGCCTACGTCGCCAAGCTGCTGACCGCCAAGCTGGAGACGCTCGATCCCGGCCATGGCATCGACGCCGTGGTGCTGGAGGCTGATGCCGCCGCCCCGCTCGCCCCGCCGCAAGCCGGGTTTGCCGCGCTGGACGCCGCCTCGGGCAGCGCTGACCTTGCCGCCACGGTGGACGAACTGGTCAACCGGCTCGGCGAACACCGGCTCTGGCGTCCGCTACCCGGCCCCAGCCACGTGCCGGAACGCAGCGTGCGCCGCGCCGCACCGCTCGCCAGCCCGCTTGGCTGGACCGGCAGCACCGCCCCGGCCCGCCCGCTGCGCCTGCTGCGCCGGCCCGAACCCATCGAGGCCAGCGCCCTGGTGCCGGACGACCCGCCCTTCCTGTTCCGCTGGCGCGGCTGCCTGCACCGGGTGCGCGCCGCCAGCGGCCCCGAACGCCTCGCCGCCGAATGGTGGCGCGGCGCCCGCCCCGCGCCGGAACGCGAGGCGGCCGATCTGGTGCGCGACTATTACCGCGTGGAAGACCAGGGCGGCGCCCGCTTCTGGCTGTTCCGCACCGGCCGCAACGCGGGGGCGCCGGGCACGCGGTGGTTTTTGCATGGGGTGTTTGGGTGATCGGGTATTTTATCAGCCCTTCTTGCCCTGTTGCATGGCCCCGGCGATCAGCCGGATGGGTGGGCCGCGGCCGGGGCAACATGGGGCACCACCGAAGCGAAGGCCCTGGAGCAGGCCGAAGACCTGCTGGTCACCGCACTCAGCTTCCATACCGATGCGGATCAACCGCTGCCACACCGGCACTGCACGGCGCCGGCTGCGTCATATCGCGGACCAGGTAACGCACCGTCTTGCTGCCGCCATGGATGGCGGCAGTGCCGAGTTCGGAAAAGCCCAGCGCCGCGTGGAAGGCGTCGGATTGCGGGTTCGGCGGTGCGGAATTGACCTCGCAGACAATCTGGCCGTGCCCCGCTTGCCCGGCCTTCGCGAACAAATCGCGATACAGCCGGCGCGCATGGCCGCGCCCGCGGGCGTGGGTGGCGACAACAATGCGGTCCACGTAGACAAAGCGCTGCAAGCGGGCGCGAAACCACAGGAAATTCGGGCTGTCGTAATCGGCGTCCTGGTCGAAGGCGAGCAGCAGCGCTTCGGCCTGCCCAATCCGCCACGCGGCAAAGGCCTGCGCCACCAGATGGCGGAACCGGCTGGCGTGCAATTCCGACAATTCCACGGCATGGGCGTTGTTCAACGCCAGCAAGGCGCCCCCCAGCGGGTTGGCGTCCGCAAGGTCCGCCGCCGTGATGGCCACCGGATCGCCCATTCCGGCCATCGCCTCACACCCCCCAGAACGTCCCGGCCGGCAACTCGGTTGCTGTGCCCATCAGCGCGGAGCCCATCAGCGCGGAGCCCACCAGCGCGGATCCCACCAGCTCGGGGCCGCCCACGCCGGCCAGCACCTTGAACAACTGCGCCGCCGAGCGGGCGTGATCGGCCTGGCTGCCGTGCGGGATGCCGCCACGGTAATAGTCGCGCAGCAGCGCCAGTTCCGCCGCATCCGCCGCCCCGGTCAGCTTTTGCAGCGCCTGCCATTCCGCATCCGAGGCCGCCAGAATCTCACGCGCCGCGCGGGAGGCGGCTTGCAGGCCGTCGATGGCCGGGCGGTTGGCGTTGGCCCATTTCTCCGAGACCACGTAGCCCGCCACCGGCACCTCGCCGGTAATACCCAAGGCCCGCACCGCGCCCTCCATCGCCAGCACCCGGACAGCGCCCCCAGCCACCGCGCGGGCAACGAACGGCCAGAAGGTCAGCACCGCATCGAGCCGCCCGGCGCGCGCCTGTTCGGCCAGCAGCGGCGGCGGGCCGAAGGTTTTGTTGACGGCTTTATCCAGATCGATGCCGTGCGCCTTCAGCGCGTAGGCGCGCAGGATCAGCCAGCTTTTGTCGAGCGGGCTGCCCGCGATGCCGAGCCGCTTGCCGGGCAGATCGCTCACCGCCCGCACCGGCGAGCCCGGCGGGGCGATCAGTGCGCCGATGGCTGTCGAAAACGTGATGAATGTCCAGTCCGCACCGTCGGCGCGCTGGCGCGCCACCCAGGTCCAGTCCTGCGCCGTGACATCCACTGCCCCGGCCTGGAGCGCCACCTGCGTGGCCTGCGCGGCGGCGAATTCGGTAGCGGCCAGCGTGACACCATTGGCGGCGTCCAGCCCGTGACGGACGATGGTATCGAGCTCCCACGACACGGTGCCGAAGCGCAGCACGCCGATGCGCAAAGGTGCTGCGGCCTTGGCGATGCGGGCCACTGGGACAGTCAGCGCCCCGAGCAAGGCGGCGCGGCGGGTCAGGATCATGCGGGATCTCCTTGGCCGCACCACGTCGCGGGCCGGGCGGCTGGAGTCAATGACGGGCAAGAGGGTATCGCCATGCCAGCGCGGGGCGGCTATCTGTCGTGCGGCTGCATCGCTCACGCGGCGGGAGGTTAGGCGATGGCGGGATGGCGGAAGGCGGCCCTGTTCGCTGCGGCATTACTGACAGCAGCCCCCGCGCTGGCAGCCGATCCGGCACAGGTGCCGCTGGTCTGGCTGTCGCTGAGCGTGAAAAAATCGGTGCCCAGCACGGTGCTGTCGCCGCCGCCGTCCGAGGACGGGCTGCAAGGTGCGCGCGTGGCGCTGGGCGAGAACGCCACCACCGGCACATTCACCGGCCAAAGCTGGACGCTGGAGGAACACTCTGCCGCCGACGACGCGGGCGTGCTGGCCGCATTCCGCGATGCGCTGGCCGCCGGGCGCCGCCTGTTCGTGGTGGATGCGCCGCCGCCGCTGCTGCTGCAACTGGCCGATCTGCCCGAAGCGAAAGACGCGCTGCTGCTGGACGCCACCAGTGCCGACGACGCGCTGCGCGGCGCCGATTGCCGCCGCAATGTGCTGCACATGCTGCCCAGCCGGGCCATGCTGGCCGATGCGCTGATGCAGTTCCTGACCATCAAGGGCTGGCGCAACCTGCTGCTGGTGACCGGGCCGCATCCGCAAGACCAGTTGCTCGGCGAGGCATACCGCCGCTCGGCCAAAAAGTTTCGGCTCAAACTGGCCGCCGACAAGCCGTGGAGTTTCGTCGCCGGCGCAAGGCGCAGCGACACCGGGCATTTCGCCATCGACGCCGAGGTATCGCGCTTCACCCAGGGCCTGAGCTACGACGTGCTGGTGGTGGCCGACGAGGCGGACGAATTCGCCGACAGCATCCCGTTCCATACCACCGGCCCGCGCCCGGTAGCGGGCAGTGCGGGGCTGATGCCGCTGGCGTGGTCGCCGGTGTTCGAGCAATGGGGGGCGACGCAGTTGCAGTTGCGCTTCCTGAAATCCACCGGCCGCACCATGACCAGCCGCGACTTCGGCGGCTGGATGGCGGTGCGCAGCTTCGGCGAGGCGGCGACGCGCACGCACAGCGCCGACCCGGCCACCATGATCGGCTTCATCCGCAGCCCGGCGTTCGAACTGGCGGCGTTTCGCGGCGCGCGTTTGAGCTTCCGGCCGTGGGATGGGCAGTTGCGCCAGCCGGTGCTGCTAGCCGACACGCGCCAACTGATCTCGGTATCGCCGCAACCGGGGTTTCTGCATCAGGTTTCGGAACTCGATACGCTGGGCATCGATCAGCCGGAGACGACATGCCACATGAATTGATCCGCCTCGGGTTGGCCGCCGCCATGGCGGCCACGCTCGCCGCACCGGCCCGCGCCGACCGCTTGCTGGTGTCCAACGAGAAGGACAACACCATCACCGTGGTCGATGAAGCCACGCTGACGATCACCCACACCATTCCGGTCGGCGGGCGGCCGCGCGGGATTGTGCTGTCGGCGGATGGCAAGTCGCTGTTCATCTGCGCCAGCGATTCCGACGAGGTCGAGGAGCTCGACCTCACCAGCATGAAAATTGTGCGTACGCTGGACAGCGGGCCGGACCCGGAGAATTTCGACATCAGCCGCGACGGCAAGACGCTTTTCGTGGCGCTGGAGAACGACGCCCAGGTTGGCTACCTCGATATCGCCAGCGGCAAGACCACCAAGACCGTGGCGGTTGGCGTCGAGCCGGAAGGCATGGCAGTCAGCCCCGACGGCAAGATCGTCGTCAATACCTCCGAGACCACCAGCATGGCGCATTTCATCGACATCGCCAGCGGCGCGGTGGTGGCCAATGTGCTGGTCGATAGCCGCCCACGCCGCGCCACCTGGACGCCGGACGGCGCTGCGGTGTGGGTGTCATCCGAAGTCGGCGGCGACGTGATGGTGATCGACGCCGCCAGCCACACGATCACCCATAAGATCGAGTTCGCTATCCCCGGCGTGACCAAGGAGCAGATCGAGCCCGTCAGCATGGCGATCACCGCCGACGGCACGACTGCGTTCGTCGCCCTCGGCCCGGCCAACCGGGTGGCGGTGGTGAATGCGAAAACCTACGCGGTGGAGAAATATCTGCTGGTCGGCCAGCGGGTGTGGAACCTGGCGTTCTCACGCGATGGCTCGAAGCTGTACACCACCAACGGCATCAGCAACGACCTGTCGATCATCGATGTCGCGGCGCGCAAGGTCACCAAATCCATTCCGGTGGGCGGCCTGCCCTGGGGCGTCGTGGCCGCACCGTGACGCAACCGGATGCCGCACTCGCTGTCAGCGGACTGAGCCATGCGTTCGGCGACCGCAATGTGCTGCGCGACGTGAGTTTCAGCGTGCGGCCCGGCGACTTTACCGTGCTGCTGGGGCTGAACGGGGCGGGCAAGACCACGCTGTTCGCACTGATCACCCGGCTGTTTCACAGCCGCAGCGGCAGCGTTGCGGTATTCGGCCGCGACATTCGCCGCGAACCGTCTGCTGCACTGGCGCGCATGGGCGTGGTGTTCCAGCAATCCACGCTCGATCTGGATCTGACAGTCGCACAGAACATGGCCTATCACGCCGCCCTGCACGGCATGGCGGGATGGCGGGCGCGCGCGTTGGCCGAAGCCGAACTGGGCCGCACCGGATTGTCGGCCCGCGCCCACGACCGCGCCCGGCTACTCTCGGGCGGTCAGCGCCGCCGCGTGGAACTGGCGCGGGCACTGCTGCATCAACCGGGATTGCTGCTGCTCGACGAACCCACCGTTGGGCTGGACATCGAAAGCCGCCGCAGCCTGCTGGCGCATGTCCGCACGCTGTGCGCCGATCGCGGCCTGGGCGTGTTGTGGGCGACGCATTTGATCGACGAGGCGGACGAGAACGCGCGGGTGATCGTGCTGCACAAAGGCGTAGTGCTGGCCGATGGCCGCGTGCCCGATGTGGTGGCGGCCAGTGGTGCCGCGGATTTGCGCGGCGCATTCGACACGCTGACGGCTGCCGCCGCATGAGCCCGCTGCAATATGCCCGCTGCCTGACCGGCATCGTCAAACGCGAAGCGCTGCGCTGGCTGCAACAGCGCGGGCGGTTTGTCTCCGCGCTGGTGCGCCCGCTGGTTTGGCTGGCGATCTTCGCTGCCGGATTTCACTTCGTGCTCGGCGTGTCGATCATTCCGCCGTACGAAACCTATGTGCCGTACGAGGTCTATATCGCGCCCGGACTGCTGGCGATGATCCAGTTGTTCAACGGCATGCAAAGCTCGCTGTCGATGGTCTACGACCGCGAGATGGGCAGCATGAAGACGCTGATGGTCAGCCCGTTCCCGCGCTGGTTCCTGCTGTTGAGCAAGCTGCTGGCCGGCGTCGCGGTATCCGTTGTGCA
>JANXMB010000050.1 GCA_025354865.1 Acetobacteraceae bacterium | reverse complement strand
CGGCGGCGATGTCGATTTCCCCGGCTTTGGTGCGCAGGCGTTGGGCGAGAATGGTCCAGCCATCGCGTTCCAGAGCGACACGGGCGGCAGCCTCCGCACCCATGCCGGTGGCATGCGCGATCTGGCCCCGGGTACGGCGGGCTTGGGCGCGGCGGGTCGGGTCAGTCATCTGGGGAGGATGACAGGCAGGCGTTAAGGAAGGGTTAACGCAATTTGCCCGCCATGCTAAAGCCCGGCTTTCCATCGCAGCCCGACAGGACTCCATGACCGAACTCAACCGTTTCTTCTCCGCCCCGCTGGCGGAGACCGACCCCGAACTCGCCGCCGCCATCGGTGCCGAACTGCGCCGTCAACAGGACGGAATCGAGTTGATCGCCTCGGAAAATGTTGTTTCGGCTGCGGTGTTGGAAGCCCAGGGTTCGGTGCTGACCAACAAATACGCGGAAGGTTACCCCGGTCGTCGCTACTATGGCGGTTGCGTTCACGTCGATGTCGCGGAAAATCTGGCGATCGCGCGGGCGAAACAACTATTCGACTGCGCATTCGCCAACGTGCAACCGCATTCCGGCGCGCAAGCCAATCAGGCGGTGTTTCTGGCGTTGTGCAAGCCGGGCGATACCGTCCTGGGCATGAGCCTCGCGGCCGGCGGCCATCTGACGCATGGCGCGTCGCCGAACCTGTCGGGCAAATGGTTCGACGCGGTACAGTACGGCGTGCGCAAGGACGACGGCCTGCTGGACTACGAGGAACTGGAACGTCTGGCGCGCGAGCGGAAGCCGAAACTGATTATCGCCGGCGGGTCCGCCTATCCCCGCTTCATCGATTTCCCTCGGATTCGCGCGGTCGCGGACGAGGTCGGTGCGTATTTCATGGTCGATATGGCGCATTTCGCGGGCCTCGTGGCGGCGGGTCTGTTTCCCTCGCCGTTGCCGCACGCGCACGTCACCACCACCACCACGCATAAAACCCTGCGCGGGCCACGCGGTGGCATGATCCTGTCGAACGACCCCGAGTTGGGCAAGAAGATCAACTCCGCCGTGTTCCCCGGGCTGCAAGGCGGGCCGCTGATGCATGTCATCGCCGGCAAAGCCGCAGCGTTTCAGGAAGCGCTGCAACCGTCCTTCCGAGCCTATCAAAAGGCGGTGCAGGACAATGCTCGGGTGCTGGCGGAAACGCTGAAAACCCAAGGCCTGGACATCGTTTCCGGCGGGACGGATTGCCATTTGATGTTGGTCGATCTGCGCCCCAAGCGGGTGACCGGCAAGGCGGCCGAGGGCACCCTGGAACGGGCGCACATGACCGCCAACAAGAACGCGATCCCCTACGATCCGGAAAAGCCGACGGTCACCTCCGGCATTCGCCTCGGCTCCCCCGCCGCGACATCCCGCGGGTTCGGCATCGAGGAATTCCGCCAGATCGGCATGATGATCAACGAGGTGCTGGAAGGTCTCGGCCGCTCCAACGACGGGTCCAACACCGCCGTCGAACAGGCCGTCGGCGCGCGGGTCAAGGAACTATGCGCCCGCTTCCCGATGTATCCGTCGCGGTAACGGCCGATGCGCTGCCCGTTTTGCGGTTCCGAAGATACCCAGGTCAAGGACAGCCGTCCGACCGAGGATAACGGCGCCATCCGCCGCCGTCGCTTCTGCGCCAATTGCGGGCAACGCTTCACCACGGTGGAACGGGTGCAACTGCGCGAGCTGACAGTGGTGAAAACCGACGGTCGGCGGGTGCCGTTCGATCGCGACAAACTCGCCCGCTCCATCCGGATTTCGCTGCGCAAGCGGCCGATCCAGGAAGAACGGATCGAGCGGATCGTGAATTCGATCGTCCGCCAGTTGGAAGCGTCGGGCGAAAGCGACGTGCCCAGCAAGCAGATCGGCGAATTGGTGATGGATACGCTGAAGGAGTTGGACAAGGTCGCCTATGTCCGCTTCGCCAGCGTGTATCGCAATTTCCGCGAGGCCAAGGATTTCGAGGATTTCGTCGGCGGCCTTGCCGAACACCCCGATCCCGGCTGATCGCGCCGGGCGCCTATTGAGCATGGCGTTTCCCCCATTCCCGTGGCATGATAGGATTGCGTCGCCTCCGCTTCGGCCTGGCCGTCCCGGCCGCCGTGGGCGACGATTCCCGATACAAGCCAGCCGCCATGGATGGCGGTTCCCGATACAAGCCAGCCGCCATGGATGGCGGTTCCTGAAATAAGCCAGCCGCCATGGGTGGCGGTTCCTAAAATAAGAAAGTACGTCCGATGTCCCCCAAATTCCTGCGTGAGGAGGCCGCGCGCTTTCGCGTCATGGCCGAGGAAAACACCCGCGAGGCCTCCAAACAGCGTCTGCTCGGCATGGCCGCCGACTACGACGCCCGCGCCACCGCTGCCGACGGTCTACAGCCTGCCCAGCCCGCCGCGCCCGCCATCGCCGAGGAAATGGCAACCGCCGAGGATGCTGCGACGACCGAGGAACCGGCGCCCCGCTCAGCGCGAATCGATCCCACCGCACGCAGCGCCAAACCCGATCCGAACGCCGCCGCGCCGGCACGCCGCGGTGTCGGCCGCCCGCGTCTGCGCCTCGGGACCTGATACCGCCGGCTGGTTTGGGCCTGTAGCCGCGCGCCGCGCAATTCGGCAACGCCGGGCAATCTTCCCCCTATGCAAAGACCCGCCGCATACGGGACATTGGTCGCCTTGCCGCTCCGATCGGGGACCCGATGCCATGGACAATCTGCACACGCTGACCGCCACCCAGGCCATCCGCCTGATCCAGGCCGGTAGCCTCGATCCGATCGAACTGGCGGAGGCCTGCCTCGCCCGCATCGCCGAGCGGGAGCCGCAGGTCCGGGCATTCCATTATTTCGATGCGGATGGGGTGCGGCGCGATGCCGCCGCCGCCCGCAAACGCCCATTGGCTGGCGCGCTGCAAGGCATTCCAATCGGGGTCAAGGATGTGCTCGACACCGCCGACATGCCCAGCGGCTATGGCTCCCCGATTTGGGACGGCTGGCGGCCGCGCGCCGATGCCGCTGCCGTTGCCTGGGCCAAACGGGCCGGCGCGGTGGTCATGGGCAAAACCGTCACCACCGAATTCGCCACCCGCCAACCCGGCCCCACCGCCAATCCGGCGGGGCTGGAGCATACGCCGGGCGGGTCTTCCTCCGGTTCGGCGGCGGGCGTGGCGGATGGGTTCTTTCCGCTGGCATACGGCACCCAGACGGCCGGCAGCGTCATCCGCCCGGCCGCCTATTGCGGGGTCGTCGGCTATAAACCGACCTATAATACGATCGAGCGCTTCGGCATGAAGGTGATGTCCGCCTCGCTCGACACCGTCGGCGTCATGGCCCGTTCGGTGGCCGATTGCGCGCTGTTTGCCGCCGCCGTCTCGACCCACGACCTGGGCGACCCCGACACCAAGCCCGATCGCGCCCCCCGCGTCGGCATCTGCATGGGCCCGACCGCCGCCGCCGCATTGCCGGAAACCGAGGCCCTGCGCGTGCGCATCGCCAACGCAATCGGCCGTGCCGGGGCGCGTGTGTCCGACCGGGAATTGCCCACCCATTTCAACGACTTGATCGACGCCCACCCGATCGTCATGAACCACGAGAGCGCCCGAGCGATGGGGTGGGAGTTGGAACATGCTCGGGAAGGATTGAGTGTGGGGCTGCGCGAACGCCTCGAATTCGGGTTGTCGCGGAGCATCGAGCAGGTGGCAGCGGCCTATGCGGTGTTCGATCGCACCCAGCGGGCGTTTCCGGATGCGATGGATGGGTTGGATGTGCTGATCACGCCCTCCGCCCCGGGGGAGGCGCCGAAGGGTTTGGAATGGACCGGCGATCCGTCGTTCAACTTCGTTTGGACATGTCTGCACGTGCCCTGCGTGACGGTGCCCGCCGGTCTCGGGCCGAACGGAATGCCGCTGGGGATCCAGATTGTCGGACGGCGGGGCGAGGACAAAGCCGTGCTCGCCTGGGCGCAATGGGTTGCGGCGGCGATCGGGAATTGAGGTTGCCGCCGCTGGTCTTCGCCGGCGACCCGCATCGCAATTTCTTGCCCATCCTGCGCGCCTGCCTGGATATGCCAGCGGGGGTGCTGATCCTGGTCGGCGACTGCGACTGCCCTGCCCCGCTGCCGGCGCTTCTGGCCCCGGCGATCGCGGCGGGCTGGGATGTGCGGTGGATCCTGGGCAACCACGACACCGAAACGGAAGCCGCTTTCGACAATCTGGTCGGCGCCCATCCCGCCGGCGATCTGGGCTTGCGGGTGAGCGAGATCGCCGGGCTGCGCATCGCCGGGCTGCCGGGGGTGTTTCGTCCCCGGGTCTGGGACGGGGTCTCCGCGCCGCAATTTCGCGATCGGGCGGCGTTTCTGGCGTCGCTGCGGGCGGAGGAATTATGGCGCGGCGGGCTGCCGCTGTGGCACCGCGACACGATCTTTCCCGAGGATTTCGCGCGGCTGGGCCAAGAACGCTTCGATGTGCTGGTTTCGCATGAGGCGCCCTCGTCGCACGAACACGGATTTGCTGCGATCGACGCATTGGCGTGCGCTGCGAGGGCGCGGGGGGTGGTGCATGGGCATCACCATCGGTCGTACGATGCGGTGTTGCCGAACGGAGTCGCGGTGCGCGGCCTGGCGCTGGCGGAAACCTGGGTTATGCCAGATCGATGGCGTGCCGGGTGAGATCGACCAGGGCGCAGTGTTGCAGCGCCCCTTCCTCGGTGGCGCGCATGACAACCCGGGGGGCGGCATTCTGCTCGAACGCTTCCTGCCAACGCGGGGCGCAGAGGCACCAGCGATCGCCCGGCTTCAACCCGCCGAAACCGAGATCGGGCCTTGGGGTGGACAGATCGTTGCCGATACCCTTGCTGAATTCCAGGAATTCCGCTGTCAGCACCACGCAAACGGTGTGACTGCCGACATCCTCGGGGCCGGTTTCGCAGCACCCGTTGCGGAAGAACCCGGTCAACGGCGTGGTGGAACACAATTCGAGCGGCCCCCCCAGCACATTGCGCGGCGGACGGCGGCCCCGACGGGGGGCGGAGGATTCATCGAACGGCATGCGGCACGCTCCCGGCGGTGTCGAGCACGAAGTATACGCGTTTGCTGGCCGGGCTAAAGATGGGGGCGGGTTGGTCGGTTGGGATCGTGCGGCCCCGACAGCCCTACCCCTCGAACTCCTCGACGCGCAGCAGCCGGGCCAACCGGTCCAGCACCGCGTTGGCGATGCCGGATTCCGGGCCGGTCAGGAAGCCGCGCACGACGTCGAGGTATTCGTTGATGATCACCCGCGCCGGGGCGCTGGAGGCACCCGCGAGTTCGCCGCCGGCCGCGCGCAACGCCGCGCGCAGCACCGGATCGATGCGCGATAGCGGCCAATCCGCTGGCAGCGCCTCGGACAGCATCGCATCGATGGTGTCCTGCTGGCGCACCGCGCCACGGACGATGGCGGCAAAGAGTGGGACTTCGGCATCGGGGATGCGCCCGTCCTCGAACCCGTCGGCACCGGGCATGGCGCCCAATCGGTGTCGTACGAACTGGTCGATCGCCGTTTCGGCGCTGTCGCTGGCTTGCTCGACCTGGAACAACGCCTGCACGGCCGCCACCCTCGATGCGGTACGCGGGCGGGATTTCGGGGCAACGCTCATCCGGCGGCGCCGAAGCGGCGGGCGGCATCGACCTGCAACAGCGCGGCGGCGGCGGCTTCCGCCCCCTTATTGTGGCCGTCCTGGCCGGATCGTGCCTCCGCCTGCGCCAGATTGTCGCAGGTCAGCAAGCCGGTGCCGGTGCACAGGCCGAATTGCAAGGCCACGTTCATCATGCCGTCCATGGTGGCCTTGCAGATGAAATCGTAATGGTCGGTTTCCCCCCGCACGATGCAGCCCAGGGCCACGAACGCATCGAAGGGGCGGTTGCCGCGCACCACCAGACGGATCGCCTGCGGCAGTTCGAAGGCACCGGCGATATCCAGGATTTCGTGCGTCGCCCCGGCCTCGGACAAGATGCGCACGGCGCCGATCGTCAGGCCGTCGATCACATCCTTGTAGTAGGGCGCGCGCACGATCAGCACGCGCGGCGCTGCGCCGCGTACGGCGGGGGCGGATGGCAGGGCGGCGTCCTGAGTGCTCATTGTTCGGTTTTCTCGTTGACGATGTTGGGAATCGGCCGTTGCTCGACGATGTTCAAGCCGTAACCTTCGAGCCCGACGACATTGCGGGTGCGGTTGGTCAGCAGCACCATGTCTTTAACCCCGAGGTCCAGCAGGATCTGCGCGCCGATGCCGTAATCGCGCAGCGAGCGATGCGCCTTGGGCGTGGAGCCTAGCAGCCGGACGCGGTCGGCCAGTGCGGTTTTGTGATGCTCGCGGATCAGCACGACGATGCCTCGGCCTTCTTTGCCGATCGCGTGCATGGCGTTGTGCATGGCGATCCAATGCGGCGCGCTGGTCATGTCGTCCAGCAGATCGACCGCGTGCATGCGTACCATCACCGGTTCGGGGCCGGAGATATCGCCTTTCACCAGCACCAGATGTTCCTGATATTCGACGGTGTTGGCATAGACCATGGCCTTCCACTCGCCGCCTGCCGGGTGCTGGTACGTCCCTTCCTCGACCTTGCGCACCAGCCGTTCGGTGACCCGGCGATGGGCGATCAGGTCGGCGATGGTGCCCAATTTCAAATTATGGCGCTGGCCGAATGCCACGAGGTCGGGCAGTCGCGCCATCGTGCCGTCGTCGTTCATGATCTCGCAGATCACCGCCGCCGGGGCCAATCCGGCCTTGCGCGCGATATCCACGGATGCCTCGGTATGGCCGGCGCGAACCAGCGTCCCGCCTTCGCGGGCCAGCAGCGGGAAGACATGGCCGGGGGTGGTGATGTCGTCGCGGGTGCTGTCGGCATTGGTGGCAACTGCGATCGTATGCGCCCGATCGGCGGCGGAAATGCCGGTGGTCACGCCTTCCCGCGCCTCGATCGACACGGTGAACGCGGTCTGATGCCGTGTGCCGTTCTGCTGCGCCATCAACTGGAGGCCAAGCTTGTCGGCGCGCTGGCGTGTCATCGCGAGGCAAATCAGGCCGCGGGCGTATTTCGCCATGAAGTTGATCGCATCGGGGGTGGCGAACTGGGCGGGGATGATCAGATCGCCCTCGTTCTCCCGGTCCTCGTCGTCCACCAGGATGAACATGCGGCCGTTGCGGGCTTCTTCGATCAGCTCCGCCGCGCTCGCGAGGTAGGTGGACAGCTCGCGCCGCAGCGGTTCTTCCATCGGCACCAGATTTTCCATGGTCAGCGTGTCTCCGCGATGCGCATATCCGACAATCTGGCGACATAGCGTGCCAGCATATCGATCTCGATGTTGACCGCATCGCCCGGCGCCAGGGTGCCGAAGCGGGTGACGGATGCGGTGTGGGGGATGATGTTCACCCCGAACGTATCGCCCTGGACGTCGTTCACCGTCAACGAGGTGCCGTCGATGGCGACGCTACCTTTGGCGGCGATGAAGCGGGCGAGCGCCATCGGCACCTGAAAGCGCCAGCGGATCGACCCATTTTCGGCGGTTTTGGAGAGCGTGGTGCCCACCCCGTCCACGTGGCCGGACACGATATGCCCGCCGAGTTCGTCGCCGACCTTGAGGGATCGTTCCAGGTTCACCTGGGTACCGATTTTCCAGGTGCCGAGGGTGGTGCAGGCCAGGGTCTCGGCCGAGGCATCGACCGCGAAGCGATCAGCATGCAGCGAGACCGCCGTCAGGCAGCAGCCCGAGCAGGCGATGGAGGCGCCTAGCGCGATGGCGGCGGTGTCGGGCCAGGGGGTGGCGATGACGAGGCGCATGTCTTTGCCCTCGCCCAAAGGCTCGATCGCCTGGACGGTGCCCAGGGCGGTGATGATGCCGGTAAACATGTGTCTCAGCGCCTTGTGTATTCGGTCAGCAGGTCGTTGCCCAGGGGCACGATCCCTGTCCTGGTAAATCGGGGCATGTCGGCCAGTTTTTCAAGCCCGAAAGCATGCACCCCAGGCCAGCCGTCGCCGCCCATCGTCGCCGGAGCATGAAACCAGGCGAGCCGGTCTACAAGATCGGCGCGCAGCAGGGCAGCCGCGATTTGGCCGCCGCCTTCGGTCATCAGCCAGCCGATGCCTGCCGCACCCAGTGCTTGCAGCGCCGCCGCGATGTCGAGGCCGCCGTCCCCCGCCGGTACTGCGAACAATTCGACCCCGGCGGCTTGCAGCGCGGCTTTACGGGCGGGATCGGCGTCGGGGCGGGTCAGGATCCAGGTCGGCGCTTCCCTTGCAGTGGCGACCAGCCGCGCCGAAAGCGGGGTGCGCAGATGGCTGTCGGCGACGACACGGACGATCGGTCGCTTGGCAAAACCGGGGATGCGGCAGGTCAGATCGGGATCGTCGGCCAGCACGGTGCCGACGCCGACCAGAATGGCATCGTGGCGGCCCCGGATGGCATGCGCCATGCGCCGCGCCTCAGGACCGGTGATCCACTGGCTCTCCCCGCTGGCGGTGGCGATTTTGCCGTCCAGCGTGGTCGCCAGCTTGAGTGTGACCAGCGGCCGACCGGTGCCGATGCGTTGGAAGAACCCGGCGAGGATGGCATGCGCCTCGGTTTCCAGCAGCCCGACCTCGGTCCGGATGCCGGCGGCGCGCAGCTTGGCGATGCCTTGCGAATCGACCCGCTTGTCCGGGTCCTGGGCGGCGACGACGACGCGGGCGATGCCGGCTGCAATCAGCGCATCGGTGCAAGGCGGGGTGCGGCCCCAGTGGCAGCAGGGTTCTAGGGTGACATAGGCCGTCGCCCCCCTTGCCTTGTCCCCGGCCATTTGCAGCGCCTGCGGTTCGGCGTGCGGCCGGCCGCCGGTTGCGGTGACGCCACGGCCGACGACGCGATTGTCCTTGACGACGACGCAGCCGACCGAGGGGTTCGGCCAGGTCGCGCCTTGCCCACGCCTCGCGAGGGCGAGGGCGGCGCGCATATGGGCGATGTCTTCGGCGGAGTACGACATGGTCTGCTATGGTAGCCGAGGGGTTCGGCGGGGGCAAAAAGGCGGGGGCAAAACGAGTGCTCAGTGGTACCGGTCGCCGTGGGTGTCGGTGCGGCTCACCGCCTCGGCCGGGGGTTGTTCGCCCGCCGCCAGATAATGGCTGGCGTGGCGGGTGCGATAGGCGACCGACGCCTTGTTCAAAAACCCCATCCGAGCGCCGCCGTCCTTCATGTGGTTCCACACCACCTGATCCATCACCGCCGCGACATCCTGCGGCATCAAGGTCCAGGCGACCATGTGATGGAACGCCGATTTCATCACCAGCAGGCAGTTCGTATCGATGAAGTTGCGCCCATCGACGGTCGGGCATTTGCCCATGGCCGAGCCGTCCAGCCGGTGCAACATGCGGGAGGAGGCGATCGCGTCCAGCCGGTGCTCGACCGCGTATTTCAGCAACCCCTCCAGATGGTCGGGATGGTACCAGTTATCCGCATCTAGGAACGCGATCGCATCCGCCCCCATCGCCATCGCCTGGTAGCAACCGATCAGCCTTGGAGTGTTGCCGTAATCGCGGTAATTGCGCTGCAATACGATGTGCATGCCCTTGAAATCGGGCAGTTGCGCCGGTGCCGATCCGTCGCAAACTAGGATATGATGCGCCTCGATCGTTTGGTCCCGCACACTGGTGTGGGCTTGCTGGATCCAGGCTTCGCTGGTTTCGAAATACGGGGTGACGACGCATATTTTCATGCTGGGTTCTTAGGGCATTATCGGGCTTTCGGATATCCTGACGGTTGGGGTTTCGATTTCGTACCAAGGAAGGCTTCTTTTTTATAAAAAAGAAGCAAAAAATTTTCCGACCTTTGCTGGCGGGCTCACTGGCGATTTTGTGGGGCGGTTAGAATTTTGCCTTTAGGCGTCCCCAATCCTCGATTGCTTGCTCTTGGCCGGGGATTAATTGGATGGTGAACTGCGTGTAGCCTGCATCGCGCAACGCCGCGATCCGTTCCGCCAGATCTGCCTCGGTGCCGGTGAACGTTGTCTCCTGGATCAACGCCGGCGTCACGAACGGGCGCTCCGCCGGTTTCACCGCCATTAGATGGCCGCGATGGTTTTCCAGGTAGCGAGCATCCGCCGGCTCGAAGTTGCGGGCAAGGGCGACGTAGCCGGCGACCGCCTCGGCGACCGAGGCCGGAATGGCGGAGCTATTGGGCAAACCCGACAACGCCTCATCCGCGGCGCGATGCAATAGCACCGTCGCTCGCGGCCCGGCCTGCGCCACCGCGCGATCGGAATCCACCGGCTCCCCCGGTTCCAGCACACACCCCAACGCAAAAGCCACCGCCGTCAAATCCCCCGCCGCTCGGCCCGCCTCCGCCCAACTGGCCTGCATCGCCTGCATCGCGGCAATGCCGCCCGCGACCTCCCCCACGAAATTCAGCCAGCCGGCACCCAGTTGCGCGGTCAGCCGCCTTGCGCGCGGGCCATAAGCGGAGACGTGCAGCCCGACCGGATCCTGCAAATTGATCAGATCGAGTTCGGGATTGAGGAAAGCGATCTTCTGCCGGTGCCCCTCGACGGCGAATTCCGTGGTCTCGCCGCGCAGCAATGCCATGACGACCCGGATATACTCGGCCATCTCGCTAAGCTTGATCGCCCCCAGCCCCATGGTGCGCCGCCCGGTGAAGCCGGTGCCGACGCCGAAATCGATCCGCCCCGGCGCCAGACGGTTCAACGAGGCAAAACTATTCGCCGCAACCGGGGCGATGCGGTTGGACGGGATCAACACGCCGGTGCCCAGCCGGATGCGGGACGTATGCACCGCCGCCGCACCCATCGCGACGAAGCAATCGGCGCACAGCATTTGGGTGTCGTAGAACCAAGCGTGGTGGAAACCCAGTTCCTCGGCGCGTTTCACCACCTTCCAGGAGTCGGCGGCGGTGGGCAGGGCGATCCCGAATTCCATCGGTCCGAACCCCGCCTATTTCACGACACCGCAGGCGAGGCGGGCGCCGCCACCGCCCAGCGCGGCCGGCTGGTCGCTGTAATTGTCGCCGTTCATATGGATCACCAGCGCATGGCCTTTGAGCACGCCGATATCCGCGATCCGCGGCCCGACCAAGCTTTGCGTCGCGGTGCCGTCGGCCGCGACCGTCAGCAGCGGCAGGTCGCCGCTATGCCCGTCGCCGGTCGGGCCGGCATGCTTGTTGGTATGGTCGCTGTCCCAATGCCCGCCCGCCGCACCGGCCGGAATGGCGACACCATTCATCGCGGTCGGCCCGCACTGGCCGTTTTCGTGCACATGGAACCCGTGCGGACCGGGCGGCAGGCCTTTCAGGTTCAGCGTGAACACCGCGCCGCCGGCCGACGCGGCGATCGACACCGTCCCGACCGCATCGCCGGTTCCGGTCGGCCCGACCAGGGTCATCGCGGCGTCCTCGGCCCGAGCCGATGCGGCGCCCAGCAGCAGCGCGGCGGCGAACGGAACGGCCCAGCGTGTTTTTGCGGTCATGCGATCGGTCCCTACCCGGTTGTACGGTGTGCTGATTCGCATGCCATCCCCCCATAGGCAATGCCGGTCCGGCGCGGCATGCTGCCGATAAGATCGGGAGGACCGCCATGCAGGACAGCGTGCACGCAAACTTTACCATCCAGGATTTCCGCCTGTCCTCGGGCGCCGTCCTGCCGGAGGCGACGATCGCCTATGTCGCACGCGGCACATTGGCCGCCGACGGGCGCAATGCCATCCTGGTCACCCATGGCTACACCAGCGGTCCGCGCATGATCGAGCCTGGGGTTGCCTCCTCGGAAGGGGCCTGGAGCACGTTGGTCGGGCCGGGCGCGCCGATCGACACGGATCGCTATTTTGTCGTTTGCTCCAACATGCTGGGGTCGAGCTTCGGGTCCACCAACGCCGCCTCGATCGATCCGCGCACCGGCAAGCCGTACGGGTCCTCGTTCCCGACGCTGACGGTGGCCGATATCGTCGCGGCCCAGCATCGGCTGCTGACGCATCTCGGGGTCGCCCATCTGCGCGCCGTGGTGGGACCGTCCTACGGCGGCTTCCAGGCGTTCCAATGGGCGGTGTCGTTTCCCGATTTCATGGACGGGATCGTGCCGGTCGTGACCTCCCCGCTGCCGCCGCAATCGGATCGGGTCGCCGGCCTGCTGAAATGGTTCGCCCCCGACCCCAACTGGAACAACGGCGATTACTACGAAAACGGCGGGGTGCGGGAGACGATGATCCGTCTGCGGACCGACACCCTGACCCGCTACGGCCTGTCCGTGGGGGCCGAGGACATGCGCCGCATCGCCGGGGCCTGGGCCGATACGTTCGACGCCAATTCGCTGTTCATTCTGGGCCGCGCGATGGAGCAATACGACGTGGCGAAGGATTTCGGGAAAATCCGGGTGCCGGTGCTGTATGTGCTGTCCACGACCGACGCTTTGTTTCCCCCCAGCCTTGCCCCCGGCGTCATGGCCGGGCTTCGGGCGGCGGGGGTCGATGCGACGTATTTCGAGCTGGAGAGCCAGCACGGGCATTTGGCATCCGGCGCGGACGCCGCGAAATGGGCGCCCGCGCTGGCGGCGTTCATCCGTAAGCTGGAGATGGCAGCGGGTTAGGGAGGGGACGGCCCCCTCCCCGCCTGCCTACGCCTCCCGCTGGGCTTTGGCTTTCTGCGCCGCCGGGCGGGACCAGCAAAGCGCCAGCCATGCTGTCAGCGCCGGCCAGCGCGACCAATCCATCGACAGGCCGCGAAACAACGCCCCGGCCACATTCAGATCGGCGACCGAGAACGCGTCGCCGGCCAGCCACGGCTTCGCAGTCAAGGCGGCGTTCAGAATGGTCAACGCAGGCTCGATCTCGGCCCAGGCGGCATCGGCGGTCGCTTTGTCGCGCTGCGCCTCCGGCAGGGCCGTCGTGTGGTTGGCGTAGGTGGTGATCTGCCGATCCAACCGATCAGTTTCCCACAAGCTCCATTGCCACATAAGCGCCTCGTTCGCCGGATCGGCGGGGTACAGCGGGCTGTTGTGCTTCTTGGCCAGATACATGTTGATGGCCATGGATTCGGACAGCACCAGGCCGTCGTCCTCGATGGTGGGCACGCGGGCGTTCGGGTTCAGCGCCAGATATTCCGGGGTGCGCGTGCCGGGGGATCGGGGCAGAATGTCGTTATGGTCGTAGGACAGGCCGAGTTCGCCCACCATCCACAAAGTGCGGACGGCGCGGGAACGGGCGGAACCGTGGATGCGGAGCATGGTTTCCTCCTGATTAGATCATGCGGGCAACAATCTGCCCGCGCCGAGGGATTTCGGATAGATGGGAGCGGCATGTGACACCGGCACTGGCGGACAATAACCCGGGACTGGAAGCCGTGGTGCGCGACATCCTGGCCGGCATCGCCCCCGCGCCCGCCATCGCGCCCACGATCGAGACGCTGCGCCTGGGCCTCGCGCTCATGTCCGATCTGCGGCCGCTGGCGGGGCTGACGGCGCTGCGGACCTTGGTGTTGACCCGCACCCGAGCGGCAGATCTTGCGCCGCTGAGCGGGTTGACGGGATTGCGCGATCTGGACCTGAAATTGACCCGCATTGCCGACATCGCCCCGCTGGCAGCGCTGACCGGACTGCGCAACCTTATTCTGTCGTTCACCGCCGTCGCCGATATCGCCCCGTTGCGCGGGCTTGCGGGGTTGGAGCGTTGTTACCTCACCGGCACCCTGGTCGCCGATCTCCGGCCTTTGGCCGGGCTGACGGGGTTGGAGCGTCTGGATATCGGCGGCACCCCGGTTGTCGATATCGCACCGCTGGCGGGGCTGCGGCGGCTGCACAGCCTCGAACTCGCGGGGACGAAGGTCAGCGACCTCTCGGCGTTGGCGGGATTGGGTCGGCTGGCGTTTCTGGATATCGGCGATACCCCGGTGGCCGATTTGCGACCGCTGGCCGGGCTGATGCAGCTGCGCCGGCTGGATGTGCGGGGCACGCGGGCGACCGATCTTTCGGTCCTCGACGGGTTGACGGGGTGCGAGATCGTGACCGCCGCCACCGTGCCGCGCCGCCGTCGCCTGCGGGAGGCATAGCGCCCCCATCACCCGCGCGGTGCAGCCGCTCTGCCCAAACGGTCGGCGATCGCCAGCCCCAATCCGGTCGCCGGAATCGGCATCGCCGCGATCCCGCGCAGCCCCGTCCGATCCAAGCTGCGCAGGCCGTCGAACAGGCGGGCGGCGGCCTCGGTCAAGGAGCCGGTGGCGCTGAGTTGGAATATCGCCCCGGCGCCTTGCAGGGGCGGACCGAAGGCCAGCAGCGCTTCATCGGCTGCCACCGATGTCGCGTCCAGCCGCACCGGCAGCGACGGCGCGTAGTGGGACGCCAGCATGCCGGGACCGCGCAGAGGCTCTTGGGGCGCCGGCAAACGAGCGACGGGGCCGATCAGGGCCTCGATCGCCTCGATGGTCGCACCGCCGTGGCGGAGCAACACCGCCGTCGGACCGCTGAGGTCCAGCACCGTCGATTCGATCCCGACGGCGCAAGGGCCGCTATCCAGCACGGCGGCGATGCGCCCCTGCAGCCCATCCAGCACGTGCTGCGCGGTCGTCGGGCTCACCTGTCCCGACATATTGGCCGAGGGTCCCGCCACCGGCCGCCCCACCGCCTGGCATAATGCCTGCGCGGTGGCATGCGCCGGGACACGCACGGCTTGGGTGTCGAGGCCGGCGCCGGTCAGCAGAGCAATGCGGCAATCCGGCCGGCGCGGCAGCACCAAAGTCAGCGGTCCCGGCCAAAGTGCCGCCGCCACCACCCGCGCTCGGCGATCCGCAACAACGTCGCGAAACGCGGCCTCGGCCGATTCGTAGTGACAGATCAGCGGGTTGAAATGCGGCCGGCGCTTGGCAGCGAAAATCCCGGCGACCGCCGCCGCGTCGGTGGCATCGGCGCCGAGGCCGTAGACCGTCTCGGTCCCGAACGCCACCAGCGCGCCCTCCCGCAGCAATTGGGCGGCGCGCGCGATGCCGGCGGCGTGATCCAGAAGGCGTTCTGTCATGGCGTGGTCAATAACGGTGGCGCGGGGCATGGCAAAGCCCCATCTGCTTGGGTAATCTCATGCCGATACATTAAACCAGAGGGGCCGCGTCCATGCTCGATATCGCCTTCGCCAAACCGGCCCTGCCGGACTCCGGTGCGCTCGTGCTGCCGATCCACGAAGGCGCCAAACCCGCCGGGCTGTGGCAGCAAGCCGACGCGGCCACGGGCGGCGCCATTGCGCGTGCCCTCGCGGTCGCCGAATTCACCGGCGGCAAGGGCAAGACCTGCACGATCCTGGCGCCCGGCGCCGGGCTGACCCGGGTGCTCGCGGTGGGCCTGGGCAAAGAAGACGAGACGACACAGACCGTGCTGGAAAATGCCGGCGGCGCCATCGCTGCGGCGCTGGGGCGGGAAGCCGTGGTCGCGGTGGCGGCGGATGCGCTGAAACCCGGTCAGGCGGCGGAAATCGCGCTGGGCGCGGTGCTGCGCAGCTACCGCTTCGATCGCTACCGCACCAAACAAAAGCCCGCCGACAAGCCGAAACTCACCGGCCTGACCGTCCTGACCGACCACCCCAAACGCGCCGAGACCGCGTTCGAGCCGCTGAAAGGCGTCGCCGCCGGGGTATTCCTGACCCGCGATCTGGTCAGCGAGCCGCCCAACGTGCTGACCCCCGCCGAAATGGCGGATCGCTGCACCAAGCTCACCGATCTCGGCCTGACGGTGGAGGTTCTGGGGCCGGCGGAGATGGCCAAGCTGGGCTTCGGTGCGCTGCTGGGCGTGGCGCAAGGCAGCGTCAACGAAGCCCGCATGGTGGTCATGCACTGGAACGGCGCGAAGAAATCGACCGAGAAGCCGGTCTGCTTCGTCGGCAAAGGCGTCACCTTCGACACCGGCGGCATCAGCATCAAGCCGGCCGGGGGGATGGAGGACATGAAGTGGGACATGGCCGGCGCCGGGGCGGTGGTCGGGCTGATGGCCGCGCTCGCGGGGCGGAAGGCGAAAGTCAACGCCATCGGTCTGGTGGGGCTGGTGGAAAACATGCCGTCGGGCAGCGCCCAGCGGCCCGGCGATGTGGTGGTCAGCTATTCCGGCCAGACCATCGAGGTGATCAATACCGACGCCGAGGGCCGTTTGGTGCTCGCGGATGTGCTTTGGTATGCGCAGGAGAAATACGATCCCCGCTTCATGGTGGACCTCGCGACCCTGACTGGCGCGATCATCGTCGGGCTGGGCCACGAATACGGCGGGTTGTTTGCCAATAACGACCAACTCGCGGACCGCCTGGCCAAGGCCGGCGATGCCATCGGGGAGAAGCTGTGGCGCATGCCGCTGCACGATGCCTTCGACAAGCAGATCGACTCGGCGATCGCGGACATGAAGAATATCGGCGGCCGGCCGGGTGGATCGATCACCGCCGCGCAGTTCATCCAGCGCTTCGTCAACAAAAAGCCGTGGGCGCATCTGGATATCGCCGGCATGGCCTGGAGCGGCAAAGACGCGCCGACGGTGCCGAAAGGTGCGACCGGCTACGGCGTGCGCATGCTGGATCGGCTGGTCGCGGATCATTACGAGGATTGATGCCCCCGGCATGGCGGACGTCGGCTTCTACCATCTGACCCGCACGGCGCTGGAGCAGGCCCTGCCCCGGCTGCTGGCCCGCACCGTTGCCGCCGGGCAGCGGGCGCTGGTGGTCTGCGGGACCGAGGATGGGGTGAAGGCGCTGGACAAGGCGTTGTGGCAGGCGCCCGAGCCCGCGTGGCTGCCGCACGGCACCGCAGCCGACGGGGATCCCGATCTGCAACCGATCTGGCTGACCACCGCCGACGAAGCCCCCAACGGCGCCCGCTTCCTGTTCCTCGTCGATGGCGCCGAATCCGCTCGGCTGACCGCGTTCGATCGGGTGTTCGACCTGTTCGACGGCACACGGGACGATCGGGTCGCCGCCGCACGGCGCCGCTGGGCCTCGGCCAAGGCGGCGGGGCACACGCTGTCGTATTGGCAGCAGGGGCCGCAGGGCTGGGCGAAAAAGGCCTGAGCGAGGCGGAGAAAAAGTACCTGAGCGCGATGACCGGAGGCGGCACGCCGGAGGTCTGAATCGCGCGATCCAACGATGAGCGCGATGACCGGAGGCGGCACGCCGGAGGTCTGAATCGCGCGATCCAACGATGAGCGCGATGACCGGAGGCGGCACGCCGGAGGTCTGAATCGCGCGACGGAACAGCGGGCCTTGGAGCGGGGTTCGGGGGCGTTACCGCGCCTTGGCTTTTCCGGTCGGCATCAGCCACCACTTGACCGGTTCGGCGTCGGCACTGGCGACCAACGTCGCTTTCGGGGCGGCTTTCGATCCGGGCGGGCGGCCGCGCCGGATGGGCGGTTTGCCATCGCCGAACCGAGCCACGGCCTGCGGTAGGACCGGCACCGCTCGGCTGTCCACCGCTCGGCTGTCCGATGCGCCGTCGCGTTGGAGCGCCCGCAGCGCGGTTTCGGCTTCCTCGGCGCGTTCGGTCATTTCCCGTAGCGCGCGTTCCGCCGTTTTGCGGATGGTTCGTTCTTCGGCGAGTGCGGCCTGCGCATAGCGTTTCGCCTGTTCGGCCGCATCGCGTTGTTCTTGCATCGACTGCACCTGTTCTTCGGCCCCTTCGGATGCGGCGCGGAACTGGGCGTTTGCCTCCCGTTCCCGGCGCACGAGATCGGTGGCTTCGACGCGGGCGAGTTCGGCGTGGCCGATCTTGGTTTGCAAGGCGGCGACCTGCGCCTGGACGTCGTGCAGCTGGCGTTCCGCCCTGTCGCGCGCGGCGGTTTCGGTGGCGAGGGCGGCTTCGGCGCGTTGCAGTCGGCTGGATTGCGGGTTGGCGGCATCGGCCACGGTATCGCGTCGTACGACGGTGACCGGGATTTCGCCGTCCTGCACGAATCGGCGGCGATGCAGTCCTTGATTGCCGCCTTGCGAGCCGAAACGATCCATGGGGCGGTTTTGTTGTTCGCCGCGGTCGTTATCGGTCCGTTGTCGCATACCGCCGAACAGTCCCAATGCGCGTCGCATCTGGGCTTCGACTTCCGATATCGGGTTATTGTCTGCCGTGGCCACCGTCTCGGAAGCCAGTGTCATTCTACCCGGCAGGACATCGGACGGCGGTTTGCTATTGTCGGACACTCTGTATCACCTAATTGTAGCGTGGAGGTATTCCGTTTGCATAGAATCCGGCTCTGCGCCGGAAGACGAGGGCAATAATCCGGCGCGCGTGGAATGGTGGTTGAGACCTTCCATTTGGCGATTGTGGCGCGGGACTTGAGCGTGAAGCAGGCGAGAGAACCTTACGTTAGGAGGAGAAGCCCGACACCGAGTCGAACGTCCAAGGCGAATCCGACTTGTAGTATGCGACTCGTCGTTTCCGATTCGTCACTGCCAGCAACATTCCGATCACCTGGAGCGTTATAGGACGATTTATGGATTCGCCAATCGTAAATACCCACATACTGCAAGGATTGCAAGGCGTTTCAATACGATAATCCGGTTTCGAAGCATGACCGCCCGGACATGCCAGCATTGCAGCCAACGCCAAGTAACCCGCAATCCCCTGTTCATAAGGCAAGCAAGGTCGACAGCTCCAGTGGCCAGGAGCTGACGAAAAGAACCGTCAGATCCTGGCCAACCCAAAACCGCCGCCGCCAAAACCGCCGCCGCCAAAACCGCCAAGGATAAAAATTTTTTGCTTCTTTTTTATAAAAAAGAAGAACCCCTTCGCTAAAATCCAATAACAACCACCAATCCGCTAAGCCACCGCCGCGCGATCGTCCGGGTACCAGGCCGCATGCGCAACATGAACAACGACCTCCAACCCATTGCCAAGCCCAGCGAACAGCGCCGGAGGGATCGTCGCCTCCCCGTCGGTCCAACGGATGCGCCCGTCAGCCTCGAACGGATGAAACCCGTCGGACAGCAGCGGATCGGCGGCATCGAGAATGCGGAACCGGGTGCCGCGGCGGGCCACGATCCGATGCAGCGCCACCCCCAACACGCGGGGATCGCGCGCCAGCCCCAACTCCTGCGGCGCCGCCGCCCGCGACAGCAGCCGCAACCGCTGCGGGACCGAGGCCAGCCGGAACACATGCACCCCCCCATGGCTGGATATCGGCGCAAGGCGCTGACCGTCGGCCTGCAGATGCAGCCCATGGTCCTGCGTCAGCGGGCGTCCCGGCCGCCGCTCGGCACGCTGCAATAGGCGCTGCCACACGGCGTCCACCACCGGCCCGCCGGTCAGCACGGGCGCGCAGGGCGGCTGCGGCGGCAGGTCCCAGCCGCTATTGGCGTTGTGGAACAGCCAGCGGTTGCCGTCGTCGCGGTAGCTCTCGGCCGGGGCGCCGTTGGCGACCAATACATCGTGCGACTGCAACTCGACATGATAAAGCTCGACCTCCTGCGCTCGGTCGTCCCAGGCGATGGTGCGGTGATTGACCAGGAATTCGGCGGGGATCAGCACATCGTCGATCAGGAAGGCGTGCGCCTTGGTCACTTTCAGGTCGGCATGCGGCATGTTGTCGGCCAATGCGCCCTTGCGAACGATCACCGGGGTCGCCGCGCTGCGCCGGCCGCGCGTCGCCAGCACGGTGCCGGTGCCGATCCAGACGATGGGCCGAGCCTTGCCGCTCCAGGTTTTGACGAGTTGGCCGATGGCGAGGCGCTCGACCGGCACGTCTCCCAGCGGGGTGCCGATCAGGGTGCCGCGGGCGAAACACACGACCGGTGCGCTCACCGGCAGGCCGACATCCTGCAATATCGCCAGATCGACGGCGGAAATGGCCCGAAAACTGCCTGCCGTCAGCCCCACCCCGCTCATGAGGTCGCTCGCCAGCGGATCGGATACGCTGTTGGCGAAGTGGAAGAAGTTCTCCCCGTTGTTCAGCAGCGTCAGCGGCACCGGGGTCGGAATGCCGGTGCCCAGCAGCGCGCCGTAAGCTGCCTCGGCGGCGGGGCCGATGAAGTTGGCGGCGGTTATGGTGCCGGATACGATGGTCTGTTGGATATAGGTATCGAACAGGGTCGCCGCCGACCCCAGACTGCCGTTCGTGGTATCGGTGAAGCCGGAAAACCCGAACCCGTGGGCGATTTCGTGCCGGAACACCGTCAGCAGGTCGTATTCCGAGGCCGGCACGGTGCCGTTGCCGGCGAAAGGCGTTGGATTGACGTAAAGCCCGCCGCTGTTGTTCAGCTCGTTCGTGGAAAGCGGCAAGTTAATGACAATATCGGATGTCGAACCGGCAATATAGCTGCCGGTGGTCAAAGCATAGAGGCTGGAGGGGATCAGGATCGTCGCGCCGTTGACAATCTGCCCGGTGGCGACGGAGGTGGTGAAGCCGCCGTTCGCCAACTCCACCCCCGGCGAAAGATTGTCGGCGATATTCAACTGAATGCGCAACGGCGCGTAGCCGGTGACGTATTGCGCCCAGTCCAGCGCGGCGGCGGACAGGTCGTTGACGATCTGGGCTTCCTGCGCGGCGGTGATGGAGGCGGTGTCGTTCACCGCGATGGTGAATTGGAAGTCCTGCCGAGCGGGGGCGCCGGCGGTGTTGCGGATGGTTGCGAGGGAGCCGGATTGGGAAACGGCGAAGCTGGCGCCGGCATAATTGCCTGCCAGCACCACCGTATCGACCGTGGCCCCGCCGTTCAGGATGGCCAATGTATTGCCGTTGACGATGCTGGCCGCCGTCGCGGTCAGGCTGCTCAACACCAGCGCGTCGCCCAGGCCGAACCCGGCGATCGTGCCAGCATAGACGCCGGGTGCGTCCAACCGCACGACGGCATTGCTGCCGGAGAATACGATCCCCTGGGACGCCGCACCGCCGAGTTCGATCGTGCCGCCGTTCTGCACCACCAGTTGGCCGGTGCCCGAGAGCGTGCCGATATTCAGCAGCCCGGCGGTATCGTAGATCGTGCCGTTATTCGCGACCGAGGCCGGGGTGCCGCCCGCCAGCACCAATGCGCTGCCACCGGCCACCGACAGCACGCCCGACCCGGCGACGGCGCCGTTCAGGTTCAGCACGCCACCGGTTGCAGCGACAGTGCCGAGGTCGGCGACCCCGCCGGTCACGACGCCGAACCCCGACAAAATGCCGCCGGCCGCGATCGTCAGGCCCCCGGTCGCGAGGGTGCCGCCGCGCAGGTCCAGCAATCCGGCATCCTGGATCGCGTTGCCGGTCGCGTAGCCCCGCGCGTTCAGCAATTGCAGCGTGCCGATCGCGGCGATGGCGTGCAGTTGGGTCTCGATCGACTGGAAACCGCCGTTGTAGCCTTGGATCTCCGACGCCGCGCCGTCCAGCACGATATCGGCCGCATCGGTGGTCAGCAGCGCGGTGAAATTGCCGCCGAGTTCGATCTGGTTGAAGGTCCCGGCGGTGGGACCCTGGGCGATCCAGGTGCCGCCGGTCAGCGTGCCGGCGGACAGATTGCCGATCCCGACCCCGCCCAGGCCGACGATGCCGTTATCTGCCAGCACCGTGCCGGTGTTGGTGAACTGCGCCAGGATCTGCAACGAGGTCCCGGCCCCGCCATTCGCCCGCACGGTGCCGGCGTTGACGAAGGCGACCGCGATTCCGTTGAAGAACCCGCCGGTTGCCACGCCCTCGAACAGGCCGGTGCTCTCGATTTGGATGCGGCCTTGCGCGTACGTGATCGTCGCTCCGGCGCCGGCGAATTGCAGCGTCCCGGCAATGTCGAGCGTCGGGTTGGCGCCGGAAAATCCGCCGAACACCATCGCGGCGACGGTTTCGTTCTCCCCGGCGGCGATGCGGGCGACGAGGCTGGTTGCCCCGCCGGAGGGGAATACCACCGTACCCGCGTTATCCGGGACGACCCCGCCCACCCAATCGGCGGCGGTGGTCCAATCGCCGGTCGTGCCGGTTTTCCAGGTATAGGTGGTCATGAAGATTGTTCCCCACGCGCCCGCGCGCCCGCTCGGTTGGTCGGTTGGTCGGTTGGTCGCTTTTGTTGCGCGAAGCAAGCGATGTCCGCAAGCCTTGTGTCCGATGAAGTTCTCGGGTCGGCCTTTGCGACGGGCGGACCGATACACTCTAGGCAAACCCAAGCGGTTCGGCCAAAGTCGGATTCGGAAACGTCAAGCGAATCATGGATATCCCCTTCGAACTTCTGGGCAACGCCCTTGTCTCCGGCCTCCTGCTAGGGGGATTCTATGCCGCCGTGACGGTCGGGGTGTCGATCTCCTTCGGCATGCTCGATATCGTCAATATCGCTCATCCCGCGTTCATCGTCCTCGGGTCCTATATCGCCTATATCTGCAACAGCCGGTTCGGCATGGACCCGATCCTGGCCAGCCTGCTGGCAATGCCCGGGTTCTACTTCCTGGGCATGGCAATCTACCACGTGTACGACGTCTCCTTCGAACGACGCGGCGATAACGGGCTGCGCGGACTCGCGTTCTTCTTCGGCATCCTGTTCATCACCGAAGTCGCGCTGGTGCTGACCTTCGGCGTCGATTACCGCCTGGTCGAAGCCCCCTATATCGGCATGAGCGTGCATCTCGGCCCGATCGGCCTGCCGCTGCGCCTGTTGGTGCCCTTCCTGATCTCGGTCGCCATGATGGGCGGGCTGCATCTTTACATGAGCCGAACGTTCACCGGCCGAGCGATCCAGGCGGTGGCGCAGGATGCGTTGGCGCTGCGGTTGATGGCGGCCGATCCCAGCAAAATCAAGCGCATCGCCTTCGGCCTGTCGATCGCCACCGCGTCCATCGGCGGGGCCATCCTGATCGTCATCCAACCCGTCGAGCCTTCGATCGGCCGCGATTACATCGGCCGTATCTTCGCCATCTGCGTCATGGGCGGGCTTGGCAGCTTCGCCGGATCGTTCGTCGCGGCGATGGCGCTGGGCATCGTGGAGAGCATCACATCCACCTTCTTCGGCCCGTCGTGGTCGCCAGCGGTCTCCTTCGGCTTCCTGTTGGCGACGCTGGCATTCCGGCCCAGCGGCCTGTTCGGGCGGGCGTAGCGTGAAGAACCCGCTCTTTGTCCTATGGCTCTGCGTCGCCGCCGCCCTGACCTTCGGCGCCGCTCGGCTGGTCGATAACGCCTATGTGTTCTTCGCCGGCTACGTGGTGTTGCAATACATCGTGCTGTCCACCGGCTGGAACATCCTGGGCGGCTACACCGGCTACGTGAACTTCGGCACCGCCGCGTTCTTCGCCGTCGGCGCCTATTCCACCGTGGTGCTGCACAAAACCATGCCGGGCCTGCCGCTCCCCGCCATGATCGTGGTCGGCGGCGCCCTCGCCGCGCTGCTGGGCCTGGGCACCGGCTACCTGACCCTGCGCCTGCGCGGCACCTTCTTCGGCATCGCCACCCTCGCGATGTCGGTCGTCATGCAGACCCTGATTACCAACTGGAGCTTCGTCGGCGGGTCGCGCGGCGCCTATGTGGTGCGGCCCGACACCACCGACTGGTTCGGCATCGACTACATCGAATATTTGTTCCTGCTAATGCTGGCGCTCAGCGTGATCGCCGTCGCCGTTGCCCGCGCCATCGAGAAATCGCGGCTGGGGTACGGTTTCGCGACGATCCGGGACGACGAGCTTGCGGCCGAGGCCTCGGGCGTGCCCACCCTGAAACTGAAACTGCTAGCGACGGCGCTGTCCGGCGGCTTCATGGGGATGGCCGGGGCGCCGCTGCCCTATTACGTCACCTACCTCGACCCCGCGTCGGGTTTCAGCCTGAGTTACGCCGTCAACACCATCGCCATGCCGCTGATCGGCGGCACGTCCAGTTGGCTGGGGCCGGTGATCGGGGCGGTGCTGCTGGGCACGTTGCAACAGGTGGCGACGGTGACGATTTCCTCCGCCTTGTCGCTGCTGATCGTCGGCGTGCTGCTGGTGGTGTTCGTGGTCGCCGCGCCCAAGGGCATCATCGGGTGGTTCGCACCCAAAAGGGGGAAATAATGGAACCCCTGCTGCGCGTATCCGGCCTGGGCAAGCGCTTCGGCGGCTTCGTCGCCCTCGCCGATGTGGAACTCGAAGTCGGCAAGGGCGAACGCCTGGGCCTGATCGGCCCCAACGGGTCGGGCAAAAGCACCCTGGTGAACTGCCTCTGCGGCACCTTGCGCAACGATACCGGCAGCGTGCGCTTCGATGGCAAACTGCTGGACGGGTTGAAAGCGCATGAGCGCACGCGCCTCGGCATGGCCCGCAGCTTCCAGCTTCCGCGCCCCTTCGGCACCCTGACCCTGGCGGAAAACCTGCGCATTCCGCTGCTGTATGTGGTGCAGACCCGTGGTCCGGTGGCCGATATCGACAAAAGCTGCGTGGATTTGCTCGATCTCGTGGGCCTCGCCGACAAGGCCCATCATCTGCCCACCGACCTCACCCAGATCGAAATGCGCAAGCTGGAACTGGCGCGCGCGATGGCAGCCGAACCCAGCCTGCTGATCGCGGATGAGGCGATGGCCGGGCTTTCGCACCAGGAGGTGGACGACATCCTGGCGCTGCTCATGCGGCTGAACGAACAACAGGGCGTCACCATCGTGATGATCGAGCATATCATGCGGGCCGTGATGCATTTCTCCCAACGCCTTGTCGTGCTGGTGGCCGGCCGGAAGATCGCCGATGGCGACCCGGCCGACGTGGTGCGGCAGGAAGATGTCGTGGCGGCGTATCTTGGCAGCTAGTCTCACCATCGCCGGCCTCGATGCCGGTTACGGCGCCGTGCGGGTGCTGAACGGCGTGTCCCTGACGGTGCGCGACGGGGAAACCGTGGCGCTGCTGGGCACCAACGGCAACGGCAAATCCACCCTGATGAAATGCATCATGGGCATGGTGAAACCCTTCGCCGGCAGCATCGTCGCCACCATCGACGGCACCGAACACAATCTGGTCGGACGCTCGACCGAGGACATCGTCAACCTCGGCATCGCCTTCGTGCCGGAGGGACGGCGCCTGTTCCCCCGCCTCACGGTGACCGAAAACCTGCTGATGGGCGCCTATCGCAAGTCCGCTCGGTCCGAAATCGCCCGGAACATGGCATTCTGCCTGGAGGTTTTTCCCCGCCTCGCGGAACGGCGCGGGCAGCTTGCGGGGTCCATGAGCGGTGGCGAACAGCAGATGGTGGCGCTGGCCCGCGCGCTGATGTCCGCGCCAAGGCTGTTGCTGATCGACGAGCCCTCGGTCGGGCTGGCGCCGCTGCTGGTGTCGCGGACGATCGAGAAAATCGCGGAATTGAAGGAAGGCTACGGCCTGGCCGTGCTGATGGCCGAGCAGAACTTCACCCAGGCGATCCGCATCGCCGACCGCGGCTATGTCATCGTCCACGGCCACATCGAATTCGAGGGCAAATCGGCCGCCGAACTCAACAACAACGCGTTGATCCGGCAGTTCTATCTGGGTTCCTGAACCGCTACTCCCATCGGACGGCGTCTTCCCTGGCCGCCGATTTGACGACGGCGTGGCGTTCGACGGGGCCTCGGGTGGCCAGGATCGCGACGTTCTGCGGCAGCGGCCGCATCTTCAGAAAATCCCATAACCCATTGCAATACTAAGTATTGCATAGCTCTGCCCGCAGCGGTTTGGCCAGCGTGCAGCCGCGCACGCCGTGGAACAGGCAGGACCCGGCGTAGCCCTCGGGCGCGATCGACGACACGTACAGCGCGATCGTCGCCGCCGCGTCCAGCGTCGGGTTGTCGCGGCGGACGCGCGCCATGGTCCGCTCGTCGAGGTAGGCATGCTCCCCGCCACCCTTGCAGCAATGACCGCGACAGGCGGAGCATCCGGCCCGCACCACGTCGGCGGCGAAACCCTCGGGCTGGGCGGTGCGCTTCTGGATCGCGCGTTCGGGGTGCTTGACCGCGCGCAGGTCGCGCAACGCCCCGATCAGATGGCGCTTCAACGCCCGCACCCGATCGCGCGTCGGCACCACCAGCGGCGAGTCTTGCGCCGGCACGGTCACGGTGTGCACTTTCCCGGCCAACCAGCGCGGAAGATCGACCATGTCCCTGCCCATTATCCTCGATTGCGATCCCGGCACCGACGATGCGCTGGCGCTGTTTCTCGCGCTCGGCTCCCCGGAACTGAACGTTCTGGCAGTCACGGTTGCCGGAGGCAATGTCGGCCTCGACCGCACCTTGCCCAACGCGCTGGCGCTGGTGGGGCTGACGGGGGCGGCGGTGCCGGTGTTCGCCGGGGCGGATCGGCCGCTGCTGGGCGCGTTCACGAGCGAGACGGCGGTGCATGGCAACGACGGGCTGGGCGGGGTCGTGCTGCCGCCGGGCGGGGTGGCCGAAGCCGAGCACGCGGCCGACGCCATTCGCCGGATTTTGCGAACAGCGACGCAACCGGTGGTCTTGGTCGGCATCGGCCCGGCCACCAACATCGCGCTGGCCTTGGCGACCGAACCGGCGATCCTGGCCAATGTCGCGCAGATCGTGCTGATGGCGGGCGCCTGGGGCGAAGGCAATGCCACCCCGGCAGCGGAATTCAACGCCCTTAGCGACCCCGAGGCCCTGGCGATCGTGTTGCGCTGCGGCCGGCCGGTGGTGCTCGCGACCCTTGAAATCGCCGCCCAGGCGCTGTGCACCGCGTCGCATCTGGCCGCGTGGCGCGCGTCGGGGAATGGGCGCTGCCTGACGGCGGCGTGCGATATTCAGGGCAGCGTGCCGTTCTCCCGCCGGTTGGGCGGCACCGGGGCGGCGCTGTACGACCCCGTGGCGTTGGCATGGCTGGTACAACCGTCGCTGTTCGAAACTCGCCCAGCCTCCGTCGAGGTGGATTTGGGTCCGGGACCGAGCCGGGGCCGGACGATCGTGGATCGCTGGGGTCGCACCGGGGCGCCGGCCAACGCGACTGTGCTGGAACGCATCGACGCCGCCGGGTTCTTCGCGCTGTTGACCGAACGGTTCAACTGGCTTCCATAGTGCGGAACAAGAGCGCGATGACCGAAGGCGGAACGCCGGAGGTCTGAATCGCGCGAATAATCAATAGGCTGGATCTCGATGCGGGCGGGCGCGCGCGAACGCATCGAGATCCAAGAACGATAGGGAAAACGCCATGCCAGTTTGGGAAAAACGCCGGGTCGGACGCACGAAGCTGGAGGTCACGGCCCTCGGTCTGGGCACCGCCACCATGGGCGGCACCCGCATCCAAGTGACGCGCCAGCAGGGCGAGGACATCGTCACCGCCGCCTGGGATGCCGGCGTGCGCTTCGTCGATACCGCCCCGTTCTACGGCATCGGGGCCGCCGAACACCGGGTCGGGGACGCGTTGCGGGACAAGCCGCGACAGGATTGGGTGCTGTCCACCAAGGTCGGCCGCCTGCTGCGCCCCACCAAAGAAGGCCGCACCCACCCGATGCCCTTCGACGTCCTCTACGACTATTCCTACGACGGCATCATGCGCTCGGTCGAAGACAGTTTCCAACGCCTGGGCCTGGATCGGATCGACATCGCCTTGGTGCACGACATCGGCGCCTATCAGCATGGCGACGAACTGAACGCCCAGCATTTCAAGGTGTTGGCCGAGAGCGGTTACAAGGCGCTGGAGGAACTCAAGCGCACCGGCACGGTCAGTGCGATCGGCATCGGGGTGAACGAGAAAGAGGTCCTGCTCGACGCCCTGAAAATCGGCGACTGGGATGCGTTCCTGCTCGCCGGGCGCTACACGTTGCTGGAGCAATCCCCGCTGGAAGACCTGTTGGTTCAATGTGTTGCCCGGGGAACCTCGATCATTGTCGGAGGCCCGTTGAACTCCGGCATTCTCGCCGGCCGCGACACCTGGAATTACGCCACCGCCCCGGCCGAGGTCATCGCTCGGGTTAAGCAGTTGCAAGCGGTGTGCGATGCGCACGACGTGCCGCTGCCGGCGGCGGCGCTGCAATTCCCGCTGGCCCATCCGGCGGTCTGCGCGATTATCCCCGGCCCGCGCACGGCGGCGGAGTTCAACGAGAACCTGCCCTTGTTCACCCGCAAGATCCCGGCCGGGCTGTGGTCGGATTTGAAGGCGCAGGGCCTGTTGCACCCCGACGCCCCAGTTCCTGTTTAGTAGCGATCTGCGCTTTTATAGCGGCAGCGGCGCGTCCTTCATCCGCTCCATGCTGAAACGGCTGCTGACATTGCGCAGCGGGATGGCGGCGATCAGCTTGCGGTAGAACGCGTCGTAGGCGGCGATGTCCGACACGACGACGTGCAGCAGGTAATCGACGTCCCCGCTCATGCGCCAGGCATCGACGATTTCCGGGGTTTCGGCGATCGTTTTGGCGAAGCGACCGAGCCATTCGGCGGAGTGGTCGGCGGTCTCGACGGCGACGAAGACGGAGACGGGCAAACCGACTTTCGACGGGTCCAGGACGGCCACGCGGCGTTGGATAATGCCGTCCTGTTCCATGCGGCGGATGCGTTTCCAGCACGGCGTGGGGGTCAGCCCCACCTTGGCCGCGATTTCCTGGAGCGAGAGCGACGCATCCACGGCGATCAGCTTCAGGATCTCCCGATCGACGCGGTCCATATCTTTGTCGGTTGCCATGAGCCCCCCGTTTGTGGCAGAAATTTTCCTATGGGCGGTATAGACCGCCACCCAAAAGTATAAAATACTAAAAATTCCACAAACAGGAGAAATCCGATGCTACGTCTCTCCCTTTTCGCGGGGGCGTTCGTGTTAAGCCTCGCCGGCCAAGCCGATGCGCAGCCGCTGGTGCAGCCGGACTGGCTGGAAACCCACCTGCACGATGCCCGCGTGGTGGTGCTCGACATCCGTCCGCGCTCGACGACCGAGGCCGCGACCGCGCACATCCCGGGCGCGGTGCCAGCCGACTACGAAACGGCGGGATGGCGCACCAAGACCGAAGACGGGGCTGGCGGCGCCCTCCCCCCGATCGATCGCATCGCCGCTACGATCGCCGCGCTCGGTGTTGGCGATGCCACCCATACGGTGATCGTCGGCGACGATTTCGGCGCCACCGCGCGGGTCTACTGGACGTTCAAGGTCCTGGGTCACACGGATGTGTCGATCCTGGACGGCGGCTGGACGCGCTGGGCAACCGAGCGGCACAGCGTCGAAACCGCCGCCGTCGCGCCGCGTGCGGCTGCGGTGTTCACCCCGCGCTACAACCCCGATATCCGCGCCGAATTGCCCGAGGTGGCGCAGACGCTGTCCAGCGGCAACCGCACCTTGATCGATGCCCGCCCGCCGGGGCAGTGGTTCGGCACCGCCAAATCCCCGGCCGTGAAAGCCTTCGGCCATCTGCCGCATGCCGTCTGGATCGACCAATCCGACGCCCTGATCGCCGACGGCACGGCGCTGAAGCCGAAAGCCGCCTTGGTCGCGCTGTTCGAGAAAGTCGGCGCCGCACCGATCACCACGTATTGCAACACCGGCCACCTCGCAGCGACCGACTGGTTCGTGCTGTCGGAGGTGCTGCAACACCCCGATGTCCGGCTCTACGATGCGTCGTTGTCGCAATGGACCAGCGATTCGTCCCGTCCGATCGTGCGATAGGCGCGTGGGAAGATCGTGCGATGAGCGCGTGGGAAACGTAAGATGAACACATCGACCGCGACCGCCGACCGGGCGGTGTTGGCCCTGGCCGGCGCCGGGCTGGTCGGGGTGGCGATCATCCTGGCGCGCGAGGGGAATAGCCGAGCGATGGGGCTGCTGGGGGTGGCTGCGGCGCTGGGGGCGGCGTTTTTGAGCATGAATTTCGGCTATACCGGCGCCTTCCGCAGTTGGATCGTGCGGCGGGATGGGGCGGGCCTCGCCGCCGGGATCGTCGTCGCCATGGTGGCGGCGCTGGCAATCGTCCCGGTCGCCGCCCTGGTGCCCGGCTATAGCGGGTTCGAGGCACCGATCGGCCTGCCCCTGATCGGCGGCGCGGCGCTGTTCGGCGTCGGCATGCAATGGGCCAACGGCTGCGGTTCGGGCACGCTCTACACCGCCGGCGGCGGGTCGCGGCGGATGTGGGCGGTGTTGCCGTTCTTCTGCATCGGCGGTTTTCTGGGCTCGTTGATGCTACCTGCTGCCGTCGCGCTGCCGGCGTTGCCGGAAATCGTGCTGCCCCGGATCCTCGGGCCGTGGGTGGGGCTGGCCGCGACCTTGCTGCTCGCGGCTGCCTTGGTCGGCTTCGTGCTGGGCCGAGGCCCCCGTCCCTCCATCGGCCGGCTGCGCGACGCCGCCATCGTCGGCGTACTGGCGATCCTGGCCTTCGCGCTGTCCGGCCAGCCCTGGGGCGTGACCACGGGGTTGACGCTGTGGGGCGCGAAAGCGGCGGCGGCACTGGGTTTAGACGTCGCGCATACGACATACTGGTCCTGGGACGGGCCGAGGCAGGCGCTGGCGGGTTCGGTCCTGGCGCAAGACTCCTCGCTCATGGACATCGGCATGCTGCTAGGCGCCACGATCGCCGCGGCCTGGAAGAACACGTTCCGCGACCAGCCGACCCCGCCTTTGCGCGGCCTGATCGGCGCGGCGTTGGGCGGGCTGGCGATGGGGATCGGCGCGCGGCTGTCGTTCGGGTGCAACATCGGCGCCCTGGTCGGCGGCATCGCCTCGGGCAGCTTGCACGGTTTTGTGTGGTTTTTCGCAGTCCTACCCGGCTGCTGGCTGGGCATCCGCCTGCGCCCCCGCTTCGGGTTGCCGGTTTAGTTTCCCGACCGCATCGGCGGCATCAGCGCCGCAGCATAGGCGGCGGGATTGGCGACCAGACTGCGGGCTACCACCAGATCGGCGGCACGCCCCAGCGTGGCCGGACAGGCATCGCGGATCGACTGCATCTGCGCCGGGGCGATCGGCGCGCGGGCAATGCGATGGGCGACGATGGCCCCTTTCAGGGATTGATCCCCCTCGGCCAGCGCCGCCATTTGCTGTTGCAGCGGCCCCGCCCCCAGGCTGGTGCAGACCTGCGGCATCACCCCCAGGCCCTGGATCGGCCAGCCACGCGGGGCGAGAATGCGGCTCCAGGTCACGAACAACTCCCCCCCGTCGGGCAGCGGCACGATCGTCTGCACCAACCCCTTGCCATACGTGCTGCTGCCAACCACCACCGCTCGGCCGCGATCGGCCAAAGCGGCAGCCAGGACCTCGGCGGCGCTGGCGGTGCGCCCGTCCACCAGGACGATCAGCGGCACGCCCTCGGCCAGTTCGCCGGGGGTGGAGGTCCAGATATGGTTCGCCTCCGGCGCCCGCCCGACGGTGGACGCGACCAACCCGTCCGGCAGGAACGTATCCGCCACCGTCACCGCCTGCCGCAGCAGGCCGCCGCGATTGCCGCGCAAGTCCAGCACGATGCCGAGCGGCGGATGGTCCCCGGCCAGACCGTCCTGCAACGTATGCGCCAGATGGGTATCGGTGGTGTTGTTGAACCCGGCGATGCGCACCACAAGAAGCTCGGCGGACCGCTCGCCGAAGACAGTCTCGGGCGGCACCAGGACGCGGACGAAGGCGGATTCGTGCGGCTTACCGTCGCGCCCGCGCCAGGTCAGGGTGAAGCTGGTATCCTCCGGCCCGGCAACCGACGCGGCAACCATCGGCGCATCCCAGCCTTTGACCGTTTGGCCGTCGATCGCCAGGATCGCATCGCCCGGCCGAATGCCCGCCGCCGCCGCCGGGCCGTCGCGGATGACCTCGGACACCACGACCGCCGTGCCGCGCTGGTCGAAGCCGACGCCGATGCCGGCGCGGCCGGTGCGTTCCTCCCGATCTTCCCCGGCCTCGAACGGGGGCACGTAGCGGGAATAGGGATCGAGGTGGTTGAACATCTCGTCGAAGAAGGCTTGCACGACGCCGGTGGTGCCGGCCTGGCGCACCGCCGCCGAGGCGCCGACGGCAGCCTTGGTCAGCGAAATCGCCGCAGGGACCCAATTGGCGATCAGCTCATCTTTCGGGGCGGCGGCATCGAAGATCGCGCCGCCCTGCCGGATCAGCCGCAGCCGCCCATCGCGCGGATCGATCGTCAGCTTGGGATCGAGCGCGGTCAGCCCCTGCAAACCCCATTGGGTCAGCCGCGAGACCGGTTCGGGATCGACGATGCGCGGGGCCATGAACGACAGTGCGACGGTATAGACGCTGGTGGCGATCTGCGCGTCGAAGCCGCCGACCGGTTGCGCACGCGCCGCAAGCGCCACGCATTGCGCCGATAGCAGCACGCCGAGCAGGAGCGCCGCTCTCATTGCGGGCGCCGGGGTCGCTTCCCGGCGGGCATGCCCTGCATGACGTGAAACACCAGACCGCCCGTGACCGGCGTGGCTTCGACCAGCCGGACTTCGACATCCTGTGCCAACTTGAAGACCAGATGGCTACGCCGGCCGGTCAATGTCTGCTCCCCTTCGTTGAACTGCCAAAAATCGTCGGGCAGACTGGACACCGGCACCAACCCGGTGGCGCCGCTGTCGGAGACTGTGACAAACAGCCCGAATCGCGTAAGCCCCGAAATGCGGGCGTCGAAGCGTTCCCCCACTTTTTCCGCCATGTATGCAGCGAGGTAACGGTCCACCGCGTCCCGTTCCGCCAATTGCGCGCGGCGTTCGGTGGCGACGATGTGGTCGGCGGTGTCGGGGAAATGGGCGCCGTCCTCGGGTCTCAGCCCGTCCGTCCCCAGTTTCAGGCCGGCGATCAGCGCGCGATGCACCAACAGGTCGGCGTAGCGGCGAATCGGGCTGGTGAAATGGGCGTAGCGGGTCAGCGCCAGACCGAAATGGCCGATATTGTCGGGGCTGTAGGCGGCCTGGGACTGGCTGCGCAGCATGACCTCGTTCACCATCGGCGCCTCCGCCGTGTCGGCGACCATTTTCAACACATGGTCCAGATCGCGCGGATGCACCTGATCGCCCGGCGGCAGCGAAATACCGAGCGCGGACAGAAAGGTGCGGAGATTGGCGAGCTTTTCCTCGGTCGGCGGCGGATGCACGCGGTACATGCAGAGCTGGTGCAGGCGTTCCAGTTCCTCGGCGGCCGCGACATTGGCGAGCACCATGAATTCTTCGATCAACCGATGGCTGTCCAGACGCGCCCTCGGGGCGACCGACAGCACCTTGCCCTCGGCGCTCAGGACCACTTTGCGTTCGGGCAGATCGAGGTCGAGCGTCCCGCGCCGCGTGCGTTCGGCGATAAGGACGCGATAGGCGGCATACAGATGCGGGTAACGATCCTGTTCCTGCTCGATGCTTTCATAGGTCGTGCGGGCGGCGCTGCGCATCAGGCCGCGCCCGAAGCGGTGGCCGGTTTTGCGGCCGGCGGCATCGATCCGCATTTCGACGAACAGGCAGCCGCGATCTTCGTGCGGGCGGAGGGAGCACCAACCGTTCGACAAGGCTTCCGGCAGCATCGGCACAACGCGATCGGGGAAATAGACGCTGTTGCCGCGCGTCCGGGCGGCGCTGTCGAGGGGCGCATCGATGCGCACGTAATGGGCGACATCGGCGATCGCGACGATCAGGCGGAAGCCGGAGCCGTCGGGTTCGGCGAAGACAGCATCGTCGAAGTCGCGCGCGTCCTCCCCGTCGATGGTGATCAGCCCGATTTCGCGCAGGTCGGTGCGATCGCCAAGCGGCACGGCTTCGGCCATTTCGGCGTCGTGGATGGCTTCGGGCGGGAATTCGGTCGGGATGTCGTGGGTGTGGATGCAGATCAGGCTGACCGATCGGGCGTCGCCCATGTGGCCCAGAACCTCGATCACGCGGGCGGGCTTTAGGCCGAGGCGATGGTGGTCGGGCAGCGGTTCGGCGAGCACGATTTCGCCGTCCTTCGCGCCGTTCTCGCCGCCGATCGGCACGATCCATTCGGCTTTCGACCGGCGATCGGTGGGGACGATGCGATGGTCGAGGCGGCCGGGCTTGAACACGCCGAGGATGCGGGCCGGGGTTTCGGAGATGCGCTTAATGGTGCGGCCGAGGTAGTGGCCGGGTCCGTCGGGCGTCAGCCGCGCGAGGATGCGTTCCCCCGGCGCCAGAGCCGCGCGTCCGGGCTGTTCGGGCCGCATATGGATGACGGGCGGCGGTCCCTGGTCGTTTTCCCACACGACCGGCCGAGCGAGTGCATCGCCATCGTTATCGGTGCCGACGATGCGGACGATGGCGGTTTCCGGCAGATGCGCAGCATGGCGTCGGCGCAGCGGCGGCGGCTTGGCGCTGCGGCCGGAATGCGGGCGCTCGACTGCGTCGCGCTCCGGTTGGGTAGCCTTTGGGGAGCCGCGATGGGCCGTCTTGCCGCGATGGAGGATTTTCTTCGCCATTCAGCCGCCCCGCGCGGCAGGCGGGCGCGCGCTGCTCCGTTCTTCGCCCGAGCTCGGGGGGAACAGGGGCCTGAACAGGTCGATCATGCCGAAGTGAATCCTGGAACCGGGCGCCGCCGCCGACACTCGTCGGAACGGCGATTAGGGCCAGGGGCGGACGCTGTCCACTGCGGCGAGCGGCCACCCGCCATTATTGTTTGGCAGGTTGCGATTATGTCGCGCCCCCGGTGCCGGCGCGGCCGTTCGCCCCCCGAGGCTACTCCGCCGCTTTGCGCACCGCAGCGGCTTTCTTTTTGGCAGGGGCCTTCTTCGCAGGCGCCTTTTTGGCCGCAGCCTTCTTTGCCGGCGCCTTCTTTGCCGGCGCCTTCTTTGCAGGTGCCTTTTTGGCCGCAGCCTTCTTCGCTGGGGCCGCCTTCTTGGCCGGCGCCACAGCATCGGCAGCCACCTTGGCAACCGCCTTGCGCGGCGCCTTGGCCTTCGCCGCACCCTTCCGAGCGGCACCGGCGCGCGGCTTCAACTGCTTGCCCTTCTCGGCCAGCAGCGCCAAAGCCTCCGCCAACGTCGTATCGTCCATCGACAGGCCGCGCGGCAGGTTGGCCACCGTCATGCCATGCTGCACATAGGGGCCGAACCGGCCCTTGCGGACGGAAACCGGGGACTTATCCGACGGATGCTCCCCCAACGTCCGCACGCTCGCCATCTTCTTCGCCACCAAATCCACCGCTCGGTTCAACCCGATCGCCAGGACATCGTCGTCCTTGTCCAACGATCCGAAGATCGCGCCCATCTTCACATAGGGGCCGAAACGGCCGATCCCAGCCTCGATCTTTTCGCCGGTTTCGGGGTGGATGCCGATCGTCCGAGGCAGCGACAACAGGCCCATCGCCTGCTCCAGCGTGATCCGGTCGCCGTCCATCCCACGGGTCAACGAGGTGCGGCGGGGGCGGACTTTCTTATCCTCGGTCTGCTCGCCCTGCTGCACATACAGCCCGTACGGCCCCCGGCGGACGGTGATTTCCTCCCCGGTGTCGGGCGCATGGCCCAGGCTGCGCATGCCCTCCTTCAGCGTATCGGCATTGCCGTTCGGATCTTCGGCGCCGTCGATCGCCAGCCGGCGGGTGAACTGGCAGGTCGGGTAGTTGGAACAGCCGATGAAGCTGCCGTAGCGCCCGAGTTTCAGCCCCAGCCGCCCTTTGCCGCAGGCGGCGCAGTCGCGCGGGTCGGAACCGTCGTCGCGAGCGGGGAAGAAATGCGGTCCGAGTTCTTCGTCCAGCGCGTCGATGACGTCGCCGATCTTCAGTTCCCGCGTGCCCTCCACCGCCTTGGAGAAATCGTTCCAGAAGGCATGCATCACCGATCGCCAATCGCGCGACCCGGCGGAGATATCGTCGAGCTTTTCCTCCAACCCCGCAGTGAAGCCGGTATCGACGTAATCCTCGAAAAAACTCACCAGGAAAGCGGTGACCAGCCGGCCGCGATCCTCGGGGATGAAGCGGCGCTTATCGAGGCGGACGTATTTGCGATCCTGCAACACCGAGAGGATGGATGCGTAGGTGGACGGCCGGCCGATGCCGAGTTCCTCCATCTTCTTGACCAGACTGGCCTCGGAGTAACGCGGCGGCGGCTGGGTGAAATGTTGCAGCGCGTTGACGTCGCCGCGCTTGAGCCGATCCCTCTCGGCCATCGGCGGCAGCATGCGGTTGTCGTCCTCGGCCGCAGCGCCGGGTTCGGATTCGTCGGTGTCTTCGCGATACAGTTTCAGGAACCCGTCGAAGGCGACGATCGAACCGTTGGCACGCAACGTCTGGCCCTTGCCGTCGGCGACATCGACGACGACCTGATCCAGCTCCGCCGATTGCATCTGCGAGGCGACGGCGCGCTTCCAGATCAGCTCGTACAGGCGGCGCTGATCGCTGCTCAGGCCGTGCAGGACACTATCGGGGGTGCGCGTCGCCTCGGTCGGGCGGATGGCTTCGTGCGCTTCCTGGGCGTTCTTGATCTTGCTGACGTATTCGCGCGGGGCGGCTGGGATGTAGCGGGTGCCGTAGGCTGCCTGCACATGGCTGCGGATGGAGGCCACCGCCTCCCCCGCCATCTGGACCCCATCGGTCCGCATATAGGTGATCAGGCCGGTGGTTTCGCCGTCGATGTCGATGCCTTCGTAAAGCTGCTGCGCCAGCCGCATGGTCTGCTGCGCGCCAAAGCCCAACTTGCGGGAGGCTTCCTGCTGGAGGGTGGAGGTGGTGAAGGGGGCCGGCGGATTGCGCCGCACGCGCTTCTTCTCGACCGAACCGACGGCGAACTGCCCGGCTTCCACCGCGACTTTGGCCAGCAGCGCGGCGGTTTCATTGTTGAGATCGAATTGATCGAGGCGCTTGCCGTTGAAATGGGTGAGCCGAGCGGTGAAGGGTGCGCCGGCGGGGGTGAGGAAGAGGGCTTCGATGGTCCAATATTCGCGATTTTTGAAGATCTCGATCTCGGCTTCGCGATCGCAGATCAGGCGCAGCGCCACCGACTGCACCCGACCGGCGCTGCGGCTGCCCGGCAGTTTGCGCCACAGCACCGGCGACAAAGTGAAACCCACGAGATAATCGAGCGCTCGGCGCGCCATGTAGGCTTCGATCAACGGCTGATCGAGTTCGCGCGGATGGGCAATGGCGTACTGGATGGCGCTGCGGGTGATCTCGTTGAAGGTGATCCGGTGGACGGTCACGCCTTTCAGGACGTTTTTGTCCTGCAGCATCGCCTTGACGTGCCAGGAAATCGCCTCCCCCTCGCGATCCGGATCGGTGGCGAGGTACAGGGTCTTGGCCCCCTTCACCGCTTTGGCGATGGCAACGATCTGCTTTTCCCCACGCGCATCGGATTCCCAGTCCATGGCGAAATCCTGCTCGGGGCGGACGCTGCCATCCTTCGGCGGGAGATCGCGCACATGACCGAAACTGGCCAGCACCGTGTAACCGCCACCGAGGTAGCGGTTGATGGTTTTCGCCTTGGCGGGAGACTCGACGACAACAACGTCAGACATGGGATTCCGTATGGAAAACTTACGATTCGACGGGCGACACCAATGCGAACCGGTTCCCTGGCAGCGTTTCGACGCGACCCTCGAGTTCCAGTTCCAACAGCGCCGCCATGACGGCTGACGCAGAGAACTGGCAGCGTCGCAACAGGTCGTCAACCGCCGTCGGCGCGGAGCCCAGCAGCGTCAGCAGCGCAACAGCCGCCGAATCGTCGTCGGATCGGGACGGCGGCAAGGCTGCAATCGGCCTGGACGGCAGCGCGAACGGCAGCCGCACCGGCCCGGAAGACCGAGGTTGCAGCGGCAGGTTCGCCAGAACGTCGGCCGCGCTTTCGGTCACCACAGCACCTTGCCGCAGCAGGTCGTTGGCCCCGCGCGAGCGGGGATCGAGCGGCGATCCCGGCACCGCGAAAATCTCCCGCCCGGCGTCCTGAGCGATGCCGGCGGTGATCAGACTGCCGGATTTCAGCGACGCCTCCACCACCACAACCCCTAGCGACAGGCCGGCAACGATGCGGTTGCGGCGAGGGAAATGCCGCGCCTGGGGCATGGTGCCGGGCGCGGCTTCCGTCACCACGGCGCCGGTTTCCGCGATACGGCGTTGCAAATCTTCGTGACCGGGGGGGTAGACGACGTCGAGCCCGCCGGCGATCGCGGCGATCGTGCGACCCGTGGTCATTGCCCCCTTATGCGCGGCAGCGTCGATGCCGCGTGCCAGACCGGATACGATGGCCAAGGTCGGCGCCAGCGCCGCAGCAAGGCTTTCCGCCATCCGCTGCCCGTTGGCGGACGCGTTGCGCCCCCCGACCACGGCGACCGAGGGCATGGCCAACAATCCGACATCGCCGGCAACCGCGAGGCAAGGCGGCGCATCGTCGAGCATCGCGAGCAGCGGCGGGTAGCCCGCATCGCCGAAAAACACCAACCGCCCGCCCAACCGCACCGTGCGCTCGATCTCCCGCTCGGCGTCCCCCGCCTCGGGGATGGACGCCTTCGTCAGGCCGGGTAGCGCGTCCAGCACGGCAGCGGCGGAGCCGTGGCGTTCCATCAGGCGGCGATAGGTAATCGGCCCCACCCCTTCGGTGCGGATCAGGCGCAGGCGATCGATATCGTCGTTGGCGGCGGGTTTGCGTCTGAAGGCGCGCATGTCGGGCTTCCTTTTGCGCCACCGGCTTCGATGCCGATGGGCCAGCCGACGGCAGCGATTATTCGGTGCGGCCGATGCGCGGTTCGGTGCCCGCGAGGATGCGCCGGATATTGTCGTGGTGGCGCACCCAGACAAGCACGGCAATCGTTAATGAAAGGTAAACGACGGCGATATCGGCCAGCAGGAATGCGAAAATCGGCGCGGCGGCGAAGGCCAGCAGCGCCGCGAGGGACGATCGCCGCAGCACCGCCGCCACCAAGGCCCAGGTCGCACACGCCGCCAGCCCCACCGGCCAAGCGACAGCGATCAGCACCCCGAGGCCGGTCGCCACCCCTTTGCCGCCCTTGAATTTCAACCAGATGGGAAAGAGGTGTCCGAGCACGGCGCCAAGTCCGGCCCAGAGCCCGGCCTCGGTGCTGGCGGGACCCAGCAGAACCCCGTGCGCCAGCATGATCGCGACCGCGCCTTTGGCCCCGTCCAGCACCAGAGTGGCGGCGGCGATTTTCTTATTGCCGGTCCGCAGGACATTGGTGGCGCCGATATTGCCGGAACCGATCGAGCGGATATCGCCCAGGCCGGCGGCGTGGGTCAGCACCAATCCGAAGGGGATGGAGCCGAATATATAGCCCAGCAACAGGAAAGCGGCGGCAAAAATCATGCTGCGAATACCCGTTTGCCGGCCTTCCAGGTGCCGAGCACCCGGCCTTCGATCGGGCGTCCGTCGAAGGGCGTGTTCTGCGCTTTGCCGGGCAGTTTGCCGGACTCCACCCGCCAGATGCGATCGGGATGGAACAGGCAGAGATCGGCCGGCGCGCCTTTCGCCAAAGTGCCGCCGACGGCACCCAACAGCCGCGCCGGGCGGAGGGTCAGCAGATCGATCGCCTGCGCCAGGGTCAGGGCGCCGTTATGCACCTGCGCCAGGGTGACGCCAAGCAGAGTGGCCAGTCCGACGCCGCTGGGCGGGCAAACGGCGTAGGGCAAGCGGGTGTCGTCGGTGTCCCTGGGTCGGTGGTCGGACGCGATGGCATCGATCGTGCCGTCGGCCAGGCCGGCGACGACGGCGCGGCGGTCCTCGTCCTTGCGCAACGGCGGGGAGAGTTTCTGATAGGTGCGAAACTCCCCGATCGCCGTCTCGTTCAAATCGAAATACGGCGGCGCCGTGTCGCAGGTCACATGCAACCCGGCATCCTTTGCTTGGGCAATCAGCCCCAGCGCCTCGGCGGTGGAGATATGGGCGAAATGCACCGCGCCACCGGTCAACTGCGCAAGGCGAATGTCGCGGGCGACCAGGATGGCTTCGGCGGCGGCGGGAATGCCGGGCAGGCCGAGACGGGTTGCCCACTCCCCTTCCGTGGCAGCGCCGCCGGCCGCCAAGGACGGATCTTCGGGGTGTTGCACGATGCGGGCGCCGAAACCGCGCGCGTAGGACAGCGCCATCCGCATCAAGCGGGAGGACCCGATCGCCTGGGCGCCGTCGGTGAAGGCGATGGCGCCGGCTTCCAGCAGCAGGCCGAATTCGGCCAGTTCCTCCCCCCTACAGCCCTTGGTGGCGGCGCCGTAGGGCAGAATGGTCAGGCTGCCGGTTGCCTCCCCCTTGGTGCGCATCATGTGGACCAAGGACGGGTCGTCGATCGCCGGCATGGTATCGGGCAGGCAAGCCAGGGTGGTGATCCCGCCGGCGGCAGCGGCCTCGGCGGCGGAGGCGATGGTTTCGCGGTATTCGAACCCCGGCTCCCCTAGGGCCGCACGCATGTCCACGAGGCCCGGGCAGAGCACGGCGCCGTCTTCTTCCACGATGGTGGCGCCGTCGGGGCGGCCGAGGGATGCGCCGAAATCGGCGATCGTCCCGTCTTTGACCAGCAGATCGCCGTGCTGGTCGATCCCGCCGCCGATCAGCCGGACGTTGCGGAACAGGACGTCAGACATCGTTCCGCCCATCGCCGCGGGACAGGGTGTCGAGCACGGCCATGCGCACGGCGACCCCCATTTCGACCTGCTCTTTGATGAGACTGCGGGTGGGATGGTCGGCGACCGCGCTGTCGATTTCCACCCCCCGGTTCATCGGGCCGGGATGCATGATCAAGGCGTCGTCGTTGGCATAAGCGAGCTTCGCGGCATCGAGGCCCCAGAACCGGAAATACTCCCGCGCGCTGGGCACGAGGCCGCGGGTCATGCGTTCCTTTTGCAGCCGCAGCATCATGACGATGTCGGCGCCTTCCAGCCCGGATTTCATGTCGTGGAACACCGACACGCCGAGGTCGGCGATCCCCGCCGGCAGCAGCGTCGGCGGTCCGACGACCCGGACCCGGTTGCCCAGGGTGGTCAGCAGATGGATGTTGGATCGCGCGACCCGGGAATGCAGGACATCGCCGCAGATGGCGACCGTCAGCCCCTCGATCCGGCCCTTGCGGCGCTTGATCGTCAGCGCGTCGAGCAGCGCCTGGGTCGGATGTTCGTGGGTGCCGTCGCCGGCATTGATCACCGAGGCATCGACCTTGCGCGCCAGCAGATTGGGCGCACCGGACTGGTCGTGGCGGACGACCAGCAGATCGCATTGCATGGCGTTGAGGGTCGCGGCGGTATCCAGCAGCGTCTCCCCCTTGTTCACGCTCGATGTGGAGACCGACATGTTGATCACATCGGCGCCCAGACGCTTGCCGGCCAGCTCGAAGCTGGTGCGGGTGCGGGTCGAGTCCTCGAAAAACAAATTGATGAGCGTGCGCCCCCGCAGGAGGTCGCGCTGGGTTTTGCCGGACCGGTTGAGCAGCACATAGCTGTCGGCCAGTTCGAGCAGGTGGCCGATCTCGGGCGGCGTCAGGCCCTCGATCGCCAGGAGATGTTTTTGCCGGTAGAACACGGGTGGCGTGGTGCCGCATAGGGGGCGCGGGGTCAAGGTGGGGGTTGTCGGTAGCGGCGCGTTGCGACAGATGCGGAAGGAGAGACCGCCCCCCTATGTTCGTCGGTCTCCCCGGCGGCTTTTCGGCCGGCTGGAGCACTATCCGGCCGGCAGCAGATCGAAGCGATCTGCATTCATAATTTTCGTCCAGGCGGCCACGAAATCCTGCACGAATTTGGTGCCGTTGTCGTCCTGCGCGTAGACCTCGGCATAGGCACGCAATACCGCATTCGAACCGAATACCAAATCGACCCGGGTCGCCGTCCACCGGGTCTCGCCCGTGTTTCGGTCGACGATGGCGTAGGTGTTGCGTCCCGTTGGTTTCCAAGCATAGGCCATGTCGGTCAGGGCGACGAAGAAATCGTTGGTCAGTGCGCCAACCCGATCGGTGAATACGCCAAACCCGGTGCCGCCGAAATTGGTCCCGAGCACCCGCATGCCGCCGACCAGAACGGTCATTTCGCACGCGGTCAAACCCATCAGTTGGGCCCGATCGAGCAGCAGTTCTTCGGCGCCGGCCGCATAGTCCTTTTTCAGCCAGTTGCGGAAGCCATCGGCGAGAGGTTCGAGTACGTCGAAAGATTCGACATCGGTTTGTTCTTGCCGAGCATCGCCGCGGCCGGAAACGAACGGAACCGAGACTTCGACACCGGCCGCTTCGATCGCCTGCTCGATACCGACATTGCCGGCAAGTACGATGACATCGGCGATGCTAGCACCGGTCTCGGCGGCAATCCTTTCATAGATGGGCAGGACCTTGGCGAGTCGCGCCGGTTCGTTTCCTTCCCAATCCTTCTGCGGCGCGAGGCGAATCCGCGCACCGTTGGCGCCGCCGCGCTTGTCCGACCCTCGGAACGTGCGGGCGCTGTCCCAGGCAGTCGAGACCATTTCGCCGACCGAGAGGCCAGCGGCGACGATCTTCGCCTTGACGGCGGCAACGTCGCAATCCCTGCGCCCGACTGGGACTGGGTCCTGCCAGACGAGATCTTCGAGAGGAACGTCCGGACCGAAGTACCGCGCCTTCGGCCCAAGATCGCGGTGCGTCAACTTGAACCAGGCGCGGGCAAAGACGTCCTGGAAACACGCTGGATCGTCGCGGAATCGTTGGGCAATCTTGCGATAGGCAGGATCGAATTTCAACGCCATATCCGCGTCGGTCATGATTGGCTTCCGACGTATCGACGGGTCTTCGACGTCGACCGGCATATCGTCGTCCGCGATTTCGACCGGTTCCCACTGGTGGGCGCCAGCCGGCGATTTTTGTATCCACCAGTCATGGCGAAGCAGCATATCGAAATAACCGCCTTTGCCGGTGTTCCATTTCATCGGATGGGCGGTCCAGGCCCCTTCGATGCCGCTTGTGACGGCATCGCGGCCGATACCCCGCGCGCCGCGGTTTTGCCAGCCAAGGCCCTGCTCTTCGAGTTCGGCGGCTTCGGGCGCCGGCCCTAGATTTGCGGCACTGCCATTGCCGTGCGCCTTGCCGACGGTGTGACCGCCGCCGGTCAGCGCCACAGTTTCCTCGTCGTTCATCGCCATGCGCGCAAAGGTGACGCGCATGTCGCGCGCGGTCCTGAGTGGATCGGGCGTGCCGTCGACCCCTTCCGGGTTCACATAGATCAGGCCCATCATAACGGCGGCCAGCGGGTTTTCGAGATCGCGTTCGCCGGCGTAGCGACTGCCGACGCTCCCGCTGGGTGCAAGCCATTCCTTCTCGGACCCCCAATAGATGTCCTTCTCGGGGTGCCAGATGTCTTCGCGTCCGAAGGCGAACCCGAAGGTCTTCAGGCCCATGGACTCGTAGGCCATGTTGCCGGCAAGGATCGTCAGGTCGGCCCACGATACCTTATTGCCGTATTTTTTCTTGATCGGCCAAAGCAGCCGGCGTGCCTTGTCGAGGTTGGTATTGTCCGGCCAGGAGTTGAGCGGTGCAAAGCGCTGATTGCCGGTGCCGGCGCCGCCCCGCCCGTCGGCGATTCGATAGGTGCCGGCAGCATGCCAGGCCATGCGAATCATCAACCCGCCATAGTGGCCCCAGTCCGCCGGCCACCAGGACCGACTGTCGGTCATCGCTGCCTTAAGGTCGTCCTTCAGCGCTTGGACATCGAGCGTCTTGAGTGCCTCGCGATAATCGAAGCCCGCACCCAGCGGGTTGGTCTTGGTGTCGTGCTGATGCAGGATGTCTAGATTGAGCGCCTTGGGCCACCATGCCATGGTCTGCATGCCGGACGATGTGGCGCCGCCGTGCACAACCGGACATTTTCCGGGAAAGCCTGCGTCGTTGCCTGTCATGTCTACCCCCTGAAATACGTTGCGTTCGGAATTATCTGGCCCAGCCACGCTGGCAGGAGGCTTGGGTTAGGTCCGATGGTGCCGTGCGATCCAATCCTCGGTCCCAACGCTCCGCCGCCGCCCGACCGGCGGTTCGCTGCTAGTCCGATC
>JANXMB010000012.1 GCA_025354865.1 Acetobacteraceae bacterium | reverse complement strand
AGCCGGTGCCGGCTGTTTTCGCGGCATTCGGCAAATCACCGCGCGGCATCCCGCTTTTCTCGCCAGCATGTCCACCCCGCCGGATTTCGGACTGATGGCCGACCCCGCTTTTCGTGCCGGCTTCGCATTGTTGGAGAAATACGGGCTGTCCTACGACGCATGGCTGTACCACACGCAAATCCATGAGTTGGTCGATCTCGCCGGGGCCTTTCCCAACGTGCCGATGGTGCTGAACCATGTCGGCGGCCCGCTGGGCGTTGGCCCCTATCGCGGCAAAGCCGATGCCGTCTACGCCGAGTGGCGTTCGGGTATCGAAACGCTCGCCCGCTGCCCCAAATGTCAGCATGAAACTCGGCGGCCTGGCCATGGTGGTGAACGGTTTCGATTTCCATACGAACATTCTGCCCCCGTCGTCCGGCGAGCTGGCCGATGCGTGGCGCCCGTACATGGAAACGCTCATCGAATTGTTTGGCGCAAATCGTTGCATATTCGAAAGTAATTTTCCGGTGGACAAGGCGATGTGCTCCTACCCCGTCCTTTGGAACGCTTTCAAGCGCATTGCCGCCGGGTGTTCGGCTGCCGAGAAAGCGGCGCTGTTCCACGACACCGCCGCGCGGTTTTACCGGATCGGGTAGGGCGATAGCCGCCCATCCTTAAGCCATTGCCGCAGCTCGGTTTTTGCCAATTTTCCGGTGGGACCGAGCGGCAGGGCGTCGACGAAAACGATGGCGTCGGGCAGCCACCATTTCGGAACGATTTGAGAAAGATGCGTTATAACATCGGCCTCGGTCGGGTTGGCGCCGGGACGCGCGACCAGGACCAGCAAGGGCCGTTCCTGCCATTTCGGATGCGGTATGGCCAGCACGGCTGCCTCCTGCACCGAGGGTAGGCGCAGCGCCGCTTCTTCCAGTGCCTGACTGCTGATCCACTCCCCGCCGGATTTTACCATGTCCTTGGCGCGATCCAGTAAATGCAGCGTGTTGTCGGGATCGATCGCGGCGATATCGCCTGTGTCTAGCCAGCCGTCCGGGCTTTGGCACACCGCGTCGGGGCGGCGAAAATACCCGCCGGCCACCCAATGGCCGCGCACCTGTAGGCTGCCGGGGGTTTTGCCGTCGCGCGGCGCTGCTTTTCCTGTTTCGTCCACGATACGGATTTCGTTGCCGTAGAGCGGCTTGCCCTGGGTTCGCATTTTCGCCAAATCGTCGAGCGCAAACGACATCGTCGATCCCGCTGTCGTTTCGGTCATGCCCCATCCGTGGATCGTGCGGATGCCGAAATCGCGCAAATAGGCTTCCATCATCGCTGCCGGAGGCGCGCTTCCGCCCGAGAAAATGCGGTTCAGCCGACCCAAATCTTGCTGTGTTTCACGGCAATGTTCGAGTAAACCGAGCCATATTGTGGGAACACCGGGGGCGACGGAGATGCTTTCTTGGATAATGAGTCGATGTAAAAACGGTGTATCGGCGCTGCGGCCGGGCAGCACCAATTTTGCCCCGTACATCGGTCCGAAGAACGGTATCTGCCAGCCGTTGCAATGGAAGAACCCGGGCACCGCGAGGATGGCGTCGTTCGCGCTGAGGCCCCAGCCATTGCCGCCGCCGGTCGAAAGTGCGTTCAACACGGTGCCGCGATGGGAATACAGCGCGCCCTTCGGCGCCCCGGTGGTGCCGGATGTGAAACATAATACTGCGCCCGACCGCTCGTCGATTGTTGGCCACACCCAATCCGCATCGCCCGCATCGATCAGGTCTTCGTAACAAACCGCATTCGGCAAGTCCGTCGCTGGCATGGCATCTCGCGGTGCCATGACGATATAGGTTTCGATCTTGGGTAGCTGCGGCTGCAACGATTCCGCCAGCGCCAGCGTGTCCAGGTCGATAAACAGCGTGTTGTAGCCGGCGAAATCGATCGTGTAGGCGATCTGCGCCGGTGGTAGGCGGGGATTGGCGGTGTGCAGCACGGCCCCCGCGCCCGAGACGGCGTAGAACAATTCCAGATGCCGAAACGTGTTCCAAGCCAACGACCCATACATTTCCTGCCCCAAAACCGACCCCAGACGGCGGGCTCGGCGTCCGATGGCGGCATAATCGGTGCGCACCGTTTCGCCGTGGCCGAACGATACGACTTCGGTGCAGCCGTAATTAGCTGCGCCGTGTTCCAGCACGGTTGGCAGTGTCAGGGGGTAGTCCTGGTTTAAACCGAGCATGTCTCGACGCCGCGAAGGTTGCGGGGCATTGTGGGCCGGCGGGTAAAGGAGATGCAAACGTGGCTGGTATGATGGACGGGAAAGTTGCGATCGTAACGGGGGCGGGCGGCGGCGTCGGGCGGGAGATCGCACTGATGATGGCGGCGGCCGGGGCGAAGGTGATCGTCGCCGATATCGGCGCATCGCTGTCCGGGTCGGGCGGATCGTCCACCCCGGCGGAACAGACCAAAGCGCTGATCGAGCAACGCGGCGGTGCGGCCGAGGTCTGCACCGAATCGGTTGCCGCATGGGGCAGCGCGCAGAAAATTGTCCAGGCAGCGTTGGATCATTACGGTCGCATCGACGCCGTGGTCAACAACGCCGGCATCTTGCGCGACGGAATTTTCCACCGGATGACCGAAGACGATTGGCTCTCGGTTATTGCGGTGCACCTGAACGGCTCGTTTTTCGTTTCGCGTGCGGCGGCGGAGCATTATCGCAAGCAGGAAAGCGGCGCTTTCGTGCATATTACCTCGACTTCGGGCCTGATCGGCAATCTGGGGCAGGCGAATTATGCCGCCGCCAAATTGGGTATTACCGCGCTGTCCAAATCGATCGCGCTGGATATGGCGCGCTACAATGTGCGATCGAACTGCCTGTCGCCCTGGGCCTGGAGCCGGATGACATCGTCGATCCCGACGTCCACCCCGGAACAGGCGGCGGAGGTTGAGAAATTGAAGAAGATGACGCCGGATAAGAATGCGCCGCTGGCGGTGTATTTGTGTTCGGACGCGGCGAAGGACGTGACCGGGCAGGTATTCGGGACCCGGATGCACGAGATTTACCTGTTCAGTTCGCCCCGGCCGATCCGGATTATGCACCGAGCCGAGGGTTGGACTCCGGAAAGCATCGCCTCGATCGCCGGCCCGGCCCTGAAGACGGGCTTCATGCCGTTGGATACGTCGGACCAATGTTTCAATTGGGATCCGGTTTAGGGGGCCAACCCGCTCAACCCGCCAGGACCTCCGCCAGAATTTCGAACGAGCGTTTGCGTTTCCCATGATCGTGGATATTCGATGTCACCATGAAACCATCGGCACCGGTCCGAGCGGCGAAGGATTCTAAGCCGTTACGAATCGTGTCGGGGCTGCCGTGGATGGCGCACGACAGCGAATCCTCCAGCATGGCGCGGCCATAGGCGTCGATTTGCAGATTCTCCACCGGAGGCGGCAGCTTGCCCGGCCGGCCGCGACGAATGTTCAGAAACGATTGCTGAGTCGATGTGAACAGAAACCGCGCTTCCTCATCCGTATCGGCTGCAACCAGATTCAATCCCAGCATGACGTGCGGCTTATCCAGGTGTGCAGATGGCCGGAACCGTTGCCGATAAATCGCGATCGCATCCATCATCGATCCCGGAGCGAAATGGGATGCGAACCCGTACGGCAGCCCCAACATCGCGGCGAGTTGGGCGCCGTAGGTGGACGATCCCAGAATCCAGATCGGCACGTTCAACCCCGCGCCCGGCACTGCCACGACCGCCTGGTTGGGTTCGGCTGGCTGGAAATAGTGCATTAACTCAACAACATCCTGCGGAAAATCGTCGCCGCCCGACAAGTTGCGCCGCATCGCCCGCGCGGTGATCTGGTCCGATCCCGGCGCCCGGCCAAGCGCTAGTTCCACCCGTCCGGGATGCAACGCCGCCAAGGTTCCATATTGTTCCGCAATGACCAGCGGGGCGTGATTGGGCAGCATGACGCCGCCGGCGCCGATCGTAATCGTGCGCGTGGCCGCCGCGACATGGGCCAGCGCCACCGCCGTCGCCGCGCTCGCGATTCCCGGCAGGTTATGGTGTTCGGCCATCCAGTATCGTTTGTAACCAAGCTCCTCCGCATGGCGCGCAAGATCTGCCGAGTTGCGCAGCGCAACACCGGCATCGCTGCCTTCGGGAATCGGGGAGAGGTCGAGAATGGAAATCGGGATCATGATCAGCATTATGCCGCGTCGCCGCCCGATTGGGGAGGGGGCATCGCGGCCCCCTCGCATCCCCCGATCGTTACTCCGCCGCCTGCCGCCGCGCCTGCGCCTCCGCCCATGCTCGGCTTACCGGCATATCCGCCTCGAACGGGCTTTTCAGGTCCAGCTCCTTGGCGGTTTCCCGCAACGCCGGCATCACTTCCTGACCGAGCAGCCGGATGGAAGTCTGGGCGGCGGCTTGGGTCATGCGGCCTTCGTTGCCCCAGAATGCCATGATGCCCGGCCGGGTTTCCCGCATGATGGTGCGCAACGATTTCACCACCTGTTCAGGCGTGCCGGCAACGATCTGCAAATCCCCAAGCTGCTGTTCGAACGTCTTGCGCGGTCGGGTTGGGGACGCGCTTTGGCCGGCCACGAATTCCACGAATGTCTGGCGGGACGACGGGGAGAAATAGCCGGACGGCGACGCCCAAACCGGTTTCAACCGACCGGTGAATTCCCCGTCCATCCACAGGAATTGCCGCGCACTTTCGAGGGCTTTTTCCTCGGTCTCGGCGACATGGCAACGAATAAGGTAGCCCCGGTGTTCGGTGCCCGGGGTGTATCCGACGTCGGCTGCGGCGGCATCATAACGCTGCCAGATTTTTTTCGTGTCCTCGATCGAGGTGTTCAGGCAGATATACGGGTAGCCGTTCTGCGCCGCCCAAATAATCGTTTCCTGGCTGATGACACCGGGAATCCAAATGCGCGGATGCGGTTGTTGCAGCGGTAACGCCCAGGGATTTACCACGCGCTGGTGATAGTGCTTGCCTTCCCACCGGAACGGGCCGGGTTGGGTCCAGGTTTTCACGATAAGATCGTGCGCTTCCTGGAAACGTTCCCGATTGTAGGCGGGGTTTGCGTTGGTGGCCAATTGTTCCTGCCCGCCGCCGCGCACGAACCCCGACACCAACCGACCCTTGGAGATCATGTCGATCATCGCCAGTTCTTCGGCCAGCCGCACCGGATTGTCGTTCAACGGCAACGGATTGCCCAGCAGAACGATCTTCACCCGTTTCGTCATACCGGCGAGCAGGGACGCGAAGATATTGGCTTTTGCCTGCATGCAGAACGGGGCGTTGTGGTGCTCGTTCAGCATGATGCCGTCGACGCCCATTTCCTCGGCGTAGACGTAGTTTTCCAGGAATTCGTTATACAGCCGGCTGCCATCGACCGGATTGAAGTGTTTGTTCGACATCAGCAGCGATGTGAAACCGATATCGTTGCCCGCGTCCTGCGGGTAATCCTTCATCGGCTGTTCGGTGAAATACATCAGATGCATGGTCGTGCTCCCTATTTGGAGGCGATGAAGGAAAGGACCGCCTGGGCGAACGCGTCGGGTTGTTCCATTTCGATCAGATGGCCGGCATCGGCGATCGCGATTTGCTGTGCCAGCGGCAGCGATTCGGCGAATACGGCACCCGCACTAGCCGGAACGATCCGATCGTCGTCGCCCCACACGATCAGCGTCGGGGCGCGCACGCCGCGCAGCAATTGCGGCAGCGAGCGGTTGAACATGTAGGGTTTCCACGCCAGCCGGAACGACATCTCCCGGCAGAGATCCCACAACACCAATTGTTCCGATGTCGGGCGTTCGCCGTAGATACGCCCGAAGGTTTCGGGATCGTGGCAGCCTTCCTTGACGTATTCGATGTAGCCGATCAATGCCTGATCGCAAATATCGCCGGTCGGCGGCTTGATCCCCATCGCGCCGGCCAGCACCAGTTTGCCTGGGTCGTGCGGGGCGAAGCATGCCATCTCGGCCGCGATCCAACCGCCGAAGCCCAGGCCGACTAGCGGCGCGCCCGTCAGGCCGAGATCGCCCAGCATCCCGCGATACAGCGCCGCGACATCGCGCACATTGCCCAACCAATCGGCACGCGGAGAGATGCCGAAACCCGGGCAGTTCGGCACGATTACTTCGTTGTTTTCGGCCAATAAATCGTTGAATTTCAATCGGTCCGGGGACCCGATATCGCGGTGCAGCACCACAATCGGAGCGCCTTTGCCACCGCGCCTGAGGTGTATGTCCGTGCCCGCCACGGACACGACAGAGCTGATCCATTCGATTGCCATACGTCCACTCCCGAAGCTTGCGAATAGTCTGCGGCAGTCGGTCCGATCGTGCAAATCCCGCCTGCGTTATCCCAGCAGGCGGCCGATCACGCGGGCAGTATAGTCCACAACCGGAATGATACGGCCGTAGTTGATCCTGGTCGGTCCGATCACCCCGATCGCCCCCACGATCCGGCCGCCTTCGCCGCGCGCGGGGGCGACCACCATCGACACGCCGGATGTGCCGAACAATCCGCTATCGGCACCGATGAAAATCCGTACACCCTCGGATTGTTCCGCCAGATCGAGCAGCCGGAGCATGGTCTCCTGCGCCTCCAGCCGTTCGAACAATGCCTGAATGGCACCAAGGCTTTCGATTTGGGTAACATCGGCCAACAATCGAGCCTGACCGCGCACGAACAGGCTGCCGCCGCGACCCTCTCCGGTCCAGGTCGCCAGTCCGGCTGCGACCACTTGTTCGGTCAGCGCATCCAATTCGGTGCGGTTGGCAGCGATTTCTTCCGACACCACCGATCGCAATTCCATCAAAGGGCGGCCGGACAAGCGGGCATTGAGGTAGTTGCTGGCCTGTTGCAATGCCGACGGAGGCACGCCCGCCGGAATTTCGATCACCCGGTTTTCGACATGCCCGTCCCCGGCGACCAGCACCACCAGCGCGCGGCCCGATCCCAACGGCACGAATTCGATATGGCGCAACGCCCCCTCCGACTTCGGCGCCAACACCAGACCGGCGGCGGCGGACAGCCCGGACAACATGGTGCTCGCCTCCGCCAATGTGTCTTCCAGGCTGCGTCCGGCAGTGGCCAAGGTGGCGGTGATCGACGTGCGCTCATCCTCGGTCAATTCGCCGAAATGCAACAAACCATCGACGAACAAGCGCAGCCCCTGCTCGGTCGGCAACCGCCCGGCCGAGGTATGCGGCGCGAATAACAACCCGGAGTCGGTCAAGTCCGCCATGACGTTGCGGATGGTCGCCGGCGACAGGTTCATCGGCAGGCGCCGCGATAACGTGCGGCTGCCCACGGGTTCGCCGGTTTCGACGTATTGTTCGACAATTTCTCGCAGAACCGCAGCGGACCGGACATCCAATCCAGGCGGCAAAGCGTTCGCCAAGCCGGGCATGCGACCGGTGAGGCGGACAGACGGTGGCACGATCGGCTTGTTCATGACTGGGACTCCACCGCGATTGTGAAGCAGCGGCGGGGTCCCGGTCAAATGGTTCGACGATCGTTAGGCCGGGACGAACACGCCGGTGTCCTGGAATTCCGGCAACGTGGTCACAATTTTCGCCGGCTGCGTGAACAGCGAATCGCTCTGCAACACCGGCTTCACCTTATCCGAGAACAACCGCAAATTCTGCTCGGCTTCATGATGCGGCAACCCGCCATAGGAGAATTCGCACACCAGATGATCCAACCCAGTCAGGCTGCGCAACTCCGCGATCTGATCGATGCAATCGTTGGGGGTTCCGACCAACTGAATTTTTACATAGGTGTCGGTCATCTTCTGGCGGTGCGAGAGATCGGCCATCTTCGCGTAGGTGCGCCCGATTTTATTATACGCCTCGTAACCTTTCACGTTCGACAGCCCGCCATCGGAAAACCGGTAGTGATTATCGACCGAATCCCACTTCTTGCCCAACCACGTCACGGCGCGGTCGTCAGCTTCCGCACGGGTTTCGGCACAGGATACGTTGGTAACGATAATTGGCGGTTTCGGCGTGTGCCCGGCTTCCTCGGCATATTTGTGGAAGTCGTAAACCTCATGCGCGGCTTTCGACCATTCGTTATGCATAACAATCAATTGACCCAGGCCCTGGCTCGCGATCAGCTTCGCCGATTCGGGGCTGTTGGCCGATCCGTAGAAACGCCGTTCCGGATGCGAAATCGGCGCCGGGCGGATCGATGTGCGGGGGATCTGGAAAAATTCGCCGTTGTACTCGAAGCTTTCCTGGGTTAGGCCGAGCTTGACGATTTCCAAACCTTCCTTGAAGCGCGGGCGGGCTTCGTCCATCGGGATGCGGAAACCTTCGTATTCGACCCGAGCAGCACCACGCCCGAAACCGAAAATGCAACGACCGCCGCACATGATGTCCAGCAGCGCGATCTGCTCGGCGATGCGGATCGGATCGTGCCAAGGGATCACGATGACCCCGGTGCCCAGGTGAATGCGCTTCGTCCGGCCTGCGTAATAAGACAAAAACTGCAACGGCGACGGCGACATCGCGTAACCGGTGAAATGATGTTCCAGCGCAAACAGCGAATCGAACCCTAACGGCTCGGCCAGATCGCCGAGTTGCATGTGCTCGTGCAGGATGGCCGAGTCCGGCCGTCCAGGCTGACTGAGCATATTGAGCGCGATACCGACTTTCATGATCTCTGGCCTTCCGTGCTGAGTACTGTTTGGAAATCGAGGCTACTGGGCGGTACGACGGGCGTCAAACCCTCTGCTAAAAGCCGTCGATGGGGAAAAATATTGTTTATCGGTGCCACGATATTGCGGCATTCGAAAAAATCATCTCTCTTGAGCGGATAACGACCGATAATCAGGAGTGCCGCCGTGACCCCGACAATCCCAACCCTGCTCGCCACAGCCCTGCTGGCAGCCCTGCCAGCGGTGGCCCGAGCGGACGAAGCGCCGCTGAAAATTGGGGTGCTGACCGATATGACCGGACCGTATGGCGACGCCGCCGGCCCCGGATCCGTCCTCGCCGCACGGATGGCAATCGCCGATTTCGGGGGCAAAGTTCTCGGCCGACGGATCGAGGTTCTGGGCGCCGATCATCAAAACAAGCCCGATATCGGCACCGATATCGCCCGCCAATGGTTCGATCGGGAAGGCGTGCGGATGATTACCGATCTGACGAATTCCTCGGTCGCGCTGGCGGTGCAAGCGGTGGCGAAGCAGCGCGATCGGATCGATCTTGTTACTAGCACAGCAACGACTGCGCTGACCAACGCGGAATGCTCGCCCTCCGGCGTGCATTGGACTTACGACGCCTACGCGCTGTCCGCCGGCACCGCCGGGGCAATGGTCGCCGAGGGCGGCAAGACCTGGTATTTCATCACCGCCGACTATGCGTTCGGCAGCAACCTGCAAGCAACCGCCCGGCAAATCATCGAACAAAACGGCGGCAAGGTGCTCGGCGCATCCTTGGCCCCGCTGAACACCACCGATTTTGCTGCGCAATTGATCGCCGCGCAGGCGTCCGGCGCGGACGTGATCGGGCTTGCCAATGCCGGTGCCGATACCGCCAACGCCGTCAAACAAGCGTTCGAATTCGGGCTGACCCGGACGAAAAAACTCGCCGCGTTCCTGCCGTTCATCACCGATATCGCGGCGATCGGGATCGAACACGCACAGGGCCTGACCCTGACCACCGCGTTCTACTGGGATAGAAACGACGATAGCCGGACATGGTCCGCTCGGTTCGAAGCCACGCAGCACGCCAAGCCGACCATGATCCACGCTGGAACCTATTCCGCCGTCCTGCACTACCTGAAAGCGGTGGAAAAAGCCGGCACCGTCGAAACCGCCCCGGTCATGCAAGCAATGCGCGCAACCCCGGTCGACGACCCCATCTTCCGCAACGGACACATCCGCCCGGACGGCACGATGGAGCACGATATGTATCTGGTGCGGGTGAAAACCCCCGCAGAGTCCAAGGGGAAGTGGGACCTTTATACCGTCCTGAGAACGATCCCCGGCGACAAGGCCTTCCAACCGCTATCGGAAAGCACCTGCCCCCTGCTGAAAAAAGCCGGCTGACCGAACGGGATCGCACGCTACCGGCCCGGCGCTCGCTGGACCGGTAGTTTTCCCAAGGCCAGACCGCTGTTTTCCAGTTCCAACTGCCGGCCGGCGATCCGCACCCGGATCGTCGTGGCGGGCGTCAGCTTGCGGTGGTCAAGTTCGATCAGAAAGCCGTGGCAGCCGTTGCCGATGCCGCCCGCAGCCAGATCTTCCCGATACTGATCGGCATCGATCGTCGCCAGCAAATGCCCATCGCCCAGAATCTCCAGGCGCACCGGGGCGATTCGGTTTTCCTCAAAACACCAGCCGTACAGCGCACCGTTCGACATCCCGTCGATGCGCCCCAAAAACCGGCGCGACGCGGCGGCGAGGTAATCCGGATTGTTCGGCTTGACCTCGGTCAGCAAAGCCGCCCGCGCAGCAGGGGCCAGCGCGAGACCGCAGAAATCCGCCAGACTGTCGATCAGCAGCGGCGGGAAACCGAGGATTTTCTCGTAGCTCAACAGCAACAATGGGCAACCCGCCTGCTGGGCGAAGCGGGTCATCGCCTGCATCGCCGCACTCGCGGCCAGGACGCCGGCCAGTTGGTCGGTATGTTCCGACAGGGCATTGCGCACCGCGACAGCGATGGGATCGCGGTAGACGACGACAAGATGCGGGTTGCGGAACAAATGCAGCGAGTCGTAGCGCATATGGGCGTGCAAATTGGGAATTTTGAATCCCCAACTGGCATGCCGAGCATTGGTGTGCTCGATAGTTGTGCGTAATAAACCAAGGTCGTTGGAGCGCACGATCTCCAGCATTTGCGCATCTTCGTTGACCACGTCGTGCACGAAATCGCCCATGTGCAAGCCGGCCGAGCGCAGTACGGCGGCGACCATACTGGTACCGGAACGGGCGACGCCGGTCACAACAATTGTGCGCTTGCCGGCATCCTTGCGTTTCCCCGCGCCGCTGCGGCGTTGGATAACCCCGGTATTCAGGACGGAAGCGTCGCTCATGCTGTGTCCCAGGACCGGCCGGGCGGCACACGGGCGGCGACAAGGACATCGACGGCGCTCGCCCCCGCTTGCAGCAACACGGCCGTGCAGGCATTGGCCGTCGCGCCAGAGGTCATGACGTCGTCGATCAATAAAGCGGTTTGTCCCTGCAAAGCGGCCTCCCGACCGGGGCGCACCGCGAAGGCATCCGCGACTTCCTGCGCCCGATCGGCAGCACTTCGGTCCCCCAGCGACGCGGTCGCTCGGGTGCGCACCAACCCGTCGCGCAGCACCGCCACCCCCGACAGCCGCGACAACTCGGCTGCCAGCAGCACGGCCTGATTGTAACGGCGTTCAAACAAACGGCGGCGGTGCAGCGGCACCGGGACCAAAACGTCCGCTCGGCGTAACAAATCCGCCCCGGCGCGGGCCATGTGCGGCGCCAGGACCTTGGCAAGTTCCGGCCGATCGGCATGCTTGAACGGCAGGATCAGCCGGCGGCCCTGGGCATCGTAAGTCAAGGCCCCGCGCGCCTGGCGGTAGAGTGGTGGGTTGGTTTCGCAGGCTTGGCAGATCGGCCCCAAGGCGGCGACCGCGAAGGCGACGCCGCAGCGCTGGCAGCAGGGTTCGCCGATGAAGCCGGTTGCCGCGAAGCAGGTCGCGCAAAGCTGGCCGGCGGTCGCCACCCGCTCATCGCAGGCGGCGCAATGCGGCGGCAGCAGGAAATCGAGGGCGATCCGCCCGAGATCGGCAACCGTCACTGCGGGCGCTCGCTGTCAGCCACCGGCCCCGAAGGCGACCGTGCCGTCGCGCTCGATCTCGTGCACCAGATCGATTTCCCACGACAAATAGGCGTTCATCGCGTCCTCGATCCCCGAATTGCGATCGTAGGGGCGGAGGTAGAAGTCGATGCAATCCTCATCGGCGGGGATCAGGCGGTTCTTCTCCAGCGCCTGTCCGGCGGCTTTCCACGCGGCGGTGCCGCCGGTCAGCACGCGCGGGGTTTGCCCGGTCAGGGCTTGCACCTCCGGCACCGCGAGGCGCGCCGCTTCGCCGTCGGGCGACACGATGACCACGGGTTTGTCCGATGGGATTGCCGACAGCCGGCTGCGCACGCCCCAGATCGCGCCGGGAATATGCCCATCGCGGAACTCGATGCTGCGGGCGAGGTCGATGACCGTCGCCCCGGGCAGCAGTGCGGCGAGGTCGGCGACAGCGATGCCAGAGACGGGGGCCGCGAGTTCCGGCACGGCGGCGCGCGGTGTGCCACCTTGCAAGGCGCCGTCGGACACGAACACGTCGCGATGGCCCATCAGCCGCAGCCACGCGGCAGACATGCGGGCGCGTGCGCCGGTATCGCACAGCAGCACGACGCGGGCGCCGCGCACCCCGACCCAAGTATCGGTCGCCTGCACCAACTGCCCGCCCGGCGCGTTGGTGCTGCCGGCGCGGTGCCCGGCGCGGTATTCTGCGGGATCGCGCACGTCCAGGACATACAAGGTGCGGCTGGCATCGGCCTCGAACGCCGCGAGTTGGGCCGGGGTAATCGTCCGCACCCCGGTTTCGTGCGCGAACGCCGTCGCCCGTTGCAGCGCCAGCGCCGCCGTCTGCGGCGTGCCCGGTGCAAACCGAGCGGTTTTGCCGCGATCGCAGGTCAACCCCGCGAGGTCCCAACCCATGGTGCCGTTGCGCAGCGCCACCACCTTGTTGGGGATGCCGGCGCGACGCAGGCTCTCGGCGCCCATGATGCTGCGGGTGCGACCGGCGCAGTTGACCACGACCAGCGTGTCCGGGTCGGGCGCGATGTCGCCGATGCGGTAAACCAGTTCTCCGCCGGGCACGCCGATGCCGGTCGGGATCGACATGCGGTTGAATTCTTCCTGCGTGCGGCTGTCCAGCACCACCATCTTCTTGCCGGACTTGATCCAGGCATCCAACTCCGGCGCATCCACGCTTTCGGTGCCGTAATGGTGCTCCACCCACTCCCCAAACGCTTTCGACGGCACGTTCATGCCGGAGAACACGACATACCCCGCCGCGATCCACGCCTTGGTGCCGCCATCCAGCACGGAGACATCGGTGCAGCCGATGCCTTCCAGCCAGGCCGCTAGTTGCTGCGCCACGCCGCGCCCGTCGTCGGTCACGCAGATGCGTGTGTCGCGCCGAGGCAGCAGCGCCCGCGCCCGCGTCTCCCGCCCGGACAAACCGCAAGGCACCGCCCAGAACAGGTGCTCGGCGCCGAACTCCCCATCTTCGCGCGCATCGAGCAGCGCGAGTTCGCCGGAATCCTGGATCCAGGTGCGGAGGGTTTGGGCGTCGATGGTCTGCATGAACTGGGCTCTCCCGATTTCTGCAACCGTAGGACGTAGCGGGCCGGCTTGGCAATTCGTGTTTCCCGGCGCACATGCGGGGCATGGATGCGATGCTTGTTTTCGACCGTCGGGCGGTGCGCCGCCACCGGGACCGAGCCGCCGCCACCGTCGGATCGGTGGCCGAGGTGCTGCGCGATGCGGCCGAACGTTTGGTGGACCGGCTGGACGACACCACCCGGCGGTTTTCCTGCGCGCTGGATGTGGGCGGGCGCGGGGTGGTGGCGCCGCTGCTGCGCGCGCGGGGGATCGCGGTGGTAAGCTGCGATCTGTCCGCTGCCATGGCCGGCACCAACGGCGGGCCGTGCGTCGCGGCGGACGAGGAATTTCTGCCCTTCGCCCCGGCCAGCTTCGACCTGATCGTCGCCAGCCTATCCCTGCATGCCGTCAACGACCTGCCAGGCGCGCTGATCCAACTGCGGCAGACGCTGAAACCGGATGGGCTGCTGCTGGCGAGCATGCCGGCCCTCGGCACTCTGACCGAGTTGCGATCGGCCCTGACCGAAGCGGAAACCGCGCTGACCGGCGGCGTGTCGCCCCGCGTGTCCCCCTTCCCGGAACTGCGGGATTGCGCCGGGTTGCTGCAACGGGCCGGCTTCGCGGTGCCGGTGGCGGATATGGAGGAACTGCGGCTGCTCTATGCCGATCCCTTCGCATTGCTACGCGACCTCCGTTCCGCCGGGGAGGCGAATGCCATCCGCCTGCGCGACCGCCGGATACCGCCCCGGGGCCTGTTCCCGATGGCTCTGGCGGGGTTGCCGGCCGAAAACGGGCGCGTGCCGGTGTCGCTGCGCATGGCGATGCTGACCGGCTGGGCACCGGCCGGCTTGCCGCCGCCGGCATCCGGTATCAGAGTCCCGCCGGAAATAACGGTTGCCCGTCTGAACCCGTAACCGGCTCGGTTTTTTTGTAAGGAGCGAGGAACATGACCACACGCATCGGCATTGCCGGCGTCACCGGACGGATGGGGCAGTTGCTGGTCGAGGAAGTTCGCGCCGCCGGCGCCACCCTCTCCGGCGGCGTCGGGCGTTCGGCAGCCCTGCCGGCCGGGGTGATCGGTTTTGCCGATGTTGCTGCACTGGCCGCCGCGTCGGATGTGGTGATCGACTTCACCCATGCCGCAACTGCGCAGGCCACTGCCGCCGCCATGACCGCATCGGGGAAAGCCTGGGTGCTGGGCACATCGGGCCTGTCGGCCGCAGACGAGGCCGCCGTAGCGACCGCCGCCGAACGCATTCCCGTCGTCTACGCGTCGAATTTCTCCGCCGGGGTCAATCTGGTTCTGGCGCTGGCGGAACGGATGGGGGCTGCGCTGCCGGCCGAGTCCTACGACGCCGAGATCGTCGAGATGCACCATCGGCAGAAAGTGGACTCCCCGTCCGGCACCGCGATCGGGATCGGTCGAGCGGTGGCGAAAGGGCGGGGCGTGTCGTTGGACGCGGTAATCGAAAGCGGCCGGCACGGCCATACCGGCGCGCGCAAGACCGGTGCGATCGGGTTTGCGGCCCTGCGCGGCGGTCAGGTGGTCGGCGAGCACACGCTGATTTTCGCTGCCGGCACGGAACATATCGCCCTGACCCATCGCGCCTTCGATCGCCGCGCCTTCGCGACCGGCGCGGTGCGGGCGGCGCTGTGGGTTGCCGGGCGAGACGCCGGATTGCGCTCGATGATGGATGTGTTGGGGATGTAGGGGCGGTTACCGCCCCAGCAACGCCGTCGCCAAACGTTCCCACTCCGCCGCCGTTGTGTCGGTCGCCGGGGTGACGGCTGCGCGCTTGTACCAGTAGCCGGCGTTCGCCAGATCGCCCTCGACCCGATGCAGATAGGCATGCACGCGCGATCCGGTCGCGGATTCGTCGGCCTGCGCGCATGCGTGCGCCTTCGTCCAGTCGCCCTTCGCGTCCCACCACAAGGTTTGCAGCGGCAGATCGAGCCCGACCGGCGGTTCGCCGGCAACGAGCGAGGCGCGAAAAGCGAGCAAATCCATCGTCGCAGTCCTTTCGGTCATTCGACACCGATCGGGGCGGCGAGCGGCCCGCCGAACCGACCGGAGAACATCACGTTACGCCGCCTGCTTCCAGCCCAACAACCGCTGCAACTTCCGCACCGCGCTATCCGGCGTAATCAACACCTTCTTCCCCGTCGCCGCCCCCACAGCCCCCGCTGCTCGGCTTAAACTGAACTGCGCCAGCGCAACGATATCGCAATCTTGCAACGCCGTTGCGGCCGCAGCCGCTTCCCGATCGTGGCCCGCGCCGTCGCCTTTGTTCAGCGCCGTCAACGCCGCCGCAGCCAGACACGGCACGATCGTCATGCCGGCCGGAAATTCCGGCGGCATGGAGTCGAGCGTGGGGGCAAAGGTCGCCAGCAAGCCAACCCGAGCGGTGGGGCCGGCGAGGGCGATGGCTTCCTCGATCATGGCTTCGTTCGGTTTTAGCACCGGAATGCCCGGCAGCGCGGCGGCGCAGGCGTCGATGCACGGACCGAAGGCAGAGCAGGTGAACAGGATCGCATCCGCCCCGGTTGCGTGCGCGTAACGGGCGAGCGTCAAAAATCGTTCCGTCATCGCCGGCGTCAACGATCCCTGCGCGGCGAGGTCGGCCGATAGCGAATCGTCGAGCAGATTCATCAACGTCGCCTCTGGCCAAAGCCGGCCGAAGGCTTCCTCGATGGCCGGGATGGACGGTTTCAGCGCGTGGATCAGCGCGATGCGGGTCATTGCAATTCTTCCCCGGCATAGCGGCGCCACGCGCTCATTTGCACCGCCGAGGTCAGGCAGTGCACGACCACCGGCTTGGATTTGACTGCGAATGCGGCGGCGATGCCGGCAGCGACTTCGGATTCGTCGCGGATGGTAATGGCCTCGCATCCGAAGGACCGGCCCCATGCGGCGAAATCGGGGTTGGTCAGGCGCATGGCGTCCATGAATTTACGTTCCGGATAACGAACGTAAGAGTGCATGCCGATCGTGCCGTACATGGAATTGTCCGATATGATCATGATCGGATTGCCGCCGTATTGACAGGCGGTTGCCAGTTCGTTGCCCATCATCAGCGCGCCGCCGTCGCCGATGAAGCAGACGACTTGGCGGCCGGGATGGCGCAGCGTGCCGGCAACGGCCATCGGCATGCCGGACCCCATGGCGCCGACGATGGAGGACAGGAAGATCTGGGTCGATTTGAAGCCGATATAACGGTGAATATAGGAGCCGAAATTTCCGGCGTCCGAGGTCACGATCGCGTCGTCCGCGAGATGTTTGTCCACCTCGCACACCACAGCGGCAAAATTCACGCCGTCGGTCGTCGGTTCCCATTTCTTGTCGAGCAGGCCCAGGTGGATGGCGTGCAACCGATCGACCCAGCCCTTGCGCTTGGCAGCATCGGCCGGTGTGCCGCGCGCCAGTAGGGCCTTGACGACCTCGTGCGGGTTCGACGCGATACCCAATGTCGGGCGGAACACCCGGCCGATTTCGTTCGCATCCGGCCAGATATGCACCAGCGGCAGTTGCGGCTGCGGCGCGGCGGGAAAGGTATAGGACTGGCTGACGCTATCGGTGATCCGTTCCCCGATCGAGACCATCAGATCGGATTTTTTCATTTCTCCGATCAAAGCCGGTGGCACCCGGATGCCCATGTAACCGCCGTAGTTGGGATGCCGCGCATCGAATAGTTGCGGGCGGCGATGGGTGGGATTGATGGGCAACATCCAGGTTTCTGCCAGCGTGCGCAGATCGGCGGCGACATTGGCATCGTAGAGCGTGTCGGCCAGCAGCGCCCCGCCGACCACCGTCAGCGGCCGTTCGGACTGCGCCAGCATGTTGGCGAGCGTGTCCAAATCCTGTTGCCGAGGCCCGGACAGCACCCGTGGCCGGGGCAGGTTCACCTCGGCGTCGGTTTCCTCGTCGAAAATATCTTCCGGCAGGATCACCGCGACCGGCCCCTGGGTGCCGGTTTCCGCCAGATGGAAGGCGCGGGCGATCGCTTCGGACGCGGTTTCCGGCTCGTTGACCTCGATTACTTCCTTGGTGATATCGGCCAGCAGCTTGGAGTAGTTCTGTTCCTGCAACGCCCCGCGCCCGAAGTCCTTGCGTTCCACCTGTCCGACCAGCATCACCAAAGGCGTGGCGTCGTGAAAGGCGGAGTGGATGGCGACCATCGCATTCGCCAGACCCGGCCCGCGCGAGACGATGCACACCCCCGAGCGCGACCGCAGCCGCCCGTCGGCGACGGCAGCGAACCCGGCGCCGCCTTCGTGGCGGCAGACGATCATGCGGATGGAGTTGCGCGCGGTCAGCACGCTGGTCAGGCCGACAAAGGATTCGCCGGGGACGCAGAAGATTTGATCGACGTTGTGTGCTTCCAGGCTGTCGGCCAGCAGATGGGCAACGGTATTCATGGTTGGGGCGTCTCCTCGGCGCATTTCGACCGCAGGATAAGGGGATGGCGTCCCCCTGGCCAGACCGGCTAAAGTCGAGACCATGTTGCACCGTTTCTATACGCGCGTTCTGGCGCTGGCTTCGTCCCCTCGGGCTTTGTGGTGGCTGGCGGCGATCGCCTTCGCCGAGAGCAGTTTCTTTCCCATCCCCCCGGATGCGTTGTTGATCCCGATGGCGTTGGCGCGCCCGGACCGCGCGTGGCGATTTGCCCTGGTCTGCACCGTCGCCAGTGTTGTCGGCGGCGCGTTGGGTTATGCGATCGGGTACGAGTTGTTCGACCAGCTCGCCCGGCCGCTGCTTGCCTTCTACGGCTACGCGGCGAAGTTCGATGCGTTTCAGGCGATGTATGCGCAGTACGGTCTATGGATCATTCTGGTGAAGGGGTTGACCCCCATTCCGTTCAAGATCGTGACGATCGCCTCGGGCGCCGCGCATTTCGATTTCGCGGTCTTCATGGCGGCCTGCGTCGTCACCCGCGGCGCCCGCTTTTTCCTGGTGGCCACGTTGCTGCATTTTTTCGGCGACCGAGTGCGATCGTTCATCGAGCGGCGGCTGACCCTGGTGACGACTTGTGTCGCGGCCGGCATCGTCGGCGGTTTCGTGCTGCTGCGTCTGCTTTGAATAAAGCGGCCGGCGTTAACCGAATATTAACATCCTGGGCCTAAAACGATGAAACCGGCCGGGAATGGCCCGACCGGTTTTTACTCAGGAGAACAGCGGTGAGCAAACATCGACTGCTTCTACTGCTGATATTACGGATACCGCCCTACGTGGTCAAGGTGAAAATCGCGACCTGTCGCTAGCACACGATATGTCCGGTTTAGGTAGCACACGATCTGTCCGGTAGGTCTGTTCCCTTTTGGGGGTTCGGATGCGCCGTTCGGAAGCCTTGCAAGGTGTGCGAATGATCAGGTTCCGGAATGTCCAGGGCCGTT